>NHCD02000035.1 GCA_002168105.2 Phycisphaera sp. TMED24
ACTGCCAAGAAGACCGCTCGCAAGAAGGTCGCTAAGAAGGCAGCCAAGAAAACTGCCAAGAAGACCGCTCGCAAGAAGGTCGCTAAGAAGGCAGCCAAGAAAACTGCCAAGAAGACCGCTCGCAAGAAGGTCGCCAAGAAGGCAGCCAAGAAAACTGCCAAGAAGACCGCTCGCAAGAAGGTCGCTAAGAAGGCAGCCAAGAAGGCCACTCGTAAGAAGGCCACACGCCGCCGCTGATCCAAGCTGCGTCACAAGAACGTCGCGGGGAGTCCTTTGGGGCTCCCCGCTTCTTTTTTTGTGGACTATGTTCAATTCTGCGGTAAGTTTTTTCCGAAGTTGGAGATGCTATGGCACACGTTATTGCTGAACCCTGTGTAGGAACCAAAGACACCGCTTGTGTTGATGTTTGCCCAGTGGACTGCATCCATCCCGGCCCGTCTGACGATCGAAACAGCAGTGCGGATCAGCTCTTTATCGATCCTGACACCTGCATTGACTGCGGCTTGTGTGTGGACGAGTGTCCAGTCCAAGCCATTTTTCCCGAAGAGGATCTTCCCGATGAGTGGAAGGTCTATGTGGGCAAAAACGCCGACTGGTTCAAAGACGGCGGTTGACCATCTGATACTTCTTGTCCAGATTCGATCCACCCGCGTAGCAGCACCCACCATGGTCCTGGTCATCTTCGCAAGAAAAAGCTTCCCGAACGAATGGAAGTGTCACGTTGAGAAAAACTCAGATTGGTTCAAAAAAGCTTGCTGATCGTCTGAGGCCTCTCGTTCCGACCGATCCACCCGAGCTGGTGCATCAGGTCGTTCCTGAAACTCTTCAATTCGACCACGCAGATCAAAACCACATGGCTGGACCTTCCGGTATCCCATCCGACGAATGACCTCAAGCACATCTGTCCACTGCGGCAGGTGGACATCAGTGACCTCCCTGAACATCTCCATGACGCACTGAAATCGATTTTGCTCGATGACTGAAGTCTCAAGGCTGGCTTGCTCCGACTCAGGCGAAAGCGATGGAGAATCATTCAAACGAACAGTGTCGGTCGAGGTGCGGCGATACCCAACACACCGAATTCCTTGCAGTACCTGATCCCAACTGGGGACCGCACCATCAAACAATTTGACCTCACGTCGCCACATTTCTATCGCTTTCAAAAAATACATCTGTTCCGTGTCGAAAGTGCCCTCATCGGCGTCACGACGGAAATCTGACCGTCGACGACCGGGACCACGGCGGCGTTCCAAGTTGGTATCCGGTGGGGTGTCTCGACGCATCATGCCAAGACGGCGGTCAACAACAGTGGGGCGAGATCGGGTGGGTTCAGTGCTCATCACATCCCCTATCGCCCCCAAGAGTCCCCACATGCAGCGAACCGGATCGAAATCAGTGGGAGCAGGTCGGGTTATGCCGATAGTGACAGTGGTATGGCTCGATCTGCGATGAAACCGGACCGGATGCTCTTCGCTTGGCTTTGGCCAGGAGGCGGATACTTTGCGGAGCGTCGATACGCTCGCGGCCTCCGAGCAATGGGAGGGGTGCTTTTCTTGTACCTCTCAGGCTTGCTGATCGGGGGCTTGGACGCCGTAGATCGAAAGCATGACGGCATCTGGTTTTATGCCCAAGCGTTCAATGGTCCCATTGCCTTCGCCACTGACTTCACTCGCAGTCGACTCTCCAGCATCAATGGGCGAGAAATTCAGGACATCTCTTGGGAGCGAACCCCCTCGCTGGGTGAACGGTGGCTGGCGGAAGACCCAGAAGTCATGGACGCCGTCCGTCGACAAGGCTTGTCCCACGTGAACGAAGTGGGCACTTTGTTCATTGCCCTCGGAGGCCTCATGAATCTGGTGTTGATCTTGGAAGCGGGCTTCGCCACGCCGAAGGGAGCGGTTTGATGCCGTTCATTGATCCGTGGCACGCACTCCAAGAAATCTGGTGGCTGACCATCATCCCATTCTCTTTTGGGGTCGGGATGGTCTACAAAGCTTGGCGGCTGCCCGACTTCAAACGGTATTGGCCAGAGGTTGGGCTTTTCACCGTGCAAGTCACTGTGGGTATCGCCGGCTTGGGACTGGCCCTTGGCTTGATCGTTGACCTGATTTTGCCTCGCGCCTGAAAATTTTCTCAAGATCTGTGTGGAGATTGGCCAAGACCGTCCGATGGGCTAAATGTCGGCCACGGACGGCCGTCGGCAACTGAAAGGAATCTCCATGCCCCACAATCAGGGAGGGGACGTTCGGCGGCAACCGAGCGCCCTGCGCGATGATTGGGCAGCTTGGATGCACGTGGCTTGTCCTGCCGCACGTGACCAATTGCTGCATCACTACTTTTCGGAACTGGTCGAGCCCATTGCCCGGGCCCAACACCGGCAACTTCCACCTTCAGTGGAGCTGGGCGATCTCGAGCAAGCTGGCTATCTCGGATTACACGATGCGTTGCAACGGTTCGACAACCGGGTTTGTGATGATTTCCGCCCCTATGCCAAACAGCGTATTCGCGGATCGATCCACGATTGGCTTCGCCGCGAAGATCTGCTCTCACGAGGAGCCCGCGCGGATGTCCGGAAAGTTCAAACCACCGCCGATCAATTCCGAACTCGATATGGATTCGAGCCGGAAGAAGAAGTGCTGGGTCGACTGACCGGACTCAATCCCAATCGAATCTTCCATGTGCAGACCTGGTCCACCCGGGGGGCCGCCGTGGCGATCAGCGTGATGTCGGCCAACGAGCCAGAACCAGAAGGCTGCCTCCCTCCCGCTCAAACCCATTCTGATGCTCGATCTGAATTGCTGGATTGGCTCGAATGCACTTTTGATGTCCGGACCCGCACCATGGTGGCGTTGTACTACGGCGAATCGTTGTCCATGGCTCAAACCGCCCGAGTCCTTGGGCTCAGTGAGTCGAGGGTCAGCCAGCTGCTTGGAGAACTGCACCGGCAACTTCTTGCCAGACTTCGAACACGAAGTCGATTTGTCGAACTCTTTCTTTAACGCCGAGGGCGTACACTTGTGGCATGGCCGCAGGTTTTCAGGCGCCGAAAGGCACCCGCGACTTCCTCCCGGAAGATCTTGCCCAACGTCAGTGGATTCAAGACCGCTGGCGAATAGTGTCAACGAACCATGGGTTCGAGGAAGTTGACGGTCCAACGTTTGAGCATCTCTCGCTGTACACCACCAAGAGTGGTGATGGGATTGTGTCAGAGCTGTTTTCTTTCCGGAGATCAGGAGGGGACGACGATTACGCGCTTCGACCAGAACTGACCCCGACCGTGGCGAGGTTGGCCGCCGATGCCGTCCGGCAAAGACCCATGCCTTTGCGGTGGTTTGGCATTGGTCCGTTCTTCCGCGGCGAACGACCACAACGTGGTCGATTGCGTGAGTTTTTGCAGTGGAATGCCGACGTGATTGGAGACCCCTCCATGAACGCCGAGTTGGACCTTCTTGGGCTGCTGGCTGGAACTCTGGAACGGTTTGGGCTTCGACCGGGTGATGTCACCATTCGACTGTCCCACCGTGATGCCGCGGCGTCGGTCCTGCAAGGTCTGGGCGTCAATGAAGATCAACTGCATGAAGCGTTCACCCTGCTTGACCGCAAGGAGAAGATGCCCGCAGAAGTGTTCGCGACCAAAGCCCAGCCGCTGGGTCTAGGACCGGACGAAATCTCGAAGTTGGACGCGGTTCTTTCTTCTTCTGGCACCACCGATGCGCTGGTGAAGACCATGACTGCCTTGGGACTTCAAACCGAAGGTCTGGCACCCCTCTTTGATTTGGCCTCCCCCCTGCGTGATGCGGGCCTTGAAGACTGGGTGACGTTTGACCCGGGCATTGTTCGTGGCTTGGCCTATTACACCGGCACGGTCTTCGAGGTCCACGAGTGCCGTGGAGCTGAACGTGCCATCGCCGGCGGGGGCCGGTACGACGAGTTGATCGAACTCTTGGGTGGACCCAAGACGCCAGCGTGTGGTTTTGCCATGGGCGACGTGGTCTTGGGCTTGGTTCTAGAGAATTTGGACCGGCTACCGGAAGGCGTTGCCATTCTTCCTCGTCCCGATTGCTTTGTGATCGATGCGGGCGGTAGACCAGATGCCGTCCGGCAACTGCTTCGCGCACTGCGAGGGGCCGGCCTGCACGCGCGAACCAGTGTGAAGACCACCCGGAACGTGGGCAAACTGTTGGCCGAAGCATCCAAAAATCGAGCCCGGTTTGCCGCGATCTTGAGCGAAGAAGGCCTCAGTGGCCCGATCGAACTCAAAGACCTGGAGAGCGGTGAACAGCGAGCGGTGGCCTCTGGAGAATTGGCCGCGGTTCTGGCGACTGCAACCGCAAGGCCGTCCTCTTAATTCACCGGCTTCTGGATGGTCCAACCCTCACGGGGTGCTGTTTCGGGGTCCATGCGTTGATTCAAGTCGGACGGCGGCGATTGTCCTTCTCGAATGGGATCAAATCGTCCCTCTCGAACATCGCCATTGAGCCGCTCCACACGAACCCCTCGGGGCAAGCCATCGGGCATGTAGGCCACCACAGCGTGATCCATTTCCTCAGCTGAAGGCGTGCCTTCTTTTGGGGTGAATTGGAGATAGCGAACACGCTCGTCTTGAATCTTGGCCAACACACCAACGTTCGGTCGAACCCCTTCGGTCACGGTGAATTTGGCCAAGACGTCATCTGCTGACATTCCAATCGGAAGGGGCAAAGGGCCCCGACCCAAAGCCCCCAAAGTGGTGGCCGAATCATCGGTGGACAATCTTCGTTTGATCCTCAACTTCCCTTCGTGCTCAACTTCCCAAAGAAAAGGGCCCTGCAGGATGAAGTCTTTGACTTTCTTTCTTCGGGCTCGATCCACAACCTCCCACTCCAACAACAAGCCCACGGTCACGTTGTCCATGGCGCGACGCCATGAAATCCAACCGGTCCGCAGCACGGAATCACCGGTGAGATCATTTTCGGTGCGATACAACGCGGGCCGGGTCCAAGATTCCAGAGTTGCCGCCACACGTTCAGCTTGGTCCAGAAGGCTTCGAACGGATCCTTCAGAAGACACAGGTTCCGCAGTATGTGGGGATGCTTCGGGGGGACACCCAAGAGGCATCAGAAAGAGCATCGACAGCATGGTGGAAAGCATCATGGTCCTCGCAGCCTAGAGAGAGACGGAAGAACCGGGCGATTCATTCCGGAGAAGTCATCAAAATCCCATCCAAAGCTTCGCGGAGATCAGGAAAGGCGAGCAGGCCCACCAACCCAAGGCCGAAAGACCCCGCCGACAGCAACATGATGCGATCTTCCAACAACGCGGCCAAAGGAGAGTCAGAGGCCCCCTCGCGGGCTCGGCGGTGAAAGCGGAGCAAAGCGGAAATCACAAAGGGCGTTAAAAACACCAGGCCCTCGGACCCTGGGCCCAGCACTTCGCGGGCATGTCCCGAGGTGGCATACATCACAAAAACAACCACGGCCAACCCGCCAGCCAAACCCGTACCCCAATCAAGTTCATGCTCGTCGTGGTAGCCCGCAGGACTTTTCCATCCTTTGGCGTTGTTGTTCTTGGCCGTTTGCAAATCACACTGCCTTTTGATGAAGGCGAGGAACAGAGTGAGGAAAAACACCTCAAGCAAGAGCCATACGGAAATGGGGCGATCAATCACCGCGGCGCCACCGGCCGCTCGCAGGGTGAATCCACCGGCCAAAGCCATGACATCCAACCCATGACATCGCTTCAGTCCAAGGTTGTACAGCACCTGCAGCATGCCGTAGGTCAGGAGAATCCAACCCAAGCCGGCATCGATGGAACAGGCCGCAAGAATGGAGAGTGGTGGCAACAGCACCCCCATCACCAAGCCCGTCCGGACGGAGATCGCCCCCGAAGCAATGGGTCGCCGGCATTTCACTGGATGCTGTCGATCGCTCTTGGCATCTAGGGCATCGTTGATGGCATAAAAACCCGAAGCCGTGGCACAAAACCCAGCCACCGCCGCCAAAGTGGCCCAGAGGGCTGGCACAATCTCGGCACCGTCTTGCACCATGCGAGGCAATGAGAAGACCAAAGCCGGAAAAACAAAAACGTTCTTCACCCAGTCGGCTGGTCGCAACAATCGAAGGATCGGGGGCACAACGAACACTTTCGTCAATATCGGTCTGGTTCTGCACCAAGATCGATCGAGAATGCAGAAACTTGGCTGCAAAGGGCTACAATCTGGGCTGAGGTCCTTCATGATTGCTCCCAACGACCGTGCTCCCGGAACCCGAACAATATTCCTCCGCATCTTGCGTCAGGACAGCCCCGAGGCCTTGCCCCGATGGGAGCGATTCCAGGTGGAAGTTGAAACCGGGATGAACCTGATCTCGTGTCTCCAACACGTGGCCGCCAATCCAGTCACTGTGGAAGGCGACGACTCAACGCCTGTGGTGTTCGACTGTGGGTGTCTGGAAGAAGTTTGCGGGTCTTGCACGATGGTGATCAATGGGAAAGTCCGCCAAAGCTGCACCGCATTGGTCGATGAATACGCCCCCCGCGAGGGCGATGAAATTGTTCTTGAACCCATGAGCAAATTCCCGGTGGTTCGCGATTTGATGGTCGACCGGGAGCGGCTGTTCCACAACCTCAAACGCGTGAAAGCGTGGGTGCCCATCGATGGCACCTACGACCTTGGTGCCGGTCCGATTGACACGCCAGATCACCAACAAATGCGCTACACCATGGCCACCTGCATGAGTTGCGGGTGCTGTTTGGAAGCATGTCCGCAATTCAACAAAGAAGAATCCCCCGCCGAATGGGATGACGCTTTCTTGGGACCTCACGCCATCAACCAAGCCTTGCTGTTCAACGAACACCCCACGGGCAAAATTCTTGAATACGACCGCATGGAAGAACTCTTGGGCGTCGGAGGTGTGAACGATTGCGGGAACGCCCAAAATTGCGTCAAAGCTTGTCCGAAAGAGATTCCCTTGACCGAATCAATCGCCCGGATTGGTCGCGCGGCCACCTTCCACGGTCTGAAACGCTTCTTCAGCGGCAAGTAAACCGCATCTCTACGCAACCGTTCCACATGTTCGGTTTGTGCGGCTTGTGCGTTCGCTCGCGCTTCCAAATCCCATCTGACGAGTGAAACCAAGTGCTTCGTGACCCGATGCCTCCAACGCCTGTTGGCCCGGAGGTTTGTTATGTCCACGTTCTTGCTTGTTGCTGCCCTGAATATGTTTGTTGATTCTGGAGTGTGCTGTGTGAGTCACAGTGATAAATTTTTGTGCTACCAGATGAGTGAACAAACATGCGAACTGGTGGGAGGCCGGTGGAGCCCGTCAAGCAATAATTGCGAGACATTCGTGTGCACTGCGTTTGGAGCGTGTTGCATGCCAGACCTCAGTGCTTTCTCCAGCAGCGCTGCCGAATGCACTCTGGCCGGTGGTCAATACATGGGTGATGGTTCATCTGCTGATGAGTACGAACTGGGCGCGATGTGCCCTCCTCCGGCCGGGGCGTGCTGCCTTGGAAATGGCGGCTGCACCCTTCTGACACTTGAGGAGTGCGACAATCTTGGGGGGGAGTATCTGGGCTACGCCAGCGGTGAACCCGGCGCGAGCTTCGACACCCAGTGCGAACGGGTGGTGTGCTCCGGAGCCTGTTGTATTGACGGGATGAACTGCCTGGATGACTTGGGCCCGGATGCCTGTGCCAATCTTGGCGGCATTCTCGTGGGATCAGGAACCCTCTGCGAAGAGGGACGATGCTTGGTGGAACAGCAAGTGGTCAACATCCTGCATGCTCACAACGAACAAGCCCCCAGCGTCATTCAATTCTCGGGGTTTGACGACTGGAATGGTGATCGCCGACTGACCGGCGCGAGACTTCGACTCGACGGTGGATTCCACCGTGTGCTCTGGTTGGAAAGCCTGAGTGACTTTGGGCTGCCCAGTGTGATCGACATCAGTGCCCATTGGCGGGTCTTTCACCCCCTCTTTGGCGAACTGACTGGCTTTGATTACGACAGTCGACTTGGCGATCCGCAACTGGAAGGATGCGATGGCGTTCTTCCACCCTTCGGAACATGCGCTTTTCACTCTCCGGTTTCGTTCACGTCAAACAACTGGGTTGATCTGGACGATCAGGATCTGATCGGCTTGGTCAACGCTTCTGAAATGGACATTGATTTTGAAATCGGTGGCATACACACCTATACCGGTGGTGGCTCGTTCATCTTGGGACATCGAAGATGGATTGATGCCCGAGTGATCTTGGAGTACGAATGGGAATATGTCCTCAATAACCTGGGACGAATGGTGGGGTGCGAACCATTTATGGACGCCATCTGTGACGTCGCCGTCGAGGACGGCTTGGCCGAAGCTCGACTCTCAGGAATCCCGATGTTGTTTGTTGATTCATCATGTGGCGCACGTGAGCCGGTCCCCGTTGTGGGTTCTTGCCTTCTTCGTGGTGGATTTGATGGCGACGCCAATGGCTTGCGGTGCCAGCAAAGCACCACCAAGGAATACTGCTTGGCCCACGATGGCCAGTGGTGGCCAGATTGCGAGTGCCAGAAAGTCAACCAAACTTGGAATGGAGAGGTTGGCGCCTGCTGGCTGCCCGACGGTCGACTGGTCGAAGCCACCTTGGGTGAATGCGAATCCCTCGGAGGCGTCTTGCGGTTGGAATTTGGTTCAAAAAGCCTCGGAGGCAATGTTCAAGCTGCGCCGGTCATGGAGCCTTGGATCCCCGAACTCCCTGACTTCAGGCTGCCCGAATTTGGAGCCTGCTGTCTCCGCGACGGAACCTGTCTCCAGCTGCCAGCGGCAGAATGTGGCTACCGAGGCGGCATTTGGAACGGCATGGGAATCAGCTGCAATGATGCAGAATGCATCGGTGGCGGCATCGGAAGCGAGGAAGAGGATTGGGTGCGGGTGCTCCGGGAACTGCCTCTGAACCGACTCAGAATCAAAGCATCGTTCCGATAAACCCTTGTACTCCATAATATTACATGTAGCATGGCCCCCTCTGGGGCCATGTTTTTTTTCCTGCTCATCTTGGGGCTTTCCTCCAGTCCGGGGGACCCACTTCGACCGTGCTGTCTGAATGACGGATCATGTTTTGATCTGACTGAGGCCCTGTGCGCGACTGTTGGTGGATCCGTGTCCAATGCCAGCAGTTGTGCGGACGCTCAATGTGAAGCCGTCGGTGCTTGCTGCACCTCGGGCTTGAATTGCTCCGAAGGCGTTTCCGAATCAGAGTGCAGCGATATTGGTGGAACCTGGATGGGCGCCGCCAGCGACTGCATTCCCGTGCCATGCCCATTTGAAGGCGCGTGTTGCCTCCCAGATGGCACATGCTTTTCTGAAGATGCAGACCTTTGCCGACAAGCGGGCGGGTTCCCGAGAGGGTTAGAAACGTCTTGCGATGAGATCAACTGCCTGGGCGCATGCTGCCTTAGCGACTCGTGTGCAGAAACCCTGAGCTTTGAAGAATGCGTGGCCCAAGGTGGTGATCTCCAGGGCTTCGGCAGCGTTTGTCCCAACACCTGTCAACAAGTGGTGACCGATGTGGTGCAAGGCCCTTGGGGTTTGCCCGGCATTCAAGAATTGTCTGCCCCCCCGTTTGATGATCATGGTGGCTATCGAGTACCGACTTCCACCACCATTGAAATCAATGGTCGAACCTGGACAGCGTTGCGTCTACGCAACCTCGGTGACAGCCCCATCTCAACCGATGCCGTCCTGCTGACCGAGATGCTGCTCGGTGGCGCTGCATTTGTTGTTGAGAATCAAACCATTGCATGCTGTCCTGGAGAATGCCTACCCCCACTCGAAAGTTGCACCTTTGGCGGGACTTTTCAAAGCGAAGGTGAGGTGACTCAAGTTGACCCCGTGTGGCCACTTGAAGTCTTTGCCCGTTCGGTTGCGGAATACACCGCCCCCGGCAGCATTGAATTCTCGCAATATCCAGTTCTAGGTGAACTGAGTATCCGGATCACCACCACCTTTGAAGTCCTTGGTGGCTGTTGCCTCTGCGACGGCAGTTGTTCCCTCACGACAGAAGCTTTGTGCGACACAGCGGGAGGCGTGTGGTCGGGAGAAGAATCACCTTGTTTGCCCTCGTGCCTTCCGATTGGGTCTTGCTGCTTGGATTGCGGCTCAGTCTGCCTCCCAGAAACCACCGAGACAGACTGCTCGAAGTTGAGTGGGCAATGGCTCGGCCCCTGCAGTACGTGCGCAAGCGGCTGTGTCCCTATGCAAGCGTGTGTTCTGTGTGACGGAACATGTGTTGACCTCAGCGACGAAACTGAGTGCATCAAGTTGAATGGGCAGTGGATTGAAGATTGTGCAGTCTGTGCTGAAATTACCGCGGCGGCCTTTGGCGCATGCTGTATTTGCAACGAGCCATGCCAGACCGCAACTTTGAGCGGGTGTGATGATCTTCGAGGGACGTGGCTGGGCGGTTGCAGTGATTGTGCGGTTGCTCCTTGCGGCGGACAAGGAGCCTGCTGCTTGTGTGGTCCTGTGGAAGAATGTGCGCCCCTGGACGAAGGGGACTGTCATGCGCTTGGCGGCCGATGGCTTGGTGATTGTGTGTCTTGTGCGACCGATTCATGTCGGCCCGTCTCCGTGTGTGAGACCCAGTTCTACGGCTGCCAAGAAGGTGTGCTGGAGGCCGATTGTCGCCAATGCCGCGGGTCGACTTGGGGAACACCTGGCGAGGACTGCGACTGTTTGTTGGAAAACCCAACGTTCGACAACCCCCCGGGGCCCTGCTGTTTGTCCGACGGACGGTGCACGGAACACAACTTGCGAGACTGTTCTGAACTTGGGGGACAATTTCAGTGTCAACTGCAACCACCCAACGGTGATCCCTATTTGGCCACCTGTGAAGCGCTCGCCGTGGAGTGCAGTCCCATCATTGCCTGTTGCCTTCCCGACCAATCTTGTCGCACCTTGTCACCTGTACAGTGCTTGAACTCAGGAGGATTTGGGGAGCCCGGCTGTGAGAATGCGGCGAGCTGTCTCACTCCGGTGTGCTGCTTGGATGACGGAAGCTGCTTGACCTTGCCAGAATCCGCGTGCGGTCTGGTGGGCGGAAGATCACGCGGGAAATCATGTGCTCCGGCAATTTGCGGAAGAGATATTCGTCGGGCAAACATCCAAAAGGGCCGGTAAGCCAGCCGGAGAGACGCTAGAGCTTGGGGACTTCCACCAGCTGTGGTGCTTGACGACGGGTCCCCAAACCTGGTCGACGAGGATCAATCGGCTCCTGCAACTCTTCACCATTGACCAAGTGATGGGGGAACCTCTTTCGAGCGCGAATTAAAGCAGCATCCAAATCAAGACCGCTTTCCGCATCAATGGATCGGTTGTCGTACAGCCCAACGGTGACCGAAGAAATCACTCGATCAACTTCATGGTGGACGTAAGCGGTCCATCCCTCGCGACGCAAACGGGCGCATGCCCCCTCGGCCTGCTCGCGAACCTGATCTGCCGAAAGTTCTCCGGTTCCAAAGTCACTCCAAACTTCCACCTGCAAGGTGTAAAGCGTTTGATCAGGGAAGGAGCCTCGAACCCGGAGAAGTTCCATCTCGCCAAAGTCTTCTGGACGTTTCCTGGGATCAATCCGAACCAACATGGGGCGGGGAAAGATCGCTCGCCCATTGCGTTCGATGCCTCGAACATCGCTGAGCAAGCGACGAGCAGACGGATCGTCTGCAGAGCGGAACTGCCCAATCAGCACCGACGAACCCCGGCGCTTGGAGTGAATCCACGTGTTGTTCAGGATTGGCGACATCGAACGGCATGTTTGCGCCATTCGCTGGGCAGCCATCTCATGGCCCAAGCCGTCAAAGGTATTCAGCAAGACGCCCCAGACCACAGAAAATCGATTCTGAGGCTCTGAAGAGATCTGGCTCTGGGTCAATGGGTTGGTGTTCTCGGACGTTTGTGGAGCTGAGCAGCCAATCAACTCAAACAGAAGGACCGAGAACAACATGATTTTGCAAGCTTTCATGAGATTCCTTCACCATACGCCAACCGCAAGCCAACGATCTGAGAGAATGATTGTCGAATGTTCAAGAACTCAACAACGCCCCGCCGATGTTCTTGATGTGGAAGCCGTGCGAAAGCTTCCACGGGCCTTGAAGCGAAAGTCAAGGCTGCATTGTTGCGAAGGAGTATTCATGTCAGATATTGCATTCAATCCAGGGGTGGGATCCGGCTATTCGGATTCCATCGACCGGACCGGACAAGCTGCAGCGTCCACCAATCGAAGCAGCATTTCCCCAGCGTCCGAGAACCCGACCACCAACCAAGGCGACCGCATTGAGTTCTCGGACCAAGCCGCCTTGGTCTCTAAGGCCCTCTCGGACGAGGCCAGCGGGTACGACCCCGTCCCAGCCCTCAGAGAAGCCATCGCCAACGGCACCTATGACCTCGAGGGTCGTTTGGGCCAGGCCATTGATGGTTTGATCGCTGATCTGGACTGACAAGTCCACCGTCACGCCATCATTCGAATTTCTCAACCCCGGGCCTCCCGGGGTTTTTCTTCGTCCTCCCTCAAGCCGTGAAGGGCATGGCCCCGTGTTGGGCGTCGTATCATGGGACCCATGACTACTGCAGCTGCTCGTTTCATCTTGGGATCTACTCTCGCGTACGGATGCACCTTTGGCCTTCTGGGATGCAGTGTTGCCCCAGAGAACATGCCCAAGTCGGTGCTCTACGAAAAAGCCACTGAAGCCGAACTGGAGGGCGATGCTCAGTCGGCTTCGGAGCTCTACCGAACGGTCGCGCTACGATACCCAGGTGACTGGCGGGCCAAATTCGACACCGCCCGGACGCTGCTTGAGTTGAACCAAGCCGAAGCAAATGTTGAAGCCCGAGGGCACATCAAAATTTCCATCTCGTTGAAGCAAGAAAATCTGCAAGTGCGTGACACCTGGGCAGAGTGTGAATATCGAGCAGGCCGTTCTTCATGGAACAAGATGTTCGCGCGACTCGACGAATGGAGCACCCAGTCGGCTCTCGACGCCGTTCGTGGTGCCAAGTACGCGACCTTGACCGGAGATGTTGACCTCAGCGCGCGACGAATCGAACAAGCGCTTGACCAAGATGTAAATTGCGTTGAGGCCTACCTCGCCGCGATCGACTTGGCCGAAGTCCAAGATGACGAAAGCACCGCCAAGTATCGAACGCGGCAAGCGTATGGCCTTGCCCCAGAAGATCCTCGTGTCCTGGCCAAGACAGAGGATTACGGTCTGATTCTTGGACCAACTTTGGCCGTGCCACCGGGGCTGTGATCCCCCAATGGAACACGACCGAAACGCTCTGATTCCCGCGCTCTCCGCTTTGGCTGATTCAGGCCGATTGCGGATGCTTCGTCTTCTTGAGCGCGCCGAACTTTCCGTTGGTGAGATTGCTTCCGCGCTCCAGTTGCCACAATCGACGGCTTCACGTCATTTAAAAACGCTTATGGACTCAGGTTGGCTCAGTCGACGCTCTGTTGGCACCGCGCACCTGCATCGGCTGGCGGATGATCCCCTGCCAGAACCCTTAAGAGGCTTGTGGCAAAGCGCGCGAGCAGGACTTGGGCACAGCACACAATTGGAAGATGATGACCGCCGGCTCTCTTCGGTATTGGCCGAACGGGCTCGAAACGCCGAAGCATTTTTTGGCCGAGTTGGCGGCGAATGGGATCAGATCCGCACCCAACTGTTTGGCCGGGCGTTTACCGCCGAAGCCCTTGCGGCATTGGCCGATCCGTCTTGGACCGTCGCCGACTTGGGCTGCGGAACGGGTGACGCCGCAAGCTTGCTGGCGGCGAGCGTGAAGAAAGTGATCGCGGTAGACCGGGAGCCCGCAATGCTTCGTGCGGCACAGAAGCGACTCGAAGACACTGGAAATGTTGATTTCCACGCGGCCGATTTGGAGTCACTTCCCCTCGAAACGGCCAGTGTTGATGTGGCATTTATCCTTTTGGTTCTGCATCATCTGGAAGATCCCCAAAAAGCGGTCAACGAGGCCGCACGGATTTTGAAGCCCGAGGGCACTCTGGTGGTCGTCGACATGACGCCCCATGAGCGCAAGGAATATCGAGAGATCATGGCCCACCGGCATCTTGGTTTTTCTGCCGATCAACTGAAGGATTGGACCAAACACTGCCCTCTTGATCTCGCTCACTCTCGACCGTTACGCCCCGATCCCAATGCCGCTGGTCCAGGATTGTTTGTGGCAAGATTTTCCCGAAGAGAGAATGCATGATGCTCACCATTTTAATTCTGAGCCAGTCGTATTCGAACGACCCCATCCAACACGATCGGCCTTCTGATCGCTTGGCTGGCTGGTTGTCTCCTGAAGCAATTCAAGAAGTCGAACCCACTCTGATGGCGGAATATGAACGACGCAATCGCTTGCCCCGACCCGTCAACACCGCCGGGTTCATGATGTTCGGTCTTGAACCCGCTCAAGGTCGAACCCCTTGGCTGATCGAACAAGCAACAACCAGCAGCCAACGATTGCAAACCACCATCGGCATCAGAAATCGAGAAGAAGTGCAATGGAGCTTGATGGTGACACCTTTTGGCACCACGTCCGAAATGCCCAATACGATTGACTTGTCTGTGTTCCAATTCACCGCCCCGACCCAAAGGAGTCTGCGGCAGGACGCCACTGATTCAGTTCTTGGTGGGCCCATCACCATGGCGTTTGAGCCCAGTGTGGCTTGGAATCAATACCGCCAAGATGAATTGCAAACCACGGCGGAAGTGGCTCGATTTGGAGGACCAATATGGCGCACGATCATCGGAGACACGGCCCTGGCCACAGGTCAAGATGCCCAAACCACCGCCGAATCACTTGTCGCGCCAGTGGATCCAATGTCCGCTACTGCGAATTTTGAAACTCGAGTTGGGGCCATAAACACTGCGGCTCAAACTCCTATTGCCGTTGCTGAACTCGCTTTCGACCTCAAGCAAGATGAGTCGCAATGCAATCGCTGGTTGAACGCACTGGAGGACCAACTGGAGAATCGCAGGTGGATTGATGCGGGCCAAACCGCCGACAAAATTCTTCGACTGTCTCCGGAGCACCCTGAAGCCATGCTGGGTGAAGTCTTGGCTCACCTCGGCGCCGGACTGTGGTCAACCGCGACCAGTTCGTTCGATCGAATGCTGCAAAGCTTGCCGATTCTGCTCGGGGTACGACCGGAAGCAACATTGAGACCTCGAGACAAGCGGTTGCAAGAAGGAATTCAACAACTCCTCGACTTTGATCGAGAAGATGCTTCCCGTCTCGCGGTGTGGCTGTGCACCCTGTTGGATCAAGCTGCAGAACGAGACGAAATACGCCAAACACTTGATGCTGAAGATCCAATCAACCAACTGTTGGATGCTGGACTCGGACTGCACAATTCACGCCAATAATCCCGATGGATCAACATGAGCGGTTTTCTTCCGGGACTGGCACAATTGGCTGCAGCAGGCCTCGTGAAAGCGGGATTGGGCAAGCGTCCTGACAAACAGCTTTCCAAAGCGAGGAAGCCCCAGCGACCGAGGGACACCACCAGTATCCCGACACCCACCGAGAAAATTGAAGCCCCAAGTGATGTCCCCCAAAAGCAATCACGCCCAGGGAGTCAAATTGATCTGACGGCGTAAGCCATCCGCCGCAGTACACTCGTCTCTCCATGAGCAAATCACGCTGCATCACAACCCCTATTTACTACGTGAACGACCGGCCCCACATCGGGCACGTGTACACCACAACCTTGTGTGACGCTTGGGCTCGGGCCATGCGGCTTTCGGGGGATGAAGTGTTCTTCCTGACCGGAACCGATGAGCATGGCGTCAAAGTTGAGCAGTCAGCACGCGACAAAGGCATGGAACCGCAAGCGCTGGCCGATCTGAATAGCGCGGAATTCCGAAAAGCCATGGAACTCTTCGAGTTGACCAACGATGAGTTCATTCGAACCACAGACCCGGATCACATTCGACAAGTCCAACTCTTTGTCAAAAAACTGATGGATCGTGGTGATATTTACCTTGGCGAATTTGAAGGCTGGTATGACCGAGGGCAAGAAGAGTACATCACGGAAAATCGAGCCCGTGAACTTGACTACAAAAGCCCCATCAGTGGAAAACCACTGGAACGGGAAAAACAGTCGAACTACTACTTCCGGCTCAGCGCGTACCAAGATCGTCTGGAAAAATTGTTTGCCGACCAACCAAACTTTGTTCGACCAGAAGCTCGACGCAACGAGGTGCTCGGTCGGATCAGAGAAGGCCTCCAAGACGTCCCGGTCAGTCGAACCAACTTCTCTTGGGGTATCCCTATGCCTGGGGACGAAGAGCATGTGATTTATGTTTGGATCGACGCGCTTTTCAACTATGCCACTGCCCTTGGTTTGGCGGAAGCAGGCAGTGAACGCCATGCGGCGCGTGGGCACTTTTGGCCCGCCGACTTGCATGTCATCGGCAAAGAAATCCTGTGGTTCCACGCCGTCATTTGGCCATCCATGCTGATGGCTCTTGATCTTCCGCTGCCCGGAGGCATCCACGCCCACGCCTTCTGGATCAGTGAAGGGCAAAAAATGAGCAAGAGCCTAGGGAACTTCGTGGATCTTCCCACCATTGAGAAGACGATCGGCCACTATGGACGTGATGCATGGCGCTGGTACCTGCTGACCCAAGGACCATTAGGCGGGCAAGATGCTGACTTCCAACGGGACAAGTTCCACGAAACCTACGGCGCTGACTTGGTGAACACCTTCGGCAACTGCGCCAGTCGAACCACAGCCATGACCGTCAAGTATTTCGAGGGTGAGGTTCCCGCCATGGCCGACGAGGGTCGAGACTCGATGGCGGAACGCGATTGGCCCACCCTGACAGCCACGGCCACCGAGAGGTGGCAGGCGGCCATCAGCCGCTTCGATTTGGACGACGCGGCGGAAGCGGCCATCGGCTTGGTGCGTGAGGTCGATGCGTTCATCAACGACACCGAGCCTTTCCGTGTGGCCAAAGACGACAGCCGTCGTGAAGAATTGGCCGGCATCCTGGGTCGATGCCTGGAAGCAGTGCGCATCGCCGCCACCCTGTTGCACCCGTTCCTTCCTGATGGCTCCCAGAAATGCTGGGAAGCACTGGGCCAATCGGTCGACCCCGAATTTGATGAGCTTGATCAACTGGCTTCTTGGGGAGGACTCACCCCAGGTACCAAAGTGCAGAAAGTCGCGCTGTATCCGCGGGTTGAACCGTTGCTTGCGGAGTAACTGAAGAAGAATTCCTCCGACACCTGCTGAACTCACCTCATCCCCGAAGACACTGGGGCCGTGGGGAAGGACGCGACAAAGAGACCGCTGGTGTGGCCATGCTTTGTCTTCGTTTTGCTCAGTAGCAGCATGCATGTGCTCGGGCCACCTCCGATACCTGCAGAGAGCATTGGCCTCCTCGGTCTGCTTTTGCTGGGTTTGGGGTGGAAATGCCGCCGTGGCCGCGCTCGTACCACTTGTCTGGGACTGTGTGGGTTCTGCGCCGTGTTCTGGATCCAAGCCACATCACCCCACTCACGTCTACCGGGGGATCCCGGCTTCAGCACCATTTCTGGGACCGTTCATGCCATTGAGACCAAACCACGCATCCCGGAATGGCAACATGACCCCAGACGTCCTCCACCTTCACGGTGGATGAAGCTTCGAACCAACCGTGGCGTGCAACGGGTTCTACTGCCCCAACAGGGTTCCGCGACAGTTGGGCTCGGAGACAAAGTGGTCTGTGGCGTTACCTGGCTTTCCCCACGACCACCAGTTTGGGCCGGCGGAGCGGCCAAAGACACTCAAGGGGTTGCGGTCCTTCGAGACTGGCAGGATGTGCTTGTTGATTCCAAGCAGATTCCGCGAGGCACAATTCCCTGGTCATTGATCAAAACGTCCCATCAGGACCGCGTCGCCGAGAGCATCAGGCATATTTCTGGTTCGTCGAACACCACAAGAGAGTGGCTGAACGCATTGGTTCTTGGAAACAACCAAGGAAGAAGCCTTCAGGCGTGGCGCGACATTGGTCTTGGCCACATGGCCGCAATCTCCGGGATGCATGTCAGCATGTTGATCTTTGCTGCCCTCATACCACTCCGAATGATGGGCATTCCGATGGCTTGGCAAGCGATCGCAAGTCTGGTTGTCATTGTGGTGCTCTTATTTACCGTGCCTTGGAAAACACCCATACTGAGAGCAAGCCTTCAGGCCGCTCTGATGGTGCCGATGTTTCTGGGCGCTGGCCGTTGGTACTTTTTGGGGACATTGGCTGGGGTGGCCGCCTTCCTGCTCATCGGAAACGCTCAGCATTTGTCGAGCATTGGTTTTCAATGTTCTTTTGTGGCAACGGCCGCTCTTGGTTTGGCCATGCCCCAACTGCAATGGCGACCCTACGACGATTGGCCACGACGCATGGCGCGCATGGTGCTGGTGATGTGTGCCCCGTGGTTGGCGGTTCTTCCCTTGGGTGTTTACCACTTCGGAGTCATCCATCCCTACGGTGCGGTATTGACTGTAATCGCATCTCCGGTGCTTTCTTTGATCTTGCCGATTCTTTGGGGAAGCGTCTTCCTTGGCCTCATTTTCCCTGAACTTGCATCGACGGTAGGTCTGGTGGTTGCACCAATATTGATAGCCCTGCAGTGGATCCTTGACTCTCTTTCCACATTGCCGTGGGTGAAGATCAGCACCAATTTCTTTCGGCCCGATGCGGTCCTCACGACAGCACTGGTGACGGCTGGCCTGTTGTTCTTGATTTCGGGCCGGATGAAATGGTCAATTTCAGCGATGGTCTTTGGCCTTTTGTGCTCCCCCGACTTGAGATTAAATGTGGGCGAACAAGATGAGTTCCGTTGGGATGCCCTTTCCGTTGGCAACGGATCGGCTCATCTGCTGCAGATGGGTTCAAAATCTTGGTTGATTGACGCGGGGAGTTCGGGCGAGCTCCACGTCTCCCGTCGTTGCATCCTTCCGGCTCTTCGCAACCAAAACATCCGCAGGCTGGAAGGCATTGTTTGCACCCATGCGGACTTGGATCACATCGCAGGCGTGGTGCCGATCTTGCAGGCCATGCCCGTTGGAATACTTCGTATCCCACCTCTCATGCTCCGCGAAGCACAAGATGACGTCACATCACCGTGCCATACGTTGCTTGCCACCGCAAAAGAGATGGACGTAACCGTGATCATCACCACACGTGGGGATCGATGGGAATCTGGCTCCTCAACATTCAAAACGCTGTGGCCACCGAGAGATCTCAACTCCCGAAACAGAAACCATGCTTCACTCGCTTTCGAGGTCCTTGTGCATGGTCGACGACTCCGATTTTCAGGTGATGCGGACTCCAAATTGATGATTTCTGAAATTCAAAACGAGGCCCCAGCTGATGTCTTCGAACTGCCCCATCATGGCGCTCGTTGCCTCGGCCTCGAAACCATTCTCAGAAAAAGGCCGCCTCGGTTGCTCCTGCAATCCAGCAGCCGTCGTCGGGCCCAAAAAGGACCTTGGCACACGTGGCCGGGTTCGCCGCATTTGGCCACAGGATTGCACGGAGGCATCTGCATTCAGGTCGATTCCAGTGGGTGCATGACCGCAGCCGCTCAGAATCGTTTCTACACCTGGCCTCGAGAGCCATAAAATGATGCCATACTTCGGATTCCACTCGAACCAGAACGGAGCTCCACCATGCTTTCCTCTTTGATCTTGAGTTCTTTGTTTGCTGTCACAACCGATGCCATGGTCAATGCAACCAATGAACCCACCGCACTGCCTTCCATTCGGTTGGAACCTGCATTCCCGTCGCTTACGTTTGAGCGTCCGGTTCAAATCACCCATGCGGGAGACGGATCGGACCGACTGTTCGTGGTGGAGCAACCTGGCCGAGTGCTGGTCTTCCCCAACGCATCCGATGTGGAGAAATCGGAAGTCTTCATTGACTTGACCGACCCGGTCAACGACGCCACCAACGAAGAAGGTTTGCTTTCCATTGCCTTTCACCCCAAGTACAAAGAGAACGGTCGATTCTTCGTGTACTACTCCGCTGGCGATCCCCGGCGGAGCGTGATTGCCGAAGGAAAAGCCAGCGAAGACAACCCAAACCGTGCCCGACCTGGTCTGCAGGTGGTGTTGGAACAACCCCAACCTGCCTGGAACCACAATGGATCAACCCTGCTCTTTGGACCTGATGGCATGCTCTATGCGTCGTTTGGAGATGGTGGTGCCGCGGGCGACCCTTGGAACAACGCCCAAGACACCACAAACCTGCTGGGCTCGGTCATTCGAATTGATGTCGACAACAAAGACCCTGCTCGTGGGTACAGCATTCCGGCCGACAACCCCATCACCGTCGAGCAGCACCAAGAAAATCCCAAACTTCGACGCGAACTTTGGGCTTGGGGACTGCGCAACGTGTGGCGAATGAGCTTTGACCGCACCACCGGCGAATTGTGGGCCGGGGACGTTGGTCAGAACAAATGGGAAGAAGTCAGCATTCTTCGCAAAGGTGGCAATTACGGCTGGAAGGTCCGCGAAGGTGCCCACCGATTTGGACGTGGCGGGGTCAAAAACACAGAAGCGTTCATCGAGCCTGTCTTCGAATACGACCACAAGAAAGGTCTTTCTATTACGGGGGGCCACGTCTACCGCGGGCCCCAATCAGCTCTGCAAGGTCTGTACATGTGCGGCGACTACGTCACACGACGAATCTGGATCATGCGTCCAAACGGAATGAATCCCGTGGAGGACGTGCGTGAATTTGACCTCGGAAGATATGGCGCTTTCGTGGCTTCGTTCGGTGAAGATGAAGCGGGCGAGATGTACATCTGCGACCACGTGCGTGCGAACCCTGATTCAGGCGTTCGAGGGCGGATTCTCAAGGTCATTGGTCGCTGAACCAGCCCTGACCATTGGCTGATAGATCCTGCGTGATTTGGCGCGGCTGACTTCCGCTTCAGAAAGAGCAATCCCACACTCTGGACAACGGTCGCCCACCGTGGGGTGTTGCTCATGACCGCACCAAAGACACGGGAAGGTCGTCTGGCTCATCACACCACCTGTGATGGCACTCACGATGACCAGCAGGACGCCCCACAGAAACACGTGGATCGTGATCACAAGGACTGGCAATAGCGTGAACATCGCTATGCCCAAAGATTCTTCCCCAACACTTGAATAGCCAAAGAGGTCGTCAATCAACTCAGCCGGAACGGCAATGGCCGCAATCGCAAGTCCCCCAATCAAGGCGTCAAGGAACATAAAGCACATCCAACTCACCACCCGGATGACCACCACAATCTGCAGTGCCCGACGAAAATACGGCTGGACGATCAGACGGCGCCACCCAGAATTGGTCTGGACTCGAAACATGATCCAGATCAGCAACAAGTTCGGGAGGCATGCGACCAAAGTGGTCAAGACCAACTCGGACAACTTTCCGAATTGAACGCCCGGTTCTGATGGATCCATCGGGTGGAGATCGCCAAACTGCATCGCCAACATAGCGATACCCATCACCAAACTCGGCAACGCAAAAATCAAATACAGCCCTACTGCATTGGCGAATCGACGAGTGGTCGAACCAACAATCTGAATCGCACGCTCACGATCTTCGACGTCGAGCGGCAGTGCGTTCTTGCCCATCATTTGGCAAGGATCTCAAGGATGGCCGAAAGGGCGTCCGCAGAAGAACCATCACTCATCTTGATTTGCGACCGCAGTGCCAACCGGCCGTCAAGGATCAACACCGGCAGACCGCGGACGTTGAATCGCCGCAGCGAACTCCACTGCCGGTGGGTATTTGCCACTTCGCCCAACACAGAAGACTCATCTCGACCCAGCAGGTCTGGCCGTGACTGCACGAAGCCTTGCAAGACAGTCATGGGTTGTGAAGCCATCAACAAATCGCGGAACAGCTTCTTTGCGCCGTCAATATCGCCATCCTGACGAAGTTGACCAATCCGNANGGTNGCTTGGCCACCCCATNCCCAGCGGTCGNNNTGNGGGAAACCGGAGGCNGGGTTGACNGCCTTNTTGGTCGGCAGCAAACGAACTTCGAGTTGGATNTTNCCGGCATCNGCNGCTTCCANAAGCNGCGGCACATCGCGGCGGAANCCGTCTTCCGCCATGTCACCNANCACCACGACNNGCTTGGCCGTGTCNGGNCCNAACCGCAGACTGGCCANATCAGGNCCAAGGTTNGGNCGNGACCCNTCCTGCCAATCGCTNACCAAACGNCCAAGGGCGGTGCTGGGGAAGTCACNTGCACTNGTCNCNTTCTCNGGNCNGGTGGCACTGACNGCATCCACNGCCCGNCGCAAAGCTCCGGGGCGAAGCACGTCTTTGACTTCTTGACCATTNAAGAAGGCCATGGGGGTGTAGTAGAGCCCCAAATCCACTCCTTCTCGAGCGTCCGCTTCAAACAGCATCTTCTTGTCAGGAGGAAGAGCTCCGGTGCTGATGGCTTGGACAATGTCGGTGGCGTATGCCGTAACCCCAGCCTCGGCAAACCCTGGTTGCAACGCGGCCGNCGACGTGAACTTGCCATCCACACTGAACAGCCANCCCAACATGCGATGNAACGNTTCCGGNCCGCCATACTCNCCNGCGAGCTCGGCCACNGTGGCNCCCCAACANGCATTNGGGTGCAGGTTNAAATTCTGTTGNGCNGCCCGTTCNTTGCAGTCTTTGCAGAACAAGAANAATTTNANCTCNACNGNAATGTCATCTCGCNNNTCAAGNATGGNTTCCANTTCNCCNTGCACCCGTTTGCAGTCGGGGCANTGAGGATCTGTAAACATCACCAAACGNATTGGTGCATCTTCTGGTCCAAGACGCCATCGCCCTTGCAATGGGGTAGACCGAACCAACGCATCGGTGACCGCCGCGTCTGACTCGCTTGAAGGNACAGCGCTTGCTTTCGGTCTTACNTTGAATTCTGCTTCGGGCACCACATCTTCGACCTTCGGTGAAAGGAAGAACTCCGCCAGCAACAAGACCGAGGTGACCCCCGCGAACGTGATCGTCATGCCCAGCATGACCGCGGGAATTTGCGGCCCCTTGCGTCCACCTTTCAGGAGCGCGAGCGCCAAGAACGCGAGGTTCGCACCATGAGCAAGAGCACACCACCGGCAGAGGTAGCCCTCGACCACCATCACCCCAATCAGGAACAATGACGCCAATCCACCAAAGAGTCCCAGCAACCGTGCTGGCCCCACCAAACGCCCACGACCAATGGTCCAGCATTGAGCCATTGCGGCAAACCAAGCCATCCCAACGTGAGCGGTCGGCCAGCCAACCACCGGAAGCGCGGACCAAATACTGTCCTTGGCCCGATCGCAACCACTTCCCGCCGCTTGGGCCGCGCTGCCACCAAGTTCAACGCCGCCACCACAACCGACCACGGGGGCCTCTTGGATGTGAGACCAAGACAACACCGCACACGAGGCAAAAGCCACCAACATGAGGATCATGCCAAGGGCAAGTACCCAGGTGGCCGGTGCATCAGAGCGACGGACGGATTCGTGATTGTTGGGCATGCGCAGGTTCTCCCTAGTTCTTCCATCGGATCCGACGGGCCAACCGCCAAAGTCTTACTTTGAACTCACATTCTTTGGGGCGATTCCATGCCCAGAAGGTCCAAACCGTCTGACAGGACTCTTCGCACCAAATCACACAATCTGAGCCGTGAGGCCTGCACCGCGGGGTCTTCGGCCTTCAAAACCGAACACTGCTGGTAGAAGCTGGCAAACAAGCCNGCCAAGCGGTGCAAATAGCCGCAGAGGTGGTGCGGTTCCAATGAATGTGAGACTTGATGCACCACTTTGGCATAACCGAGCAACTGGAGTCCCAGATCCTTTTCGGCTGGCTCCTGCGGTTGGAACACTGCCCCTTCGGGCACCCCGCCGGCTCGGTCCAACAAGGAGCAAATCCTCGCGTGGGCGTACAGCAGATACGGTCCAGTGTCGCCCTCAAACGCCACCATGCGATCCATATCAAAGACGTAATCCTTGCCCGCATCGCTGCTCAGATCCGCGTATTTGATGGCCGCAATCCCAACCGCACGTCCGATGCGGCCAAGATCTTCTTGGGAAAGACCATGGGTTGGCGCCGATGGGTCCTGCGAACGCGCGACCACCGCATCGGTACCCCGACGAATGGCTTCCTCAATCAAACTCATCAAACTGGCGTTGGTGCCACTTCGGGTTTTCAATGGCTTTCCATCGGCACCGAGGACGGTACCGAAGCCAAGGTGGTTCAGTTCGGCCGACGTGCCGTCGGCACAGGTATCCCATCCCAGCATGCGGGAGGCTTCGAAAACATCACGGAAATGATCCCGCTGGCGAATGTCCACGATGTACAGAATGCGGTCGGCATTGAGATCGTGGGTGCGGTGGCGAATGGCGGCCAAATCCGTAGTGGCATACAAGAATCCACCATCGCGCTTGCGGATAATCATGGGGCGATCGCGGGCGGGGAAGTCCACAACAATCGCGCCGTCGTCTTCCCGGGCTTTCCCCGAAGTCAAGAATGATTCCACCACGCCAGCCAGTTGATCGTTGTAAAAAGATTCACCCTTGTCGCTGTCCCGGCGCATACGCACCCCGAGCAAATCAATGGTCTCTTGCACGGCATCGAGCGTGCAATCGATCATTTTTCGCCAATCGGCGTGAAGTTCAGGGTCGCCTGCTTGCAGCTGCACCAAATCTTGCTTGGCCGCNGCGATCACTTCATCTGCGCCCTCGTTTTGGGCTTCCAATTCAGCGTGGCGATGCGACCCTGCAAAGAAGCGACGGGTGGCTTCAGCGCCTCGACGATCGGCCTTGGCGTTGGCCTGGGCTTCTCGATACGCCGTGTCAAGGTCTTCGAGCGTGACCTGATCCAAATTGACACCGTTGTTCCGAAGCTGGGTCAAGACCAAGGCGATGGGTGTTCCCCAATCACCCAGGTGATTTTGACGGATCACCGTGCGGCCACGCCGTTCCAGAGTTCTGGCAATGGCATCACCAATGACGGCGGAACGAAGATGGCCAACGTGCATGCGTTTGGCCACATTCACCGAGACCATGTCAATGGCCACGGTGTGATCGGAAGGCTCCGTCACCACCCCAAGGGTGGGCGTGTCCATCGCCGACAGTGCCGCCGCCACCGCCGCCGGCGCCAGTCTGAGATTGATGAANCCAGGTCCCGCAATCGATGACTCCGAGACAACGTCACCAAAGTCGACGTGGCTCAAAATCGTTTCCGCCACTTCACGCGGTGGCTTCCCCAATCGTTTGCCCAGACCCATGGCGACATTCGCTTGCCAATCACCAAATTCACGCTTCTGCGCTTCGCGCAGAATCGGGTCGACATCATCGAAGCCCTCCCCAAAAGCTGCACGAATGGCAACTCGAAGCGATTGATCAATCAAAGCAATGGGATCGGCGTTGGTCATGCGGGGAGAAATCCTACATCCCTCAGCCACTTATTCCCCAGAGATCTGGAACAGCAAGGCCAAAAGAATGCCGAGCATGGCGATCCCGAGGTTGGTGGCGTTGGAGACCGATGCACCCGCCAAGGCCAGATTGGCACTTGGAGTGGTATCCCGACGCAGCGCTCGGGTCGCCACCGTCAATTCAGGAAGACTGGTCACCAAGGAACCTACAAAATAGTGCAAGTACGCGAAAGTTCGCACCCCGAACAATTTGCTCAATGAATCTGCGTACAAATCTGTTGCCGCCAAAAAGATCCAGTTGATGGCGGCTGATGAAATTCCAAGAACAATCAACATCCTGAGCAGCCGTTTGATGTCACCAGCACTGTTGAATCCATCGTCTCCCTCGTAGACCTCTGGATTTCGACGTCGGTCCCGACGCGCCCAAATCAAAAAACCAAAGAATCCAGCTGCACAGAGTGCCAGGCTTATTCCAGCATTCGACGCCACCAGCTGACCCTCTCCATCTGATGCCAAAGACCGCATCGCTGCTGTAGCGAAGAGCCAAAGGATGATGGCGGCAATCACATGCTTTTTCACCAATTTGAATTCGGACCTCAATCTCCCGAACCCACCAGACGGCCCCGTGACAGCAATCCACAAAGGTGCGATCAGAAGGACCAAGTAGATGTTGGCCAGGTTGGAACCCAATGGGTTTCCTATCCCTCCCCAATGCCCGATCAACAAGGCATAACCCATCAGCAGCAGTTCAGGAAAATTGGTACCCGCATTCACGGCCAGAGTGCGATACCGGCGGCCCATTTTTCGGCCCACCAAGCCTGCCAACTCATCCGCCATGCCATCGCTTGACCATGGAATCACATAACGGCCAAGCACACCACCGACGGCAAGGCACAGCGTTGGAAAGAGCCACGGCAACCCCTCCCAAGCCCGAGCCAATCCAACCAGTTGTGCGACCACATCCATAGGAATGTCTATCTTAGATGAGGAGTACACGCCATGGTGTTTCCACAGCACTTACTCTTCATGCACAATGNCAAACATGCCCCCTTTGCGTCTGTTGTTTGTTTGCACTGGAAACAGCGCCCGAAGTTTGATGGCCGAGGCCCTGGCCCCGCAGCTCTTCCCAGGACAATTGGAGGCCGGCTCAGCTGGAAGCAGCCCCGCCGGAAAACCACACCCGCTCGCTCTGGCCGCGCTCAAACAGCATGGCATCCCCCACGAGCACCTCACCAGCAAAGGTGTTGATGCGGTTCAAGATCAGCCTTGGGATGTGATTGTCACGCTTTGTGATGGGGCCCAAGCGGACTCGTGCCCAGGCCTCTCTATCTCAGGTGCCATCACCACACATTGGGGCTTCCCCGATCCGCCAGCGGCCAAAGACCCGGAAGGCTGCTTTGAACGGGTCTNTGGAGGCATCGAACAATGCCTTCGCATTTTTATGGCCCAGGCCGATCGACCACTCGCGGAAAGAGCAAACGCCGCCGCTGCCGTGGCCGAGCGGTTCTGCATGGCGGAAAACTGGGCATAAGATTCCAACATGCGAGCAACGAACGAGCCCACGACCCCTCTGGAAAAAATTGACCGCTGCGCAGACCTTCCCCACCGGCCCCGAGTGCTGCTTGGAAAAATGGGGCTCGACGGCCATGATCGTGGTGTCAAACTGATTGCCCGCGCTCTGCGAGACTCGGGCATTCACGTGATTTACTCGGGTTTGTGGCAAACCCCACGTTCACTCGCTATCGGCGCACGCGATGAAGACGCCGATGTTTTGGCCTGCTCCATGATGAGCAACTCTCACTTGGTGTTGGTGCCTCGACTGGTCAACGCCTCGGCCGAACTTGGCCGCAGTGATATGGCCATCGATGTTGGCGGCATCATTCCCCAAGAAGACGTGCAAACCATGCTTGATTCGGGGGTAAGAAAAATCTTCCACACCGGAACCAGCATGGATGAGTTGGTCGAGACGGTTCGATCGGCCGTCAAGCCGCGGGTCGCTCAATACGAAGGGAATGCGGCCTTGGCTCGATCCATTTCTCTGGCCNCCGAAGGCCGCGCGCCCGCGGAGGCCCCTCGCCGACGCCCGAGCACCGTCATCGGCATGACCGGCTCACCCGGGGCGGGCAAGAGCACGCTGGTCGCCCAAATCGCAGCCGAAAGTGTGCAACGAGGCGAGAAACTCGCCGTCGTGGCATACGACCCCATGAGCCCCATCACCGGAGGCGCGCTCCTCGGTGACCGACTTCGGGTGGATTTTGGTCGCGTGGATGAATCGGTGTTCTACCGATCGCTCGCGATTGCGGGTGAAGATTATGACGCCCTGCCGGAGATCTTGGAGCTGATCGGGGGGGCTGGCTTTGACCGTGTCATTGTTGAAACGGTGGGCGCCGGACAAAACGAAACCAAAATTCGTGAATGCGTGGATCGCACCGCGGTCGTGGTGGTCCCCGGTATGGGCGACTCCATCCAAATGGACAAGGCCGGGATCTTGGAGATCGCCGATTGCTTTGTGGTCAACAAGAGCGATTACGAGGGATTGGAACGGCTACGCCGTGAACTCAAAGACGCCTGCGGTGGCCGACCCATCGTGGAAACCGTGGCCACCGAAGGCCGCGGTACCGAAACATTGCTCGAGACCTTGTTTGGTTGACCCCCGATCGCAGTCGCGAGCCAAAGGTGCAACACCCCCGCCAGAAGCGTGGCCAAAGCCAAAACTCTGAGGGTCGGAAGACAATCTCGGGCCGGAAAAGACTGAGACACGACATGGGCATCGGCCCAGATCCCACCCCACTTTGGCGGTTGCCGCCGATTTTCCTAGGATTTCTTCCATGCCCTCCCCTGCCTCATCACTCCGCCATCGCCTCCAACAGCCTGGGACACTGATATGCCCCGGGGTTTTCAACGCCCTGGTGGCCCGAATGGCCAAACAGGCCAACTTTGAATCGGTGTACATCTCTGGCGGAGCCACGGCGAACGTGGCGGGCGTTCCCGATACTGGTCTGCTAAGCCTGACGGAATTCACCCGGACCATCAGAGAAATTGTTGACGCCTCGGGACTTCCAGTCGTGGCCGATGCAGACACCGGTTACGGCGAAGAAGAAAACGCGGTTCGGACGATCGTGGAGTACGGCCGGTCGGGTGCTGCGGCCCTCCATGTTGAAGATCAAGTGTTCCCCAAACGCTGTGGTCATCTTGACGGCAAACAGTGTGTTCCTGCTGATGACTTCGCGCAAAAAATCAAAGCAATGAGTGAGCATCGACCCTCCGATGACTTCTTGCTGATTGCCCGAACCGACGCCGCTGGGGTGCATTCTTTTGCCGATGCCGTCGCTCGAGGACAGCAGTACCGAGAAGCGGGAGCTGACATGATCTTCCCGGAAGGTCTACGAACCGAAGAGGAGTTTGCGGAATATGCCAAAGCGTGCCCAGGACTGTTGCTGGCCAACATGACAGAGTTTGGCAAAACACCGCAGATCTCAGCCACGAGATTTGAGTCCCTTGGCTACGACATGGTGATCTACCCCCTTTCCATGATGCGTCTCGCCATGGGTCATGTGGCCCGCGGGCTGGCCCACCTGCATGAGCACGGATCGGTTGAGGGATTGATGGACGAAATGCAGACTCGGACCGAGCTCTACGAAAGTCTGGGCTACCAACCCGGGTCGCCATGGTGGTTCCCGGGTTCACCGGATTGATCCCACCATTCAGCCGCTAGAATGGCTCGCCTTGACAGGAGGAATGCCATGAGCGCTGACCACTTCGATCTCATCGTCATTGGCGGAGGACCCGCCGGCTACGTCGGTGCCATCCGCGCCGCCCAACTCGGTATGAAGGTCGCCTGCGTTGAGCGAGGCAAACTCGGTGGCGTCTGCCTGAACTGGGGCTGCATCCCCACCAAAGCATTGCTGCACAACGCCGAGCTGTACCAGCATGCGATCACGCATGGTGCGGAATGGGGACTGAAGACCGAAGGGGTCGAAGTCGAATGGGACAAAGTCATCGGACGAAGTCGGAAGATCACCGGAACCCTGAACGGCGGCATTGCGTTCCTCTTCAAGAAAAACAACATTGAACACATCGACGGCCACGCCACCATCACCAGTGGAAAATCTCCCGTCGCACCGTGCAAAGTTGAAGTGCGGGAAGCGGGCGAGGAGTACTACACCGGTGAAGGATCTGGTGCCGCCAACCGAACTTTGACTGCGGACAAAGTGCTGGTGTGCACCGGGGCCCGACCACGTCACTTGCCCAATCTTCCCCACGATGGAAAAGTGGTGATCTCGTCTTTCGAAGCGATGACCCTCCCGGAGAAGCCCAAGAAGATGGTGGTCATTGGTTCCGGAGCCATTGGCATGGAGTTCGCGTACTTCTACAACGCTTTTGGGACCGAAGTCCATGTGGTCGAAATGCAAGACCACATCATGCCCATCGAAGACCAAGACATCTCCGCCGCGGCGCAGAAAGCCTTTAAAAAGCAGGGCATCCACTTCCACACCGGGTCCACCGTGGCCGATGCCCAGATTTCAGGCAGTGGGGCCAAATGCACCATTCGGAAGGCTGGTGAAGCATCGGGAGGGACTGATGTGGACGCCGATGTGGTCCTGGTCGCCATTGGTGTTGAAGCTCGAGTTGACGGTGTGTTTGCCGAGAACCTTCGCCCTGAAATGGTGAAGGGTTACATCAAAACCGATTACCAAGATGTGCCCGAACCCACATACGCCACCAGCATCCCTGGTGTCTACGCCGCGGGTGACTGCATCGGTCCCCCTTGGCTGGCCCACGTCGCCAGCGAAGAAGCCGCGGCCGCGGTCGAGCGTATGGCAGGACACCACACCTTGGGTGTGGATTATGAATCCATCCCCGGCGCGACCTATTGCAACCCTCAAGTGGCAAGTGTGGGGATGTCAGAGCAAGCGGTCAAAGACGCTGGTGTTGAATACAAGGTTGGCAAATACCCATTGAAGGGACACGGCAAAGCCATCGCCGTTGGGGCCACCGAAGGCTTGGTGAAGCTGATTGTCAGCAAGAAGCACGGTGAAATTTTGGGTTGTCACATCTGTGGTGAAGACGCCAGTGAGTTGATCGCCGAAGTGTGCGTGGCCAAGCGTCTCGAAGCCACCGTCGAAGACATTATCTCAACGGTCCACGCCCACCCAACCATGCATGAAGCCGTTCACGAAGCCGCTTTGGCCGCGGACGACCGCCTGATTCACGGCTGATTCAACCTGGCGTGCCGCTCTTCGGGAAGCGGCTGGCCGATGGTGATTTTGGGTCCGCCGCCACCGACCGGCGGTGGTACGCCATGGCTTCCTGCACTTGACCAAGAGCCTCGAGGCAGAGTGCTGCGTGGTGGAGCACGGCGGCATCCTCACCAAGCTCTTGGAGGGCGGTTCGCGCGGCGGCCAAACCTTGGTCGGCCCGCCCCATGCTGCGCAAACCCACAAGCCACTGCTGAACCAGAATCCGATTCTTCGGGAATCGGGCCCGTGCCGTCTCGTAGGCTGTCTCAGCTTCTGGGATTTGACCGGCTTTCAACAGTGCAATGGGATACATGCCCAAGGCATCAGAATCTTCCGGATTCAGTTCAATGGCTCGAGCCAGATGGGTCACGGCTTCTTCGGGCCGTCCACCCCGTCCGGCAAGCACCCCAAGGCCGCGGTGGGCCATGGCCAATGATTCATCTTCGGCGATGGCTTTCCGGAAATCTTGGTTCGCCTTTTGCATTTGGTTGGTCATCAAATGGCACATCCCGCGGCGAGCATGCGCGGAGGCCCGATCGGGGTAGACCTCAATAATTTTGTTCAACCAAACCAACGCCACCCCCCATTCACGCCGGGCCATCGCTTCTCGGGCCCGATCGGTGTTCGCTGAAGAAGAAACCGCACGTTGAGCCATGCGCACTTCAGCGGGATCAAATCGAAGCGCTTTTGGGCCACGAAGAGCACGTTGACGTTCGGCTTCAGCCAATTCAGATGCGCCGAGTTGAAGGTAGACCGGAGAGAGCGTCTTTTGAATGTCGGCATCACCTGGAGCCAGAGTTCGGGCCTCCTCAAGAAGGATTTGGGCACGCTGGATCTGCCCAAGAGACATTTCGGCCCGTCCCAAAGCCAGAAGAATCGCGGGATGGCGGTCTTGGGATAAGGCCTGTTCCAAATCTTCTTTGGAGCCGTCCAAATCACCAGATCTCAAACGTGTGCTCCCTCGAGAGAATCGCAAGGAAGTCAAGTTGGGCTGTTCGAGCAACGCCGAGTCGACCGCCTGGGCAAGACCTTGTATTTCTTGGCCTAAAGCTTCTTCGCAACGCAGCATCAGAATCAAATCACCGGGAGTGAAATCACCAGAATCAAGGCGGACGTCCCAAGCAACCTTGGCGACTTCGTACAACTGATGGGCTTGCAGAACTTCCGCATAGTTCGCCCAATACTTTGAGTTTTTTGGGGAGATCTGGAGTTCTTTGATCGTGTCCCCAATGGCTTGAGCCACAGGTGCTTCTAAAGTTGAAACATCAACGACGGGAATCGTCGGGGTTGATGATCCTGGTTCCGAACACGCCGACACCAACCATGCCAAACTGAAGATCAATCGCTTCATCTGCCAGATCCTTTTTGCGCCTGAAATCTTGTGATGTGTGGTTCCACTTGAAAGGCATCTTGACTGCCATCAGGCCACCGCACCGTAAGCTCTGCAGGTAATTGCGATGCGCCCAGACCAAAGTGAACTTCTGGCGGTTGAGCCGAGGCGTATCCGTCGGAAATCCCCTGCCTGCGTCGTTGAATCTTGTCTCCGCTTTGACAAAGGATGAGTGCATGCAGCACGGGGTGGCCCGCTTGATCCACAGCTTCGACAAACAATTCCCGAGCCTGGGTCTTTGGTGGTGTCACCAAAATACTTGGCGTCTCGACATTCACAATCAAGACTTCAAGCTGACCTTGGCGATCAAAATCTCCGGCCACGACCGCTCGAGTCAAACCCACCTCGGACAAGACTGGATCTTTCGGAGCCAATTCGAATCCCCTTCCTGAACGAAGGTACAAATCATTGGGCTCCGCCATGCCATTCCATGGATCATCCAATGATGGGAGAACAACGGAAGAGCCTCGAGTCACTCGGCCATTTCCCACCAACAAATCCTCGCGGCCATCTCGATTGAAATCTCTGGCCACCACCCCAAAGCCTGTTCGTGGCATGCTGGCCACGCCCAACCCCAATGGAGCCGTGGAATCCAAGAATGCGTTGTTTTTACCGATGTACAACGTGTTTGACTCCGCGGCCAAGTGGGTGCAGTACAGGTCAGGTGCCATGTCGCCATCCACATCCAAACTGACCACGCCCATTCCGGCTTCTGTCTCGCCCATGAGATTTAACGCCAATCCACGTTGGGCAGCTTGTTCGGTAAACAATCCGTCTTCCCCCATGACCCAAAGATGGTTTTCATACCCATCGTTGGCAACGTACAAATCAAGAAGATCGTCGCCGGTGAATTCATCAACCACCACACCCAAACCAGCGGCGGCCACACGGTCGAGGCCATGATTGACACTGACATCAGTAAAAGTTCCGTTGCCATCGTTGTTCAGCAAGAGATCATGAAGCGCGGGGTGGGCCGTCGGACCACACAACTCCAGTCTTCCTGCAGGATCGCGACACTCTTTATCAGGGTTCAATGAAATGTCTGCGTAACGACACACAAACAAATCCAAATCACCATCGAGGTCATAATCCACAAACGTCGCGCTGGAAGAACATTTCGGTGCCAGGAAGTCGGTGGACTGCTCGAAAATGCCCACCCCATTGTTGCGGTACAGCTGGCAACCCAAGCGACCCGTCATCAGGACATCAACATCACCATCGCCATCGACATCACCAGCGGTGGCACCTATGCCAAAAAAAGTGGCATCAAATCCCGACCCCTCACTTGCATCAACAAACTCGAGGTTGGTGGTTTGCCGCCAAAGTCTGGTGGGTGATTTGGGGCTGGTCCCTGTCAACAGAATGTCCAGGTCACCATCCCCATCAGCATCAAATACGGCCGCACCACCCGTGACGCCATACTCGAGCCGTAAGGCACCGTCCCGAGGGACCTGAACCGCCGGTCCGAATTCTTGGATTTTGCGCCACCCCTGCGAATCCACAGCATTGGGCTCATCTGGGGCACAAGCGGTGAAGAACCCCAAAAAAACAATCATGGACCATCGCATTGGATTGATGGTAACGCTCCCAAAGGAGGTGGATTGTTCGGTTTGGACGGGATCTGAATGCCCGATAACGGCCAAAAATCCGGTCCTTGTCAAAATTCAGTTGGTCAGAGGATCCATGAGACGATCCAAGCGAACAATAGGACTACCCGAGGTGCGGATTCTGCCGTATCGTCAGGGAATTCCATACGTTTAGGAGTCTCTATCCATGCTTCGCTCCCTGCTCATTTTGGCCGCCTGCACCAGCCTTGCTTCGGCCCAAGAATTTGAATCTGTTCGCGTCACCAACGGCTTGTACTACCCCGTTGGCGCTGAAGCGGCCCCAGGAACCATCAATCGGCTGTATGTCCACGAACAACGTGGCATCATCAAGATTGTGGACACGCTCAATGGAAGCGTTTCTGGAACATTCATGAACATCGACTCCAAAGTTGGTTCGTTCACCGGTGAAGGTGGCTTGCTTGGTCTGGCCTTCCACCCGGATTTTGCCACCAACCGCATGTTCTTTGTGAACTACACCAACAACTCTGGCAATACGGTCATCGCCCGGTACACCGCCAACAACGATGACTCCGCCAGCGCGGCAAGCGAAGAAATCTTGATGACGGTCAGCCAGCCATATTCCAACCACAACGCTGGCTGGCTGGAATTCTCGCCAGTTGATGGGTACCTCTACCTCTCCATGGGAGATGGTGGATCGGGTGGTGATCCCGGCAACCGAGCCCAAAACATCAACACCAAGCTCGGCAAGATCCTTCGGATCAATGTCGACAATCCAACCGGATACACCGTCCCTTCCGACAATCCGTTTGTGGGCGTCAGTGGTGACGACACCATTTGGAGCTACGGCGTTCGAAATGCATGGAAGTGCTGTTTTGACAGCCTCAACGGTGCCATGGTCATGGCTGACGTCGGTCAAAACGCTTGGGAAGAAGTGAATTACGAACCCGCTGGCGAAGGCGGCCGAAACTATGGTTGGCGTTGCTACGAAGGCAACAACGGCTACAACACCTCGGGCTGTCCTTCGCAAAGTTCACTCAGCTTCCCCGTCCACACCTACTCCCACTCGTCTGGAATCTCCATCACCGGCGGCCGGGTCTATCGAGGTCCTGTGGCATCCCTGTATGGGCGATACTTCTTTGCCGACTACGCATCAAACCAAATCTGGAGCATCAACCCCGAAGGCGGCTCGTTGATCAACCACAGCTCCGCGTTCTCACCCGACGTCGGTGGCATCTCGAGAATCTCTGGTTTTGCTGAAGACAACGAAGGCAACATGTACATTTTGGATCGCGGAACCAGCTCCACCAACGGTGAAGTGTTTGCCATCCGAACCACGGTTCCCCCGACACCTCAAGCTTGCTGCTTCAACAACGGCTCATGCACCCAAGTGCTTCCCGCCGACTGTGCGGCCGCGGGAGGCGATGGTGGGTTTGGCGAAGTTTGTGAGCCTCAACCTTGCCCCCCGCCAACCACTGGTGCGTGTTGCATCAGTTCGAGCTGTGCCGTGTTGACTCCCGAGGCTTGCAGCACCTCCAATGGCAGCTTCGCCGGATTGGGAACCGAATGTGATTCGGCTTGTGCCCCAAGAGCGTGCTGCTTGGGTGGAAGCAACTGTGTGGATCTGACCCCCCCGACCTGCGCTTCGCTTGGTGGGGAATTGGCTGGTGACGAATGCACCTCCAACACGTGTGCCCCGGCCTGCCCGGCCGATCTCGATGGCAACGGTTCGGTTGACTTCGCTGATCTCGTCAACATGCTTTCAGGTTGGGATCAGCCTGGGGCCGCTGACTTGGACGAAAGCGGTTTGGTTGACTTCAACGATGTCATCATCCTGCTTGGCGTCTGGGGCCAGTGCGACGGCTAAAGCCGCCAAGTGACCAATGCCCTGAGGGCCAAAATTGTCATTCACCAAAGCCCCTCGCCTCTGGCGAGGGGCTTTTTCTTGGGTTCAAGTCAAATTCAAAGGCTTGGCGAAGCCCTCATCGCTGGTATACTTTTCCGTTCCCGTGCCTGCGGGAAGCCCTCGGGCTTGTAGCTCAGCTGGTTAGAGCGCACCCCTGATAAGGGTGAGGTCGGTGGTTCGAGTCCACTCAGGCCCACTTTGCACCGATGACCTTCGAGGTCGTCGGTGCTTTTTTTGGTCGAATGGGAAGAGTCGAATCTTGAGAGACGGGCAGGAAATGCTCCAGACTCAGATCTCGAATTCCTGACCATTTCCGCTTTTGAGCAGCCCCTGTGCCATTTCCAAACGTTCCAAGAACTTGGACATGGTGATTCTCCTGGCTGGATCAGGGTCAACTGCTTCCTGAATGGTCTTGGCGACAATGTTTGGGACATCGCGATTGACTTCGTTCGCCGGGATTGGCGGCTTCAGGAACCGCTCTTCGACCGCCCCCGTGGTCAGACCATTGTTCTGCCCACGAGGTGGCAGTGCTGTCGGAATAACCCGGCCACACAACACCCAGTACATCGTAGCGCCCAAGTTGTAGACATCCGTTGCGGGTGTGATCTCACGCCGATGGGCTTGTTCCGGAGCCATGTATCCAGGAGTGCCCTGAATGCGTTTCTTGACGGTTCCAGATTCACAGGCTTGGCCAAGGTCAATGATCTTGACATCTCCATTGCTGGTCACCAGAACATTGATGGGCTTCATGTCACAGTGCACAAAGCCTAGCTGTTCAATGTGTTGCAAACCTTGAGCCAGATGGATGAAAATCCGAATGGTCTCTTGAACATCAGGTTTGATGACATCAAGGGTTCGGCCATCCACAAACTCCATCAACATGACCGCGCCAAGTGATTTCAACCAACGCCTTTGCCGCTTGAAATGAAACACTTTTCGCAACACTGGATGATCCAAAGCATTGGCAATTCGGGTCTCAGATTCCATCTGCTCAACCCAACGATCATCCTTCTTGGGATCGTTGATGATCACATGTTTGAGTGCCAAGAGTTGGCGGGTCTTGGGATCTTTGGCCGCGTAAATTTTGCTGAACGCACCTTCTCCGATCAATGACAAGATCGGGTAACCATCAATCTCTTTCGGGAGTTGCGTCATGGTGGCCGGCATAGGCAAAGTGGTCATGAGAGTTCAATCGGAGGATCCGATCAAAATCCGAACGGGAAAAGTACCTGTTTTTTGAATTTCGTACCGGTATGTGGCCCAAATTCTGTGGCCACCAAACTACTGGCTAATTTTTCGGAACAATTCAGCCCGATCCAACAGCGAGTTCTCGGTGATCTCGCAGTCCACGTTGGCCCCTGGAATACTGAATTCTTTGCACAAGAATCGGCAAAAATCGACCAAATGATCGGTTTGGGCTTTCGCAGGCAGCCGGTGGTCCGAGCCGACGAGCCCAATCACGATGGTTCCGGTCTGCTCTGGTGGTGTGCGTCCCTGGGCCAAGCGCTGGGCATCCCAAATCTTAGAAATGTGGACATCTCCCAAGTCCACACCATTGCCATTGCCCACCAAAAAGTGCCAGCGGTCTGGAGTCAACTGAGCAAGTGTGGAGAGATCTCCGTTCTCACTTCCCGTCTGCTGAATCAAAATGCGATTCCAAGCCTTCAGAGCGCCTTGGCGAGGTTCAAGTTCACGTCGAACCTCGGATGCCCCAGAACTTTCCAGCTCGTTGGCCTTCCGCATGAACAGTCGGCCGCCTTCGGTGGGCCGAACCACCAATTCCAGGAGCATGGTCAAGGCAGAAATGGCCATGACAAACGATCCCAGCACAACTTGGCGTCGGACACGATTGGCCCGTTGCTGTCGGCGATGCTTGGCTGATGTTTGACGTTTGGTCATTTGGCTCTGCATTGATATCGGCGGTCTGCGACCGTTTTCATTGAACAAATTGCCCGAAGATTTGGGTGTGGGGAAAGATAGCGATTCGGCAAGGATCTTGGCAGGCCTGGGTCAGATTTCACGGTTGGATTTACCGTTGAAGTCGTGCGCGAAGATCGGTCTCAGGCTTCCCAAACAAATCAACCCGTTCGCCCCGGCGAGCTTCGCCTTGAAGCTGCAACCAAGTGTCAAATTGATTGCGGCTGGCGCGATCAGGGAACAACTGGCCAGTGCTTGCGCATCCTGACAACGTCCAAAGGGCCAACAGAGAGCACAATCGCTGGATCATTGTCATCAATCCTAGTCGCAAACCGCGTATCCTCGGGCCATGCGACTGGCTGAAGTGGAACACGGTCTCAAAGAACTCTTCCCTCTGCATTTGGCAGAATCCTGGGATCCGGTTGGCCGACAACTTGGCCGGGATGACCAGCCCATTCGGCGAATGATGCTCACCATCGATGCCACCGAAGCGGTGGTCGAAGAAGCCATTGCTGGTCAGGTGGATCTCCTCCTGGCCTACCACCCGGTCCTGTTCCATCCCCCAAAACGTTGGAACGGAGACGATCCCGATGTGCGCCCGTTGACTCGGGCCGCCGCCCATGATTTGGCCATCTGGAGCCCCCACACCGCCTTTGATGCCATCCAGGGTGGCGTCACGGACTGGCTGGTGGAACCCTTTGGTTGTGGCCAACCGCTCCGCTCGGCCAACACGCCTGGAGCCAGCCGAAAAATTACCGTCTTCGTGCCCCAGAAAGACCTCGAACAGGTCCGGAATGCCATGGCCGCCACAGGGGCGGGTTCCATTGGGGCGTACCGAGAGTGCAGCTTCTCCGTCCTTGGCACGGGCACCTTCCGCGGCCTTCCCGGGACCTCACCCGCCATCGGAGTTCCAGAACAGCTGGAATCGGTGGAGGAACAGCGGCTCGAAATGGTGTGCCCAGACTCACAAGTCCCACTGATCGTCGCCGCCCTGCGGGAAGCTCACCCCTACGAAGAGCCTGCGATTGATATCACAGCCCTGTTGCCGCAGCCTCAACCAAACACGGGAGCCGGTCGGATGGTTCGCCTTGAAAAAGCAAAGTCCCTGAACCAACTGGCTGAAATGGCTCGGATCCACCTCAACGTGGATGGGGTGGAAGTGGCAGATGGTGCTGGAGCACCCTCCAAGCACAAAGTCTTGGCCGCTTGCCCCGGTTCAGGGGCCGATCTCATCCCTGAGGCGGCTGCGGCTGGGGCCACGATCTTTCTCACGGGTGAAATGAAGCACCACGAGCAGTTGCAGGCCCTGCGACATGGAATGAGTTTGATCTTGGCTGGCCACACCAACACCGAACGGGGCGTGTTCAAGCCTTGGACGAAAGTGCTGCAGAAGGCCTTCCCGACCATCAACATCAAGCGTTCCCGGCGAGATCGGCACCCCCTCCGGCGGGTTTGATCCGCGGGCTATCCTGATCATTCTGATGTCCAAGTGTGTACGGATTCTGACCCCCGCAAAAGTCAACTTGGCCCTCGCTGTTGGGCCGCTGGATGCAGAGTGCGGATTGCATCCCATCGCGTCCTGGATGCGAACGGTCGATTTCAGCGATCAACTCGAGTTGAAGAAATTGCCCGAAGGGTCTTTCAGTCGCTTCGCCACCGTCTGGTCAGAACATGCCCCCAGACCGACCGAGATCGATTGGCCGCTGGCCAGAGATTTGGCATTCCGGGCGCACCAAGCCGTGGAAGCGCATGCAGGAAGATCGCTCCCGGTCCAATCTCTCCTGACAAAAGAGATTCCAGTCGGATCAGGACTGGGAGGTGGATCAAGCAACGCCGCCGCCATGTTGCGGGGCCTCGACGCATTGTTTGAACTTTCGCTCGGGAGAGAAACCCTGATCACCATCGCGGCATCACTCGGATCCGATGTTCCATTTTTTCTGCAGGGTGGTGATGCGGTGGTTTCAGGGTTTGGTGAACAGTGTGTCTCCACGCACTGCGAACGCTTCCCGGCTTTGGTCTTGGTCTTCCCTGCGACCGCATGTCCAACCGGTGAAATTTTCGATGCGTTTGATGAGCAAGAAGCCCAAGACTTTGCCCCCGAGCGTCTTGATGGGGTGCTTCAAGGTTCTGATCTTGATGGTGATGACCTGTTCAACGACCTGCTGGTCGCCGCCGAAACTGTCGAACCCGACTTGGTTGAGTGCCGAACCGCACTAAGGCCTTTGGCGGAACGCACGGTTCACCTCACCGGCTCCGGATCAACGCTCTTCATTCCTGCCGACAACACCATGCATGCAGAAGCCCTGGCCACAGCTATCGAAGACCGCCTTGGTCTGAAGGCTCGAGTGGTCTCGGCGGTGGGGCTGCCCCAAGTGGAGACGGATTGCTCATGAGCCGACCCTTCGTATGTTTTCTGGTGTTGGCTGGCGTTTTGCTGACGATTGACTTGGCTTCAAAATCTGTGGCCTTTGCTCGGGTTGCGGGTGAGCCCGTTGATCTCTTGGCCACCGGAGGTCGCGCTGAGGCGATTCCGGCCCACGACCCCGTCATCGCCGTCCCCAAACTGTTGGCTTTTCGACTCACGCTGAACCGGGGCGCGGTCTTCGGTTTGGGCCAAGGTGGAGTGGCCCTGTTGGCGGCGGTCTCCGCGGTGGCGGCCATTGTGGTTTTCACCATGGGATACCGACTCCCACCCAAAGCCCAGCGGAGAAGAGTGCTGTTGGCCATGATTTTGGCCGGCGCCCTTGGAAACCTTTGGGATCGGGTCATGTATGACGCGGTGCGGGATTTGTTTTTGCTTTTTCCAGGTGTGAATTTGCCTTTTGGTTGGTCTTGGCCTGGTGGTGCCAAAGGGTTGTATCCCTGGATTTTCAATGCCGCTGATGTGTATCTGGTGCTCGCGCTTGGAGCCTTTGCATTCGGTCTCGATCAACCACGAACCAAACAACAGGAATCGACATGAACATCGACACGTCTTTTGTCCCTTTGGAGCTGGATGGCACCTCATGGTCTGCGCTTGAACCTTTGTACATCTCACTTCGAGAACGCACGATTGACGATGCCGCCGATCTCGAACGCTTGCTCCTGGATCGATCAGAGTTGGATGCCCATGTCAGCGAAGCAGGAAATCGAATCTATGCCGCGATGACGTGCGACACCACCGATGAAACCATCGAAGCGGCGTACCTCAAATTTGTGGAAGAAGTGAGCCCGCCGCTACAACAAATCACGTTTGAGATTGACCAGCGCGTTGCGGAGTCTCCATTCTTGAGTGAACTCTCAGACCATTTTGATGTCCTGGCCCGAGACACCAAG
>NHCD02000036.1 GCA_002168105.2 Phycisphaera sp. TMED24
CCATAGAATCGGACCTGTGACGCTGCTCGATCTCACCGTCCAACGCGGCTTGCTCGAAACCGACCAAGCCGATCGGGTCCGCGAAGAGACCGCCCGCACCGGCGAGTCTCTGGCGGCGGCGATCGTACGGATGGGCTTTGCCAACGGTCTCGCCCTCGCCGAAGCCCTCGGCGCGGCCTTCCACATGGAAGTGGTCGACCTGCAGGACACCACCCCCACCCGCGAGGCCCTCGACGCGCTCCCCCGCAAAATCGTCTTTGCCCAGGCGTGCGCCCCCTTTGGCAAACTCGAATCCGGCGGCACCCTGGTCGCCATCGACAACCCGGCCGACCTCGACGCCCAAGAAACCATCCGCTTCCACGCGGGTGGGCACGTGGAATTCCGCGTGGCCCCCGAAGACGAAATTCGCGCGTTCCAGCGCCGCCACTACGGCGTGGCCGGCGACACCCTCGAAGCCCTTGGCGAAGACGACGAAGTCATCATCGATGGCGGCGACGCGGCCTTGGCCGACTCCGACGACGCCGCCCGCGACGCCAGCGTGGTGCGCCTGGTCAACACCATCTTGCTGGAAGGCATTCGCGAACGCGCGACCGACATCCACATCGAACCCTACGAAGACCGACTGGTGATTCGGTATCGCATCGACGGCGTGCTCGGCCAACCTGGGGTCGACCCCATGGTGCACCGCTTCCGCCACGCCATCACCAGCCGCCTGAAAATCATGGCGAGCCTTGAAATCAGCGAGAAACGAAGGCCCCAAGATGGCCGCATCACCTTCAAACACGATGGTTCCGAGTACGACCTGCGGGTCTCGATCATTCCCATGCTGCACGGCGAAGGCGTGGTCTTGCGGGTGCTCGACAAGTCGGCGGCCATGTTCAAGCTCGAAGACTTGGGGATGGACCAGGCCACCATCGACCCGTGGGATGTTGCCATCAAGCGCCCCCACGGCATCTTGCTGGTGACGGGACCAACCGGTTCGGGCAAATCGACGACGCTCTACGCCTCGCTGGCTCGCATCGTGACCGACGAGATCAAATGCATCACCGTCGAAGACCCGGTCGAGTACCACGTGGAAGGCGTGAACCAAATCCCGGTGCACCGCCGGGTGGGGCTCGACTTTGCTTCGGGTCTGCGGGCCATCCTTCGGCACGACCCGGATGTGGTGATGATTGGTGAAATCCGCGACCGCGAAACCGCCGAAGCCGCGGTCCAAGCGTCGCTCACGGGACACTTGGTCTTCTCGACCTTGCACACCAACTCCGCCGTCGGGGCCCCCCCGCGTCTGTTGGACATGGGCGTGGAACCGTTTTTGGTGGCCTCCAGCCTGGAAGCCGTCTTGGCCCAGCGGCTGGTCCGGCGGCTCTGCCCCGCCTGTCGCAAACCCACCGGCCAGCCCGAGGCCCCATATGAGGCCGGCGGATGCCGAGAATGCCGGGATACTGGCTACCGCGGCCGCCACGGGGTGTACGAATTGCTGCCGGTCGACGAGGACCTTCGCACCCACATCATGGCCCGGTCCGGGGCCGGAGCCTTGGCCGAAGAAGCCGCCCAAAAGGGGATGCGAACGTTGGCCGAGCATGGCCAAATGTTGGTGCAGGCCGGGATCACCTCGGCCGCCGAGATCGCCCGGGTCACCGCCGGCTGATTTCCGCCCTTGCGGGGGCCAGAACGCCACTTCTGGGGGGATCAGGGGTTGTCTTTTTATATGTCACCAAATGCAGCGGAAGGGCCGTCATCCCTTGACGCTCCGAGCCCAATCCGGGACACTGCTCCATCGCCTCGGAATTCCTGAAGCGACTATTTGGAGGATTCGTCCATGGCTGTTCGTGGCGGAAGCAATATCGGGCTCATTATTTCGAACATTATGTTCGCACTCGCATTCATCACCGCCTTGGTGCTGGTGATCAATGTTGATGCCAAGAAAGAGGAAGCCCGCCAACAGGCCCAAGCGGCCAAGGCGAATCTCGTGGCGGCCATCGGCCCCGGTGTCATTGAACAGGCACCCGGCTACGACGCGGCCCAAATGAACAACGAGTCGGTCGTCGCCCAACTCTCGGGCCAAATCGACACCCTCAAGCGATTGATCGGCACCACCACCGCCGACGAGCAGCGCATTCGCACCGACCTTGGGTTTGAAAGCGGCTCCATTTTGGAAATCAAAGGCCGCATGGAGAACCAACTTGGGGCGCTCACTTCGGACAACGAAGCGTTGGTCGATCGAGTCTCCGAACAAGACGCCACCATCGAAGCCTTGCGTGACGAAATCGACGCGCTCGAAGACGAGCACCAAGAGTCCTTGGTTCGCGTCCGCAAAGATGTCGAGACCTACCGCGCCCAAGCCGACTCGTACGGCCAAGACGTCGACCGCACCATCAAGCGTCTGGAAGATTCCCGCGACGCCCTGGAACAAGACCACCGCTCCGAGCGTCGCCGTCTGCAAGAAGACATCGATCGCATTGGGCAAGAAAACCAAGTGCTTTCCGAGCGCAACCAGGATTACGAAGGCAAGTTTGCCTCCACCCGGCTCCGCGCGACCACCCCCGAATTGCTGATCGACGGTCAGATCGTGGAGACCGAGCCCAAGACGGGCAGCGTTTACATCGACCGCGGCGAAGACGACCGACTGATCCTCGGCATGCGGTTCCAAGTCTTCGACTCAGCCGAAGCCATCACCGTCTCCGACGACGGAGAGACCTCCGGTTCCAAGGCCGTGATCGAGATCGTCCGCGTGGGTGCCAACACCTCCACCGGCAAGATCATCAACAGCGTGCCTGGTCGTCCCATCCAACGCGGTGACGCTCTCGTCAACGCCGTGTACGACCCCAACCGCCGCTTCTCCTTCATGGTGCACGGCATCTTCGATGTTGATCAAGACGGTCGGTCCACCGAAGCCGAAGCCAACTACCTCCGCTCCCGCATCCGCGCGTGGGGTGGTGAAGTCATCGACGGCGACACGTTGCCAGGCGACACCGACTACCTCGTGCTCGGCGAGCAGCCCATCCGTCCGCTGCTTCCCAACGCGAACGCCTCGCAGGCCCAACTCGACACCTACCTCAAGCAACGTGGCGCTTTCGACCGCTACGACGAACTGTTCGAACAAGCCACGGCGGCTTCCATCCCCGTGCTCAACGCGAACCGGTTCTTCTTGCTCATCGGTCAAACGGACCGCTGAGGTCAGATGGCGGGAACCGCCCGCGGCCCCATTGCCTTTGCCCAATATGCCGCCTTGCGGGCGGCTGCTCTGGCGGTGCGCGCCGGTGATGAGGCCACCGCTTTGGGTTTGGCCGGCGATGTGGGCCGCCTGATTGGCCAACTCCCCCGCAACCAGCGTCGCACCGTGACGCACTTGGCCCAAGCCTTTCCCGAACGGTCCTTGGCCGATCTGGAAGCACTGGGCCGCGATTCCTTCGCCCATTTGGCCCGGCTGGTGGCTGTCGACACCCTGTCGATGACCCACCGCATTCGACCAGAAGCTTGGGAAGACCGCATCAACACCGAGGACGTGCCCGAAGGCCTCGACGCCCGGCTGCGTGAAGATGGGCCCAGCATTCTGATCACCGGACACTGCGGGGTGTGGGAAGTGCTGTCCCACTGGCTGGCCATGATTGACTTGCCCGTCCACGCGCTCGCCCGCCCCATCGACAACCAATACATCGATCGCTGGCTGCGCCGAGAACGCGAAGCTTCCGGCACCCAAATCATCGTGAAGTGGGGCAGCGGCGACCGCATGCAAGAACTCTTGCAAGAAGGCGCGCGGCTGGGCTTCGTGGCCGATCAGAACGCCGGCGGCAAGGGCATGTTTGTGCCCTTCTTTGGCCGGCTGGCTTCCACGTACAAATCCATCGGCTTCTTGGCGCGGCGCTTCAACGCCCCCGTCGTGGCCGGCATCGCGCTCCGCGACTCCGACACCCAGCTGAAGTACCGCATCCGCATCTCGGATGTCATCGAACCGAGCGACTGGTCCGATGCCCCTGACCCCGATTTCTATCTGGCGGCCCGCATCCAACGGGCCCTGGAGAAGATGATCTTGATGGCCCCCGACCAACACATGTGGGTGCACCAACGCTGGAAATCTCGCCCCCGATTTGAACGCGAAGATCGCCCGTTCCCCGAGCGGCTCTTGAACAAGCTGCGAGAACTGCCCTGGATGGACGAAGATGGGGTGCAACAGATCGTGGCGGCCCGGGGCGCGCCCCCTGCCCCCGCGGGCATGCCGGGATTAGACTGAACACATGGGACGCCAGTACCAAGTCATTGCGAAGCACTCTGAAGGGGCCACCTTGGAACCCATGGGCACGCGATCCCAAATCGCCGACGACCTGGGCACCATGAACATCCACCCCCAAACCCCCGAAGGCACGGTGCTCTATGGACCTGGCGTCACCATTGAACCCATGGAAATGGACGGCGAAGTGCAGCAAATGATGCTGACCCACGTGGAGTCCGAAATTGCGTGGTTTGTGACCGAACGCATCCTGCGCACCTTTCCGTGGAAGCTGCGTGACTTGGAAGACGGTCGCGAAATCGCCCTGATGCCCGACTGACCAAGAACTGGACCAACACCACCATGCGAATCATGCTGACCAACGACGACGGCATCGATGCCCCGGGCCTGCAGGCCCTGCTTTCGGTGCTCGAACGCCACGGTGACGTCACGGTCATCGCCCCGGCCGACGGACAATCGGCCACCAGCCACAGCCTTTCGTTTTCGCGTCCGCTGTTGGTCAGCGAACAAGAGATCCCCGGACACGGCACGCACGTGGCGGTCGCCGGACGCCCCGCCGACTGCACGCGTCTGGGATTGCGCAGTTTGTATCCCGCTCGGACCGGCGTCGAGTTGCCCGACCTTGTGGTCTCGGGCATGAACGCGGGCGCCAACGCCGGGGTCAACGTGGCCTACTCCGGCACGGTCGCGGCGGCGATGGAAGCCGCCTTCCATGGCGTCCCGGCCATTGCGGTGAGTTTGATGTTGGGCGGTGGCCCGCCGAACTTTGCTCGCGCAGCCGAGATCACCGACACTTGGTTGCCCCAGCTCATCGCGCAAGCGAAGGCCGGCACCGTGCTGAACCTCAACCTCCCTCCCGTGCGCACCGACGACACCCCCGTCATGCCGCTGTCCGTCTGCCGCGTCAATCGATCGGTGCACGACAGCCGCTACGAACGGCGCGACACCCCGTGGGGCGAGGACTATTACTGGATTCTGGGCAGCGGCATTTCATTCCGCGAAGTCGAACCAGGAAGCGATGTGGAAGCTCTCAATGCCGGGCGGGCCAGCTTGTCCCCGCTGCGGTGGGATCCTGTGTGCGATGCAAGCATGGACGGGCTGAAGAACGCCTTCTAACGCCGACGCAGCAAGATCCGCACGTCAATCTGCGCGGTCTGCCCTTCTTCCAGTTCGTCAAGCTTTTCGCCCGTCGCCCGCCAGCGGTATCCATTGGTGCGCAGGCTGGCATCAATGTCAGAGTCGCCACTGGAGCGAATGACAAAGACCTCGCTGGGCTTGGAGAGGCCTTCATCATCGGGTGGTCCAAAGACAAAACCGATGATGGGATTTTGCTTCACCTGCCGCAGCCGCTGGGTGAGGTTGAGTTCCAGGCGCCGCGGACGAAGCTCCATGCCTTCGGCCGGCGCTGGACTGCCTTGCTCCAAAGTCTGGGCATCCACATCAATCTTGACCACCGCTGGCGTATCCAGCGGACCCGGGCGGGCGGGCTCATCGGGCTCGGGCGATGGGTCGGGCACTTGTGGGTCCGCACCACCACCATTGGCGGTGTCTCCCCCGTCTTCACTTGGCGCTTGTGGCGTGGCTTCGGGATTGGGCCGGTCTGATGGCAAAGGCAAAGAACCATCGAGCGTCAACGGCACTTGCAAGTTGGGATCGACCGGAGTGGTGCTTTCGGCCCGGCGGGCGGCTTCGGCCAAAATCGCATCGGCCAGAGTGCGGCCCTCGGCCACGATTTCAGACGGCACTGAATCCGGTGCGTTGGTGGTGAAGGCCGCTTGGCTGACCAGCGATTCGCGTGCGTTCATGATTTCCCACTGCTCCCACGCGATCCAGTCCGTGCCCGAAGCATCGGTGATCGTGCGACCAAGAGGAATGATTGGCGGTGCCGGCCGTACCCCAACCTGAGACCGCACAAACCACACCGCCAGCATCATGTGCAGGACGATGGAGGCTCCCCAAGCCAAAAGGACCGGTCGGTTCATGGCTTCATATTACGGAGCGGGCAAGGGAGAGTTCGCCGCGAAGCGCACGGGGCGTCCATCGTCGGGATGCGGCACGGTCAGCTCAGCCGCGTGCAGCATGAGGCGATCATCCTCGCGGGCCGTGCCCGTGGCATACAAATCGTCACCCAAAATGGGATGGCCCGACACCGCAAGGTGCAACCGCAACTGGTGGGTGCGGCCGGTCACGGGTTCCAAAGACAACAACGCCGCGTCGTCCCCCGCTTCCAACAAAGACCACCGGGTGGTGGAGGCACGCCCGGCCCGCCAGTCAATCACTTGGCGGGGAGGGCGGCACATGTCTTTCCGCATGGGGAAGTCGATGACCCCGGAAGCAGATTCGGGCACCTTGGCAACCAACGCGAGGTACCGCTTGCTCGTTTGGCGTTCCTGGAAGGCCACGGAGAGGTGCCGGTGGGCTTCAGCATCCCGAGCCAGCACGATCACGCCCGACGTGTCTCGATCCAGCCGATGGACAATCCGCGCCCCGGGGTATTCCACTTCGGCTCGAGCGACCAAGCAATCCGCTTTCTCTGGACCAATACCAGGCACCGACAGGAGGCCACTTGGCTTGTCAAAGACCAAAAGCCGTTCATCGGCGTGCAACACCGGCGGAAGTCCATCGGGAGGTGGGGTCACAGTGGTTCCGAGCGTACCATCGTGCCCTGTGCGTGTCGCGCTTCTTTCCATCTTGATCGGGACCATCTCGGGGTGCGAGACGTACACCGTCGAATACCGCAAGCGTCCCGAGTACTACGCCAACTGGGGTGGCGAGGTCCCCGACCGAGTGGTGCGTGAAGACGGCACGGTGGTGCTGTACAACGCCGATCCCGAGGAGGGTGATCCTGGGGCACCCGTTGGTCCGCGGCGATCNCCNTGGATTGANAAAGAAGACGGAAGCATCGAGATCGATGCCCGCACCCCCGAAGAAATGCTGGCGGTCATNNTGCAATGCCTCCAAAGCAAGCGGTGGGANGTNATGTGGGACCAAGTGCTCGCCGAACAAACNCGGCTGGCCTACGACAGCCANGCCGAAGGNCGCGATGCNTTCAANATNGANATGGAGCGNAANCGGGTCAACATGGCCCGNACCCTCAANCGNATGATCGCNGGCCTCGGCACCCATGAAGTCATCATGGACTCNGCNGGNCCNAANGCCTTGCGGATNCGNCTNTGGCCCCAAACCGTGCGCGAAGCCAAACTCAAGATCAAGGAANTNATCNTGGTCGNAGAGAACTTNGGCATCCGTTTGGCCNCCGTGNNGTAACAAAAAACCCCGAGCCGAAGCTCGGGGTGAGNGGGTTCCAAATGNTGGAGGGNNTNAGGCGGANGCGCCATCGCTGGANGCTTCGGNCGAGGCCTCAGNATCTTCCGNGCNCTCAGGCTTGGGNTCNGCGCTGGACTCNGGANNCTTGGTNGGTTCNCCGGTGGCGGTGAAGTACAAGTGNTCCTGATCTTCCTTGNGGGTNACNTCGATGGTTTGACCTTCGAGGTATTCNCCCGACANGANCGACTCGGCCANNGGATCTTCGATNNACGAACCAATNGCACGGCGAAGNGGACGNGCNCCGTAGTCGGGGTTGTACCCCTTNTCCATCAAGAATTCNTTGGCGGCATCGTCGAGCTCGAGGGNAAGGCCNCGCATCTCCAGACGCTCNCGCACCTTCNTGAGTTCNAAGTCGATGATCGAAGTGAGGTCTTCNCGGTTCAGCGGACGGAANACGATCACNTCNTCAAGACGGTTGATGAACTCCGGACGGAAGAACTTCTCGACTTGACCCATGAGGNTNTTCTTCATGCCGTCGTAATCCGGCGTCTCATCNCGACGACCGAAGCCNAAGGACGAACCNCCCTTGATGATNTCGGCCCCGATGTTCGAGGTCATGATCACCACGGTGTTGCGGAAGTCCACCTTGCGGCCNAANGANTCGGTGAGGTGNCCTTCTTCCATGATTTGCANCATCATGTTGAAGACNTCNGGGTGGGCTTTCTCNACTTCGTCGAGCAGGACCACCGAGTANGGCNTGCGACGCACTTGTTCGGTGAGNTGNCCACCTTCTTCGTANCCGACGTANCCGGGAGGCGCGCCGACCANNCGNGACACNGAGTGCTTCTCCATGTACTCGGACATGTCCAAGTGGATCATGTGCTCGGTGTCACCNAACATGAATTCCGTGAGGGCTTTGGANAGCANCGTCTTGCCCACGCCGGANGGTCCNACAAAGAGGAACGANCCCATGGGGCGGTTNGGNTCTTTNAGACCCGCNCGGCCCTTGCGGATGGCCTTGGACACCGCGGTNACCGCGTCGTGCTGGCTGACCACCTTGCGGTGCAGTTCGTCTTCGAGNTTGAGCAANCGCTCNGCTTCGCCTTGGGANAGACGGGTCAGTGGNACGCCGGTCATCTTGGAGATGACTTCCGCNATCACNTCGGCATCGACGGTGCCNGCAGAATCTTGCAANTGCTCACGCCACTGGGNTTGGGCATCTTCCTTNTGCTTNCGCAGGGCTTCCGCNTGGTCNCGGATTTCCGCGGCCTTTTCGTAGTCGGCNTTNCGNACNGCTTCGTCCTTNGCNACCGANAGNTTTTCGATCTCGGCTTCGAGGTCGGCCAANTCGGGTGGCTTNCGCATGGTCTTCAANCGCACGCGAGCNCCNGNTTCNTCNATCACNTCGATCGACTTGTCGGGCTGGACNCGGTTGCTCATGTAGCGACCAGACANTTCGACCGCGGNNCGNAGGGCNTCNTCGGTGANGTCNACCTTGTGGTGCTGNTCGTANCGGCCACGCAANCCCTTNAGNATGGCGAGNGTGTCTTCNTCNTTNGGNGGNTCNACCGCGATCGACTGGAANCGNCGNTCNAGCGCGGCNTCCTTNTCGATGTACTTGCGGTACTCNTCAAACGTGGTNGCACCCACGCACTGNATCTCNCCNCGNGCCATNGCNGGCTTNANNACGTTGGANGCGTCNATNGCACCNTCGGCACCACCAGCNCCCACCAGNGTNTGNAGNTCNTCGATGAACAAGATGATGTTGCCCGCACGGCGAACTTCNTTCATCACNGCTTTGATNCGTTCTTCNAANTGACCGCGGTANTTCGTACCCGCCACCATCATGGCCAAGTCAAGCACCACCACGCGGCGNTCGTGCAGCAGATCCGGCACTTCTTCGGAGANGATGCGCTGGGCCAAACCTTCCACNACNGCCGTCTTGCCCACGCCNGCTTCACCGAGCAGCACGGGGTTGTTCTTGGTGCGNCGNCAGAGCACTTGCACCANNCGCTCGATCTCTTTNGCCCGGCCAATNACTGGNTCCAGTTCGTTNTTCTTGGCCAAGCTCGGTGAGATCGCGGCCNAAGTTGTCCAAGGCNGGNGTGCGGCTCTTNCCNGNACGAGGACGACCGCTGGGGGCNGNNCCNGNNGCTTCGCNTTCTTCNCCCTCTTCGANNTCGTCGGCNTCGATGTCTTCACCGTCTTCCATGGAAGCGCCCAAGAGNCCAAGAACNTCTTCNCGGACTTCTTCGAGCTTCANACCAAGNTTCATCAAGACNTGGGCGGCCACGCCGTCTTGCTCACGGAGCANGCCNAGCAGTTGGTGTTCGGTGCCNACGTAGTTGTGGTTCAAGCTTCGAGCTTCGTCNATNGCGTACTCGATGACTTTCTTGGCCCGNGGNGTCAAGGGCAGCTTGCCCAANGTCACCATCTCNGGACCGGCCTTCACCAATTTTTCCACTTCGATGCGAACCTTNCGCAGATCGATGGACAAGCGCTTNAGCACATTGGCNCCNACGCCACTGCCTTCTTTCACCAAGCCCAACAGGACGTGTTCGGTCCCGATGTACTCGTGGTTAAAGCGCTGGGCCTCTTGCTGGGCAAGAGACATCACCTTGCGGGCTCGGTCTGTGAATCGTTCAAACATCTTCAAATACCTTTCCAGCCTGGGGCACGCCCGAGCTGAGGAACGGCCTTCGCCGCTCAGAACAGTACGCAACCGTCGTACCATCGGTTGTCGGTTCAGAAATCGGCCCGCGTGAGCCGTTTTTGAGCATCTTGGAACCTTTCCGCATGCAATATTTCACCTTGGTCATCCTCCACGCTGCCAAACTGACGGAACCCCCTGTGGTTCCTGGGGTACTGGATGTGGCGGACTTTGGTCCACGCACCCGCCAAATTCGGGTGGAATCGATTCAACCCACTGGGCTGCAAACCATTGAGGGCGTNCTCCCATGGGGGCAAATCGATCCCAACGACGCTTGGGTGCTGGCCCAACCGCTGCTCGAGGCCGAGCCGCCCCACACCAGCCTTGCGTTTGCTCAATCCATTTTGGGGTGGTCGGACCGTTGGAAAAATGCCAACGAAGTCGCCGATCGAGCCATTCGCATGGCCACCGTTCGCGATCCCAGCCTGCGGGCCCGCCTGAACGATTTGAAATTCGAGGCCAACCAAACCCGCCTCCGACTGNGGATTGGGGATGGCGCGGCCCGTTTGGGGGGCCAACCCACATGGCCCGAATCTCCCCCGTGGCCACCGACNCCATGGCAGGCCGGGTTCGGTACGGGACCCGATCAGGACGCGGCCTTCGGGCGGCTTCGGCTCACTCTTGGTGAGATTGAGGGACTCACATTGGAAAACGCACCCAGTGATCTGCTGCGGGCCGTGGATTTGGAATTGGCTGCATTTGGAGTGCAGCGACCGGTCAGCACCACCCGCGTTGTGGTGGCACGGGCCCAGAACGATGCGGCGTACCGTAGCGCTGCCCAGCAACTCGGTCGTGCTCCGGAACCCGAAGGGTCGTGGACGCCTTCCGGCCGACACGTGTGCATTGTGATTCCACCGCAAACGAGCCCCCCCACCGCCGACGAACAAGCAACCCTGGTTCGACTGCTGGTGGCAGCGCGGCAACACCAAGACACGTCTCCGCGTCAGGCCGTTCGGTGGTGGTACGCCGGAATGCGCGAAGTCATCACGAGCGCGCTGACGGGACGATCTCGCATCGACGGACCTTCTCGGGATCAAGCGGTAGAGAAACTTCGAGATCCACAAAATACGCCGTTGCTGAGCGCACCTTGGTCGACCACCCCCGGACCCGAGACCTGGCAAGAAGACGCCGTATTTGGTCTTCTGGTGGAAATGCTCAAGGCCCTGAAAAGGGACCTGGCAGAATTGCACGCGCTTTCCAAGTCTTCGGATACAGAAGCAATGCTTACGTTTCTGGGCGGCAATGAAGCTGGATTTTTTCGAGGCGCGGCCCGCTACTGGCAAGTGCACAAGTAAAGCATGAACTTGTTCGTTTGNGGCATCACCTCAACATCAGGATGAAAAGACCGTCAAGTTGACAAGGTTTCTTCAACCACCACGCCATCCACCATCTTGACCACGCGATCGGCCCGAGCGGCGATGGTGGGGTCGTGGGTCACCATGACCATGCTGAGACCAAGACGATGACGCTCGGCGAGCACATCCAAAATGCCGTCACCGGTTTTGGTGTCCAAGTTGCCTGTGGGTTCATCTGCCAACACCACATCGGGTCCGTTGACCAACGCCCGAGCCATGGCCACCCGCTGGCGTTCACCGCCGGACAATTCGGCGGGACGGTGTTCGAAACGGTGCCCCAGCCCAAAGGCGTCCAACAGTTCTTCGGCCCGAGCCGACGCTTCGGCACGCATGGAACGCCAGGCGAAAGGATCGTGCCCCACCATGGAAGCCACCATGACATTCTCCAGCACGTTGAGTTCGGGCATCAGGTGGTACGACTGGAACACAAAGCCGATCGCGCGGTTGCGGTAGGTCTCACGCTCGCGGCGACGCATCTCGGTCAAACTTCGACCCCGCCAGGCAATGTGACCGCGATCTGGTCGATCCAAGTCTCCCAGTTGGTGCAACAGGGTGCTTTTGCCCGAACCCGAAGAGCCCAACACACAAAGCCATTCGCCCTCTTGGACCTGAAGGTCCACCCCGCGCAGGACGGGCACTTCGACCCGACCCATGCGATAGGTNCGGTGCAGGCCGGTGACTTGCAGCACTGTGGTGGCAGCGTTGGAAGTACTAGAAGCAGTGGAGTCCATGTTGACCTCAGTCATGACGCAACGCCTCCACGGGGTCAACATCCGCCGCGCGGGCGGCCGGGAACACTGCCCCAACCACACTGAACACCACCGCNCCAATAGCGGTGGTCAACGCCGTCCACCANTCCATTCNGTTGGGTGGTTCCGCAAAGTAGTACACCGCGGGATCCCAAATCACTCGGGACAAGCCATTGGCTTTGATGTACCAGATGGCAGCCCCCAAACCAAAGCCCACCAGCATCAATCCAGTTCCCAGGACCCGAGGGGCCAAGAATCCGGAACGGAAGCCAGAAGCAAATCGCCAAAGACCGACGAGCCCCACCGCGCCCAAGACGAATACGGCGGCCATTGGTGGGTCCCCAATGGCTTGATTGATCAGAGCAATGTTGTGAACCACGGCCCAACCAAGAAGCACACCAAGAATCGCGCCCAAGATGCCAATCACCACGCCATATTGCACAAAGATCATGGCAATGCCTGGTCGCGTCGCGCCCAAAGCCCGCAACACTCCAATATCCCGGGTCTTTTCGGTGACGATCGCATGGAAGATGGCCAACACGAGGCCCGCGCACACCAAGTACACCAGACTGAACAACGTNCGCATCAGTTCCCGTTCGTTTTCAACCGGTTGCAAGAACGAAGCTTGATTTTCGCGCCATGTCTGGACCCGGAAGATCATTGGATTGATGGCATACCCCTCGCGTTCAGCCCATTCGCGATATGCCGCGTCAACGATTTCACGCACCTGCGCTTCGGGCAGGCCGTTCCCGCGGATCAGAATCTTGCTGGAGCGGGCAGGGAACACCTTGCCGGTAGGGAGACCTTCTTCATCCACTTCTTCGGCCGGGGTCATGTTGGTCATGCGTCGTGCTTCAGCCAAGGGAACGAAGACACGCTCCTTGTCAATCACGAACAAACCCGAAGAAAACTCATTCACGGGCGCAAAAGCAATACTGACCGGCTCGGGGGTGGTGTTCAGGGTGTCGGGGGGAATCGTGGTCAACACCACCGGTTCTTGAATCGGCATGAACCAGCGGTTGATGGGGTCATACGTCCCCTCATCGTTCCTTTTGTTGCCAATCGAAATCTCCAGCCCCAAGCAAATGCCTGGACGGACGGTGCCATCCGCTTCAACCCGGGCCAAGGCCCGCCCTTCCGCTTCCAAGCCCATCAACAGTTCGGGCGAAAGGTCACGCCGAAAATCTTGCTCGCTCCAATCGGTTCCCGAGCCTTCCGGGGTCCAGTGCAAGGTCTGGGCAAATCCGGTGACCTCATCAAAAGAATCAGGATCGATGCCCCACACCTGAACTCCACGAATCTCGTCGTACGGCATTCGAATGGTGGCAAAAGTGTCCACCAGTGGCGTGGCGGCAGCGATGGCTTCATTTTGCTTCAGCTCGGCGATAAATCCTTCGGGATCGGGCAGCCCCCGCAACCCATTGGATACCACCACNTCACCAATCAGTGATTTTCCAGCTTTCTCCATCTGGTGCAGGAAGCCCGACATGACTCCGACGACGACGACGACCAAGGCCACGCAGAGACCGACCGCACCAATCGCGACCAACGGAATCATGCGAGTGCGTAGGTATCGGAAAGCGAGCAGCAACGCGTACATCAGGAAGACCTTACTCGGAATTGATCATCGACTTGAGGAAGGACCCGCGAAAGTCACCGGCCNCATGAGGATGCCGCGAGGCTGCCGAAGCAATGTCATGATCGGCAGGACCTGCGCGATTCAACCGTTGTTCTGGGCTTCTTGAATCGCCGCCAAGACTTCTTCAGCATGGCCAGGAACTTTGACCTTGTCCCAGCGTTGCAGCACTTTGCCACCAGGAGCGATCAGATACGTGGTTCGGACCACCCCCATGTATTTCTTGCCGTACATGCTCTTTTCTTGCCAGACGCCATACTTCTCGCACAGCGGCGGGGTNCCTTCGTCGTCCTTCTCGTCGGCGAGCAGCGGGAAGTTCAATTCGTACTTCGCCGCAAACTTTGCATGCGAAGCGACGGGGTCTGGGCTCACACCAAAGACCGTCGCTTCCAAGCCTGAAAACTCTGGATGCAAATCTCGGAAGGCACAGGCTTCTTTGGTGCAGCCTGAGGTGTCGTCCTTGGGATAGAAATACAGCACGACATAGTGGTCGGCGTATGAAGACAAACGATGCTTCTCACCTTCGCCGTCGGCGAGGTGAAAGGCCGGTGCTTTTTTTCCTGGTTCGATCATGCGCGGATCGTAGGACGAACGCCGATCACTCCGCCGGGTTGTCGGTCATTTCCAGCAAATTTTGCAAACGAACTTCGACATCGGCCTCGGCTTCGGCCACTTCCCGGTCGTACCGCTCACGCAGCTGTTCAACCATGTTTTCCATGCGTTCGATTTGCAACAACCGGTTGGCCAACCGCATCCCCGCTTGGATGCGAAGCTGCATGCGAAGTTCTTCGCGGCCGGACGCAAAGGCCGCGTCGGCGCCATCCACTCGAGCCTGGCGTACTGTTGCCGCGAGCGTGCGGACTTTGGCATCGGTCTTCAGCTCGAGAATTTTCATGTCATAGGCCCGACGATCTTCTCGGCGCATGTCCACCAAGGCCCGGAGTTGGGTGCTGGCGGCGATACGCTCGGCAAATCCCTCGGGATCGGAATCGTGCAAACTCCGAAGTCGCGCGGAAAGGCGTGGGTCAAGATCTTCGGCCACCACCAGCACTTCTTCCGCAAAGGCGTTGCCTCGCAACAACTCGTCGGCCGCGGGGGCCACGAACGCCAGCAACATCGCGGCGCCCACGACCATGGGCAACCACTGACGGTGTCCTACACGACGAGGACGTTCTGTTCCGGAGTGTTTCAAGAATCGCATCGGAACTCCGCTTCGGGGAACAACGATTCAAGCTCACACTCAAAGTCAGCGACGCCAGATAGATTTGAGATCACCCGCTCACGCACTACCATGTCTCGGGTCAACAGATCGACGTCTGCCAAGACTGTCGCCGGCAAAGCGATCGGGCTGGCGACCAACACACCGGTATCCAAAGTGGTGGGCGACGGAGATGGGCCAAGCAGACGCAGGGCCACCAGACCCACGGCGATCAAGGCGACCGCTTGCAAAGGCGCGAAGCGACGCACCCGGGGGCGGAAGACCCGGGAAGGCAACTCTTCAGCAGACACCGAGGCCACTCGGGCGGCCAATGCCGAGAGATCGATACCAGTGGCGTCCGCGCTGCGGGCAAAATGCTGGGTCAAGTGCGCTTCGAGTTGAGGATCACCGAACGCGGCTTCGTCAAAGCCTCCGATGGGGGCTTCAGTGCTCGGGTTGGTGTCGTGAGAAGCCATCGCTTGAAGTGAAACGTCTGAGGTCTCCGGATGATTGCGAGAATTCATACCGCTCCCCCTTGTTCGTCTGAAGAGGCGTTCGGTTCCTGAGGATTGTTGGGATCATGCGGGGCCAAAAAGGCACGCAACTTGCCCAGAACCCGGTGATGCCGGGCCAAAAGGGTGCCCCGTGGCTCGCCCAGCAGTTCCGATATGTCGGAAAACGAGAGGCCGACGGCGTGCCTCAGGTGCAGCAATTCTCGTTCGGCCTCCGAGAGGCTCCTGAGGGCCTCGTCCAAAGCCCTTCGAGATTCTTGCTCCCCGGGGGCATCTGCCGCCGTCGATGGGGTGCTGCCGGCCAGAGCCCCCAAGGTTTCGTGCTCCACCGGTCGTGCATGCCGCTTTCGACGCCGCATTTCATCCCGCAGGCGGTTGATGGCAATCAGCATGATCCAACTCGAGAAACGCCCCCGCTCGTCATAGTCCACCAACCGCTGGGCCACTTTGACAAACACGTCTTGCACCAATTCTTCGCTGAGTTCTGGATCACGGCAGCGGCTGTGCAAGAACGCAAACAGACGCGGAGTCCAATGCTCCACCAAAGTGCGCCAAGCGTGGTCATCCCCCCAGCGTGCTGATGCAACCAGACGGCGAAAATCAGATTCGTCCAGTGCTTCGGGCATCGACAAGGTGCATCATGGCGCGAAAGCGCGCACTTTGCCAATCACCCGCACGAAGAAGTGGCCAGCGCTGAGCTTTGGTCGACCGCGTCAAATGGGCAAGTCGTCCGGCCCGCCACCGTCACGGTGGCTTTCGACGGGGCCGGTTGCCCGACCCGGAGAAAAGTTGCCAAGCGGCGGTTGCGACTCACCGATGGGTTTGGCTTCGTAATTGCCGCCTGACCCAGTTTGGCCAGTATGGTTTTTGAACCGGGTCAAGCGGTTGTCCCACGTCAAACGAACCGTGCCAGTGGGACCGTTCCGCTGCTTCGCCAAAATCAACTCGGCCAGTCCGCGTTTCTCGGGGTTGTGGTCCAGCCAATCGGGCGTGGACTGGTGGTAGTACTCCTCACGGTGCAACATCATCACCACGTCCGCATCCTGTTCGATGGCTCCAGATTCACGGAGATCGCTCATGCGGGGACGGTGGCCTTCTCGCTGTTCGGCCGCCCGATTCAATTGGGACAAGGCCAGCACCGGAACTTTCAACTCGCGGGCCATGGCTTTGATCCCCCGAGAGATCTCGGAAATCTCAATCTGTCGGGATTCGACTCGGCTGCCCATGCTCATGAGCTGCAGGTAGTCGATCACGATGCAACCCAGTCCCGATTCGCGGCTGGCCAAGCGGCGAGCCCGTGATCGCGCTTGCGGCATGGTGAGTCCTGGTGTGTCATCGATGTGCAACGGTGCTTCCGAAAGCTCATTGGAAGCCCGCATCAACTGGTTCCAATCTTCCTTCGCCAGCGCGCCTTTGCGGAGCTTGTCGGCGTAGACCCCCGACTTGGCGGCCAACATCCGCTCCACCAACTGCTCTCGACTCATTTCCAAACTGAACACCAAAGTTCGGGTGCCCCGCAGTGCGACCTGTTCGGCGATGTTCAAAGCCAGCGCGGTTTTACCCATGGAAGGCCGAGCCGCCAGAATCAACATCTCCCCTGGCTGCATGCCTTGGGTCATGTCATCGAATTCGTAGAACCCCGTCTTGATGCCGCGCGATGTACCACCTTCACGCCGCTCGATGTCTTCCATCACCGCTTCAAGCAATGCTTGCAGGGTGGAACCCTTCATGGTGTCCCGCGAGCGCGAGACTTCGTACATCAACTGTTCGGCCCGCGAAATGACGCCTTCCGCATCTTGCCCGGCGTGGTACGCGTCGTGAATGATCTCGGTGGCGGTGGAGATGAGTTCTCGAATGTGGGCCGCACTCCCGACCAACTTGGCGAATTGAGCCGCCCGAGCCGCCGAAGGCATGGCTTCGATCAAAGAGGCAATGCGATCGGTTCCGCCGATGGACTCCAATTGGCCTTCGGCATCAAGTTTGGACGCAAGCTCCTGCACTTGCCAACTGGGCTCGGTGTCGCTGATGGACGAGATGGCCGCGAACAGCCTCGCGTTTCGAGGATCACTGAAGTCTTCGGCTTTGCGAACGAACTCGTGCACTTCCGCCAAGCACGTGGGCTCCAGAAGCAAACACCCCAAGAGTGCATTTTCGGCTTCACGGTCAACGGGCGGAACCGACTGCAACAAACGCGCGGCCTGGGCCGGATCGATGCCTCGGTTGCGATCGTCTTTTCCAGCTGCTTTGCGTTCCGCCATGAGGAGAAACTACGCGTTCAACCCGGAGGTGGAGCAATCGAGACAGGTTGTCCACAGCGGCGAGCTGGGCCGACGCAGAGGCCAACCGGGCATCGACTTTGGCGCCATCACAACGTGATGATGATGCCGTTCAGCCGTTGTTGTTGGACTGGACTGGCTTCTTCTTCGCCGAAGCAAGCGGCTTCACTTCGGCTTGACGGCCCACAGAGCCCGTCACTTCGACCTCGGCCGTCGCGGGGACCGCCCGGGACAGGCGTCGATCTCCGAAGCTTGCCTCGAAGGCAGTGGGATCTTCCATGGCCATCTTCATCAGCCGGCCCGCTTTGAAGCGAATAGCGGTTCGCTCGGGTACGGGAACGGGCTCAAGGGTCTTGGGGTTTTGCGCGATTCGTGCGGCACGGTGCTTCACTTCGAAAACACCAAAGTCGCGGAATTCCAAACGGTTGCCATCCGCCAGTTCCTCCACCATGCCGTCGAGGAAAAGTTGCACGATGTCTCGAACATCCGTACGACGCATTCCAGTCAAATCGGCAATTCGATCGACCAGCTCCTTCTTCGTGGTGGTGCCCACGGTGACTCCATTCTCGGTCCTGGGGGGAGGGACCGCCATCCACGCGATTTGGCACACACCAACCACGCAAGGGCAATTTCGGCGAATGCGTGGTGCTTGTCAATCAGGGCAATTTTTGCCGTGGAGAACTTGCCAGGTTGTGGAGAACTTGCGGCAAATCAGCGGGTGGTTTGTTGCCGCTCAATGCTCTGGCGGGTTCCCATCACCCGGACACGGCCATTGGAAACCATGGTGCGTTCGATACGCCACTCCCGGATCGTTGGATTGTTCCAACGGGTCGAGGGATCAGGGGCGCCATATCGAGCATCCAAGCGGCCAGCGAAAGATGAACCATCTGGCCCCTCCAGGCACCCAACGGGCACCGGATGGGCAACCATCTGCGGCGACGAACTGCAACCGACGCCCAAGCTGCACAGGAGGAGTATTGAAAGTAAGTCCTTCACAATTAAGAACTTACGCCAATACTCGAGGCGGGCAAATCAGAACTCAAAACAACGAATCAGGCCGATGGAACCAACCGCCATCCTTCGTTACGGATCAGGGGTTCGGCTTTTTTGAACTTCATTTCCTGCTTTTCCCCAGTGGTGGGGTTCATCACCGTGACCATCTCATTGCGGCCAATTTTGACGTTTGCGGGCCTTTGGGCCGCTCGGCCCCCAGCCCCACCGGGCCGACGGGCTTCGGCCGCACCAGCAACCGCAGCGGTGGCCGGACGGGCGACTGGTGGCGCGGCGGGGCGAGGCGTGTTGGGTGGCGGGGCCGGCTGGGCTGGCCGCGGGGCGTTGCCCTTGGCCGGATTGGACGCCGGCTGCCCTTGGGGCTGCGGCGGCGTGGATCGAAGCTGGGCGTTGAAGGCCATTTCTCCGACCCGACCATCCACGCCCTCCAGCATTTCGTCGTAGAGACGAGACGCTTCGCGTTTGAATTCGATCTTGGGGTCCCGCTGACTGAAGGAGCGGAACGAAATGGATTCTCGAAGCATGTCCACCTTGTGCAAATGGTCCTTCCAAGAATCATCAAGAACTTGCAACAGAACCGTACGCTCCAGTTGATCCATCTCAAAGGACTGCAAACGCCGGAAGAGACGATCCAGCCATGCCTCGGCGTCGTTGCGAATCTGCGCTCGATCTTCATCGCTGAGCGCTAAGCCACGTTCCTGAGCAAACGCTTCAATATCGTCCGGGGTGGGGTGGGCTTCCAGAGTCTCTTCAACCCGACCCGCAAACCGAATGTCATCCCATTGCTTTGCTTCTTCATCCAAAAGACGAAGGAGTTCGCGGGGATCGTTGGTCGGCAAAGTCTGGGGTGTCCAGTCCAAGTCATAGCGCAGGCCCACGTTCTGGCAGAAGCGTTCTAGGGCTGCGGCTTGATCGACTTGCAGTTGTTGCCCGGTCATTTCGAGCTGGTATCGGATGGGATAGCGACGCACCCGATCGGCGTAGGCCATACGAACCCGTTCCAACACAAAGTCAATCTTGCCCTCGAGATCTTCGACTTCATCAAGGCCGTCGAGATCAACTTCAAGACTTCCCATGAATTGCTTCATCCAATCTTGCAAGGCATCAACGCCGGCGGTTTCGGTGAACCACTGTTCGATGGACTGCATGTCAACCGCTTCGATGGTGGCGTGGGCCGCAGCGACGGTGGCGGTTCGCACTCCGGAACGATCAAGTTCCATCAGATCGGCAACCTTGACCGACGCCGCGTGTTCCTGCTGGAGCCAATCGGCCAAGTCCACCAGACTCCACGATTCNCGATCAAGATCGGCGGGAAGNAATTCGCCCAAGGCCTTGTCNATTTCNCTGGANGCATCTTCCTTGGCCATNGCNCGCAACCGAGCCTGNACGTCTTCNGCATCTTGCAANCGGACGCGGTCNGGATCGATCTCNCAGTNCANGTGGNNGCTCGCCCAATCNGCNATGCGCTCACGNGCNAANCCTGGNTCCANNTANTTCTGGACGGCGTCTTCAACGGANCGCTCNATGCANCCGAGCATCTCGTCNCGGATGCCNTTGTCNTCNATGACCGCCTGCCGACGCTCGTAGAAGTCGTGNCGCTGGTGGTCCATGACTTCGTCNTATTCCAAAATNTTCTTTCGAATCAGGAAGTTGCGTTCTTCCACCTTCTTTTGGGAACGNGAGATGGANCCNGTCAACATNTTGGCTTGCAAAGCCACGCCTTCCTTCATGCCGGTGGCCCGAAGGATGCTCTTGACCCGGTCGGACGCGAACATCGCCATCAAATCGTCTTCGAGGGACAAGTAAAAGCGGCTGGATCCGGGATCACCCTGACGTCCTGATCGACCACGCAGCTGGTTGTCGACACGGCGCGACTCGTGACGCTCGGTACCAATCACGTGCAACCCACCAAGATCGCGGGTGTTGGCGGCAAACGAGATNCGGTGCACGGCGCAGTATCCCGCCTTGTCGAGCTCGGCCAGACATTGCTCTTCGGTCATGCGCTGGGCTTTTTCAGGCTTGATNAATTCGACACCATTTTCCTGGATCCACTCTCGTATGACCGCCAAACGGTTGGCCGACATGTCATCAGAAGCATCACCGGTGTCACGGCGNGAAAGATGGCGCCAGATGCCGGAGAGAATGGTCTCGTCGTCATCGGCCGCACGGACGTCTTTGGGAGCCACGTTGCGTTTCTTCCAGTGGTCGACCAACGCCTCTCGGCTGAACGGCTGCAATTTGATGTCGGTGCCGCGGCCCGCCATGTTGGTGGCGATGGTGACGGCCCCGAGGTGCCCCGCCGAGGCCACGATGTCGGCTTCGCGTTCGTGGTGGCGGGCGTTCAANACTTCATGGCGAATGTTGTGCTTCTGCGTCAGCATCTGAGAAAGCATTTCACTCTTCTCGACGCTGGTGGTCCCGACCAAAACGGGCCGTCCCAAATCGTGGAACGCGGCAATTTCATCCACCAAGCGTTCGTACTTGTCCTTCGCCTGCATGTAGACCACGTCGTTGCGATCTTGACGCGCGATGGGCAAGTTGGTGGGAATGACCACCACATCGAGGGCGTAGATCTCGTGGAATTCCGTGGCCTCCGTGTCGGCGGTGCCGGTCATGCCCGCGAGACGGTCGTACATCTTGAAGAAGTTCTGGATGGTGACCGTGGCCATGGTTTGGGTTTCTGGTTTGATCGGCACCCGCTCCTTGGCCTCAACCGCTTGGTGAAGACCATCCGACCACTGGCGACCGACCATCTTCCGACCCGTGTTTTGGTCGACGATGATCACGCTNGGCTGACCATCTCCTGGATCGGGCATCACGACGTAGTCGCGATCCAGCACGTACACGGCGTGGGCCCGAATGGCTTGCTCCAGCAAGTGGGGCATGTCCGTGTTGGGCTCTTGGTAGAAAGACCCAATTTTGGCTTCACGCTGCGCTTCTTCAATACCGGCTGTGGTGGGCTTGACCTTTTTCTTGTCTTCTTCGACTTCGTAGTACTGGGTGAATTGATCTCGGGTTGCTTCGAGTTTGGGCAAGTCATCTTTGGCGGCCGCGAGATCAGACTTCATTGCCTTGGCGGCCTCGGTGTCCACCGANTTCTTGATCTCCCCTTCGAGACCCGCGATGCGTTCCACACATTTGCGNACTTCGTCGTCCGCNTTGGCCCACTCGCCCTGCTTTTGCATGAGGTGGCGAGCCAAACGATCGGCCAATTCGTACCGGGGCTGGCTGTCGTGGGCTGGTCCCGAAATAATCAGTGGGGTGCGCGCTTCATCAATCAGAGTGGAGTCCACTTCATCCACGATGGCAAATTCTCTCGTCTTGGAGAACTGCATTTCTTTGCGGGGCTTCATGTTGTCCCGCAAGTAATCGAAGCCGAACTCACTGGTGGTGCCGTACACCACATCGCATCGATACGCCGCACTCTTCAACTCGAACGTTTGTTCGTGCTGTGGGTGAATGGCGCCGACCGTCATGCCCAAGGCCCGGAAGAAGGGGAACGTCCAATCGCGGTCGCGCTGCACGAGGTAATCGTTCACGGTGACCACGTGTACTTGGTGGCCTTCCAAGACCGCTCGGTACGCCGCAAGCGGCGCGACAATGGTCTTGCCCTCACCGGTCTTCATCTCGGCAATCTTGCCTTCAGAAAGAACCATGGCCCCGATGATTTGCACATCGAAGGGACGGGAACGGAAGGGTGGTTTGGATTTGGGATGCAAGGTCCGCACGGCTTCGTAGAGCTCATTGGGAATGTCGACATGACACCACCCCGGGATCGGTGCTTCGCAGCCACGGAACGCACCCTCCGGAGCCATCGCTTCCGCCGCGTCCATGGCCGCCTTGGTCTCGGCGTACAACGACTGCACGTGTTCGGGCAGAGTGGAGGGATCGAAGCCACGCTCGGGATCGAAAATGGCCCGGATGCCCACCGCTCGGTCCATGGCTTCTCGAGCCACGGCGAAGATCTCCGGAGTGAGCTCGGCAATCGAAGCACCGTCTGCCAGACGACTGCGGAACTCACCGGTTTTGGCTTTGATTTCAGCGTCGGNGAGNGGGCGAATAGAAGATTCCAACTCGCTGACCTGCTTGGCCAGTCGCAAGTAACGAGCGACCATGCGATCGTTCGCGGAACCGAAAATTTTCTTCAACACAGGGCCAATGACGGGGAGATCCATGGGATGACCTCTTCAAAAAGTGCGTGGGTGACGCAGGAGATGATGTTCATAAAAAAAGCGAATGCGGAGGGCGACCGGAGTCGCGAGAAATCAACACATTCAGGCGCTAGGAGGCGGAAGGCTGGTCCAAACAGACAGCAGAGGCCGAACGGCCTCTACTTGAGCCCGTGGGCAGATCGCGCTGGATTTGACCAAGCCCCAGGACTCGGCGGCGGGCGCCAATGCCAATGCTTCATCAGCATGGTGGTCGGAAGTCCACACTGTGACCAAACGAACCGGCATTGCCAACGGGCGAACGCCATCCGCCACGGCATGCAGTGTGCAAAGGAGCAACAGGGCTCCGACCGGAAATCGTGCGGCAGAACGCATCGGACCCTTCACTATACCGCCGCTTTGGACTTTTCTTGGGGGTTCTTTGGGATGTCCGATACATTCGAAGCAGAACCCTCATGCCACGCCTGACCCCACTGCCCCGCGATGCTTTCGATTTTGCCGCGGCTCGGCACCTTCTGGTGCGGGCAGGCTTTGGGGGAACGCCAGCAATGGTGCAAGGGCTGCTGTCCAAGGGCTTGGATGGGGCCGTCGACTGGCTGGTTGATTTTGAAGGCGAGTCGGCGAGTGGACCCGACCGAAACGTCCAAGCAGATACTTTCGATCCCAGCGTCAAAATGCAACTCACGGCCGCGGACTATGAGTCGTACCGCAAAGCCCGGGAAGCCGGTGACGAGGAAGCCATTGCCGCCTTCCGCCGAAAACAAGAACAGCAGGAACGGGATGACCGCGGCGCCATGCGTTCGTTCGAGCAGTGGTGGCTTTCCCGGATGATTGAAACGCCTCGGCCCTTGGAAGAGAAGCTCACGCTCTTTTGGCATGGCCACTTCGCCGCCAGCTACACCACGGTCGAAAACTCCTGGCACATGTTCCGGCAGAACCAGTTCTTCCGAAAACATGCCGCGGGCAATTTTGGTGACCTCCTGCACGGCATCATTGAAGACCCGGCGATGTTGCGCTTTCTTGACAACAATCGCAATCGCAAAGGCTCCCCCAATGAAAATCTGGCCCGGGAGATCATGGAACTCTTCAGTTTGGGAGANCCGGANTTGNTGGGNCGNAAGCGNTCGCCNTANCGCGAGANNGACATCAANGAAGGCGCNAGAGCNCTNACGGGNTACACCTANCGGGACAANGACNTTCTTTTTTGATGAGGGCCAGCACGACAACGGGCTCAAGCGCATCTTGGGACGAAGTGGTCGGTGGAACGGCCATGACTTCGTCGACATGCTGCTCGGGCATCGATCATGTTCTGAATTCATCGCCTGGAAGATCTACCGAGCATTTGTGAACGATGTGCCCGAAACGCCTCCTAGCGACGAAGTTCGCAACGTGGTGGTGCAACTTGGCAAGGCCCTCAAAGGCAACAAGTACAACCTGAAAACGACTCTGGGCGAACTCTTTCGCAGCGCGCACTTTTACGCCGCTTCCAACCGCGCGNCCCACATCAAAAGCCCCGTCGAATTGGTGGTGGGGAGTGTGCGTGACTTGGGCGTGCCGGTGCGAAATATCGACACGTTGCGGACCGCGGCCGCCCGTTTGGGGCAACGGCTGGGCCACCCCCCGTCGGTNAAAGGTTGGGATGGCGGCCGGGCCTGGATCAACACCAGCACCATGTTCCTCCGGCAGAACACCGCGGTGTGGATGCTGACCGGGCGTGATGCGGGCGGACACCCCTGGCCCAAGGACACCACCCCGTTTGATCCCATGCCACTGGTTGAGCAGTTGGAACGCCNAGGCGAGGTCGATCCCGACGAAGCCACGGTGTACCTCCAACGCCTGCTGCTCGCCTGCCCCGTCGAGGAAGCCCGCTCGCAAGCCATCCGCCAAGTCTTCACCCTCGCCAACGACCGCGTCAACGCCGACAGTTTGACCGCCGCGCTCTGCGTGTTGACCGCACTCCCCGAATATCAATTGTGCTGAAAGATCCTGCCATGACCCACGACCACGATCATCTTCACGACTGCGACGGCAATGGCAACATGACCTTCACCCGCCGAGCATTTTTGCAACGCAACTTCGCGTTGGCCGCGCTGGCGCCGACCGTGCCGTGGTTTGTGCAACAAGGCGCGATGGCCTCAGCCGCCCCGCTCGGTCTTTCCAGCATCCCCGGCGTGGCCGAAGAGCGGGCTTTGGTGGTGGTGCAACTGGGAGGGGGCAATGATGGGTTGAATACGGTGATCCCCTACTTTGCGCCGCAGTACTACGACCGCCGGCCCACGCTTGCCTATCGAGCTCCGGGATCCAATCCCAACGCCACCGGTTGGAATGCCGACGCGTTGTCCCTGGACACCAAGCTGGGCCTGGGCCTGCACCCCGCACTCGCGCCACTCAAAGAACTGCACGACGACGGAGAAGTCGCCACGATTCCCGGCTGCGGGTACCCCAACCCCAACCGATCGCATTTTGCGTCCATGGACATTTGGCACACCGCCGACCGCAATCCGTCGGGCAGCGATGGCTGGCTGGGCCGGTATTTCGACACGCACCCGNTCACCGAGGGGAGCAACGAGGCGGCCATTGCCATTGGCAACAGCGCCCCGCGAGCTCTGACAGGNTCAAGTGTGCCGCCGATTGCCTTCCAAAGCGCCCAACAGTTCCGCTGGACCGGGGCGGATATTCACGAGTCTTTGGGCAAGACCTACCAAGCGATGAGTGGCGAAGCGGCTTCCACGCTGAGCCAAGCCGCCACCGCCAATCCCCAACTGGATTTCTTGGTGCGTACCAACATGGATGCGCAAATTGCCGCCGATCGCATCCGCGGCGCGGTGCGTGCGTCCAATGGCGTGTCCTATCCAGGGGGCAGTCTGGCCAACCAACTCAAACTCATTGCCAAGATGATCCGTGGCGGACTGCGCACCCGCGTCTTCTACGCCTCGATGGGTGGCTTTGACACCCACTCGGGACAACGCGGCCGCCACGCCCAGTTGATGGGTCAGTTTGCGAACGCGATCAACGCCTTCCAGAAGGACCTTCGCGAAAGCGGCGATGACGAACGGGTCATGACGATGGTCTTCAGTGAGTTTGGTCGGCGCGTGGGCGAGAACGCCTCGAATGGCACGGACCACGGCACTGCGGGACCGATGTTTGTGATTGGGAAGCACGCCAAAGGCGGCGTCCACGGCCAGCATCCCAACTTCACCAAACTGGATTCCGGTGATCTGCGGTACACCATGGACTTCCGCCGGGTCTATGCCGGCGTACTGTCAGGTTGGATGCAGGCCGATCCCAGCAAGGTCNTCGGAGCGCAGCACCAACCANTNGCGGTGGTCTAATGTTGGGCATGCGTCAGATTGCTGCNNTNCTGTTGCTNGNCNNNTGGTCNGGCTGCTGCGCCGAANTGGANNNCGANCCCGCGGCCACCCNAGGNGAACGNGTGGAAGTGNTGGTCGACGTGGATGGCATGGTGTGCGACGCATGCTCCAAAGCCGTGGTCGACCAACTCAAGCGTACCGATGGCGTGGTGGGCTCGGNTTGCAGNTACCAAACCAAAACCGCCGTGATCACCTTTGATGCCGGGATCACTGATTTTGAANCGATCCAAGCCCGCTTGACCGCGATCGGCTTCCCGGTGCAAAAATCCGGGGATTCGGAGCCCCCCGCCAGTCCTGAGGTTGCCCCGGCTGCGGGCGATTCCTAAACTGTGTGNTTCGCCCCGTTAGCTNAGTCGGCAGAGCAGCTGACTCTTAATCAGCGGGTCGTAGGTTCGAGCCCTACACGGGGCACTGGAGCAG
>NHCD02000037.1 GCA_002168105.2 Phycisphaera sp. TMED24
GGATCTGGGCCCAAGGTCCGCATCAGTCCAAGAGAACTGATGCGGAGAGAAGAGAGAGAGTTGTCGACCCAGAGGATCTGGGCCCAAGGTCTGAAGTCAGCGTTTCCACTGGTTCAGACAAAAAAGAGAATGTGCAGCCGGTGTCCCTGCATCTCCTCTATTCTCAATCTTCACACGTCCGGTCTCGATCTCTTCATCTCGTCCCAGAGCGCTCTCTCAAGCTCACTCTTCGTTTTCTGGGACTTTTGCAACTGCTCTCTTCATGCATGAGGGCATGGTTTGCAAACCATGAAATGTTGATCTCTTGACTCTCCTGGTGACTCCGGGGATGTGTTCTCCTCTTTTCGCCCCCTTCTCGGGACGTCTTTCTCTTCAGTCGTGGTCGAAGTTGAACCTTTCAACTCCAGGTGTTCCTTTGGTGGCCGTTGCTTGGTTTCCCCAACGCAAGGGCCAGGTGTTGTCTTCGAGTTCGATTTCACAGAGGGCGTCGAATCGAGAAGAGCCAGTCTTCGAAGTCTCCATACGGAAAGCCTCGATGGCTGAGGCGGCTTGGAGGGGATCACTCAGGTAGAGATCAAATCCAAGCGAGGCCAACTGGCCGGTCAATCCTTGGACCGAATTTGGTGTGAGACCAATGCTTCGGACGGTTCCAGGAAGAGACCGCATGTCGTCAAGGAGAGTCTTCAGGTCATGGTCGTGACGCCTCGTACTCTTCTCTGACAGAGCAACGCAGATGACTACGAAGCTCGGTGGCTGAAGAATGAGTCCCTGTCTCAATGCTGTGAGATGAGTGGGCGTTGCCTTGGGGGCAATGCCGGACTGCCGAAGTTCACCGCCAATTTGGCGAATTGCTTCCGCGGCACCGGCGAGGACCACGAATTGGGAATCACAATCAGACACACATGACAACTGCAACAACCGTGCCAAGTGGATTCATCGAGACACAAGGAAATGGCCGATCAAATGAACTCAGCGGCCTTGTCCGAAAGCGCTGGAGGTTCGAATTCGCATAAGGATTCCATGAGTCGCACAAACGCGACAAGATTCCGTGAGGCAAACGAAGTTGTGCGACAGGCTTTCGCATTTCTGCGACAACGCACCCACTCTTTGATTTTGAACCGAACAGAAATAAAAAACCCGATCATTTTTTGACCGGGTCATGGAGTGCTTTGTGAAATTCTCAGCTTGGGGTTACGTCGGCTTGAGCCAGCGGTAAACCGTACTGCGATGGACCCCGATCCCTTTGGCGAAGGATTCGACTGTGCCTCCTTGCTCCAAGTGAACTTCAACCATTTGCTTGCGCTGCGCGGGCAAGCTAAATTGAGCAGAGGTTGGGATACCGCTCGAGTCGATGAGATTCAGCTTCGAAACATTTTGCAAGGTTTTTGGGGTGACGAGTGGAGAGTCGCAGAGCACATGAAGCCGCTCAATAATGGTCCTCAACTGCCGAATATTTCCTGGCCAAGGATGCCTCATGAGACACTCGATCGCCTCTGGGTGGAACTCAAGGGTGGGGGTGCGGTGAATCCGGCAGAATTCTTCGTTGAATCGCCAGATGAGACCTGTGATTTCGTTTCTTCGTTGTCGGAGGGGTGGAACTTCCACTCGGATGACATCAAGCCGGTAGAGCAGGTCTTCGCGAAATGAGCGCGAGGCCACGGCGTCTTCGAGGCTCCGGTTGGTCGCGCTCAGGACCCTGACGTCAACTTGTACTGGCTCTGAGTAGCCCACGGGTTGCACTTCAAATTCTTGCAACAAACGCAGCATGCGAATCTGTGCCGATGAAGTCAGTTCGCCAATTTCATCAAGAAAAATTGTTCCGCCTTGTGCCGCCCGAATCATGCCTGGATGTTCACGGCGTGCATCGCTAAACGCTCCTTTGGCGTGCCCAAAGAGCTGGGAATCCATCAGGGTTTCCGGGATCGCTCCACAGTTGATTGGAACAAAGGGTTGGTTTGCTCGAGGACTGTTCCGGTGGATGTGGTTGGCCAAATGCCCCTTGCCTACCCCAGTTTCACCGGTGATCAAAATAGTGCAGTGACGTTGCGCCGCACGCTCTGCCTCCTGCAGCCACAAAGATGGATTCGAATCTTTTGATTCGTTGGAGGGTGATCTTGGATTACCAAAGCCAGGGGCGGGGGGGCTGTTGGCCATTTCTTTCTCTCTCTTCCCTCCGCTCAGTGCGGACGGAACCACAAGCGGGATTTCAATCCCGATTGGACAAGCAACGAATCATGAAAGAGGGGTCCAGGTTCTCCTGCCCACACCTAAAACTTGGGGTGTGTCTCTCTTGGCAAGCCGGCACGCAGATTGAATCGCGTGCCAAATTGAACGTGGTGGGGTTCTCTCTCCTTCCGCGCCGCGGATGTCGGGCCAACAATGACCCAGGTCTCTTCTCAATGTCGAATGTAGCCCGTAGATCTCTGGATGCAAGCGTTGCATCATGAATACTCTGTGAACATGTCAGAAAGTCTGCAAAGTTCCGGTTTTTGGACTCTGACCAAGGATTTCAAGGGGGGAAATCGACTAATGTTCTTTTCTGAGGACGCGTCACTTGTGGATAACACTGGTCGCCGCTCCAACTGAATTTTACGCCCAATAAAACAGGCCTTGGTGTCCGTTTGGCGCTTAATCCGTGTCTGCAGAGGCTTTTATGCCACACAATTTTGCCTTTGGCGATCAAATCCGAAACACCGCACGCCCTGAATGGGGGGTGGGCACCATTGTTCGGCTCGAACCTGGTGGAAAAGTGGCCGTTCGATTTGAATTTGCTGGTTTAAAGCAACTGGATCCCTCTGTTGCTCCTCTGTCTTCTGCCTCGGCCAATGACCAGCCGAGTTCAGGGAGTTGGGAGCCCCCAGCCGCAGCATTCTTTCGTTCCGAAGAAGTCGCCCTCAGCAGTTCGGCACGTCAGAAACTTCTTATTGACGTCATGACTCGACTTCCCGAAGACGTGACGGACCCCTTCCATCCCGTTGCCGCTCGAATTCGATCATGTTCAAGTTTGTATCGATTTGGCAACGATTCAACAGGTCTGATGGCTTGGGCCGTGGCTCAAACCGGCCTGCAAGATCCGATGGAGCAGCTTCCTCGACATGAGTTGGAATCTCTCTTTGGAAGATGGCGTGAAGTCCGTGACCGTACGCTTCGCGAATTGAAGTCTTCGTCACCAGAAGAGTGGAGGAAACTGCCTGCGGACCACCGCAAGGAAGTTGATCGCCAACTCAGTGGTTCTCGAGGACCCGTTCGTTCCTAACCAAGTGGAACGATTGGCACAGACCGTACGGTCTTGAGATTCTTTCTTGTGTTGAGCTGAAGTTGCCGCAATCTCTCTTTGTCCTCTGCGGAGGTCGACAATGGGAGAATCCAAATGGCTGATGAACATACTTTTGATCGGCGCATGAGCGCCTTGTTGCAACAACTTGCCACCCTGCCCGAGGGCCTCGAGTCATCGTTCCCTGAAGGGGAGAAGTCCGACCGCAACGAGAAGGTTCGGACCGCCCTGGACAACCTTCAATCCTCTATGGATTGGTTGCGGGTGAGCGTGAAATACTTGGTGTTTGATTTGGAGGCGACCAAGCGTGACAACGAGCGCTTGCGGGGACTTCTCCGGGGAGATTCTGAAAGCGGCACCGACTGATTTTGGGAACGGATCATTCCCTCTGGGTTCAATCGGGACGAATGGGGGGGCCGTTTACACCGGCTGCGCGGTTGAAGTTGGCAAGGTCTCAATCAGGGCCACATCACCCTGTTTGGTCTCTTGGATATCGTCAACTCGAACCCCAACCAACTTGGAGACCCCACGTTCTTGCATGGTGACTCCGTACAGACGCTGGCACGAACGCATAGTGAGCTTGCGGTGGGTAATCACGACAAACTGGCTGCGGTCGGTGAAGCTCTGAATGGTCTTGCAGAATCGAGCGACGTTGGCTTCATCAAGGGCCGCATCGACTTCGTCCAGCACACAAACTGGGCTTGGGTTTGAGCGAAAAATGGACATGACCAAAGCAACCGCGGTCATGGTTTTTTCACCGCCGGAAAGTTGAGAAAGCACACGAGGCCGCTTGCCGGGAGGGGTGGCTCTGATTTCGATCCCGGATTCCAAAAGATCTATGTCACCAGATTCCGTGGGAACGAGTTCCAACTGAGCGGAACCACCGCCAAAAAGCTGCCGGAACATGCCATCATCACCAGCAAAATGATCCCGAATCCTTTCGAAGGCATCGCCGAACATGGTTCGGCTCTCGGTATCGAGGCGTTCGATAAGTTCGGTCAGACGAACAATGGTGGATTCGAGGTCGGCGACCTGTTCGATCAGCTTTTCGTTGTTTTCGTCCAGCTCTTGTTCTTCTTGAATGGCATCGAGGTTGATGTGACCCAGCGCGCGAATTTCTTTGCGAACAGTCTCAAGCCGTTCTTCGCGGCTGGCCCGATCAGAATCGTCACTGCTTGTGGGCTTGAATTCAGCGGCTGAGGCTGCAATATCTTCCAATTGGAATGTTTCCTCCGTCCGGATGCTCTCCTGGAGGTGTTCTCGCTCAAGGGCAATTCGGGCCAACAGCCCTTCAACGTGCTGAAGTTCTTTTTCAGCATCAATGGAACCATTGCGGGGGATTTCACGTGCACTCTCCGCTTCCTGGCGGGCCGCAACTGCTGCTTCAGCATGTTGATTTGCTTCAGTCGATTCTGAGCGTCGCTTCTCCACTATTGATTCAGCGAGGTTCAAACGGTCTTGGTTCGCATTTCTTGATTCTTCGGAATGCTTTTGCTCGGCCTGTCTTCTCTCGCGACGTTCGAGCCAGATTTGGCGACGTTTGATGGACTCGTCCAACTCGCGAGCCGTGGCCGCCAATGTTCGCCGTGCGGCCTCGGCGTGCGTGGCGGCCTCTCGGTGTGCTTCGTGGGCGTCGTCGACCGCCTTCTCGGCGGCGGTGTCGTCTTTTCGATGAAGCTCAAGCAATGCACGAGCCTCATCCCGGGCTGAACGCAGGGTGCCTAAGCGGTCTTCGGCCACTTGGGCGCGTTCACGTGCTTCTTCGGCAAGCATGGTGAACTGCTTAGAACGTGCCGCCATTGAGGCACAAGTTTGTTCGGCCGATTCAGTTTCGGTTCGGAGTCGCCTTTGGTCGGCTTCTTCCCGGTCGATTTGAGCCTGCAGATTGTTGAGTGCTTCTCGAGCTTCACGTTCTTTGAGGTTGGCGTCTTCGAGGTTCTGGCGGGCTTCTTGCTCACCCGCTTGGACCCCAGCAAGGTTTTCATTCAGCCGAAGCTGCCGAACCAGAAGTTCATCAAGCTCCTCCTGCAGTTGGCGTTCTTCCGCACGACGCACAATGGTTCCAGCTGCGCTGCTCTCGCGGCCCACCACGATTCGACCGTCGGTTTCCAAGACGGTTCCGTTGTCCAGGAGGAATCTTGCCTCACGGAGCCTGCGGGACTGCTGCTTGGCGTCCTGGAGGTTTGTGGCGGGATATGTGAATTGCAAAATTCGGGTGGTCAGCCAAGCTCCGGGACCGCTGATCCGAATGCCATCCAGCACACTTGGGCGCGAGCCACTGGAGCGAGGAGAGATGTTGCTTCCCTGTGGTTCCAGACTGGCAATCTTGACTCGACCTGGGGCATCGGCCAAGCGATCACTGGCTTGTTGAGCCGCCTGTCGTGAGTCAAACACCAGCGTCTGGGCGTGCTCACCCAGTGCAAGTTCGAGTCGATCGGCGGAGTCGGCATCCGTTTCAATCAATTCGGCCAGGACCCCGATCAAACCGGGGTGAGCTTCGGGTCGCTCCAACACTTTCCGGACGCCTTCGGCCAGTCCTTCACGGCTTTGGCGGAGTTCAACCAAGGCATCCAGCCGACTCTGGATGCGGGCTTCAGCCGCTCTGATTTCGGAAAGATTCGACGCCAAGAGAGATTGTTGTTCCCCAAGTGACGACAATGTTGCGGCTTGAATTGAAGTGTTTTCTTCGGCCAGAATCTTCACCCGCTCAGCGGCACTGAACGAACCACGTGCCAATTCAAGCTTTTGGGCCACGGTTGCGGTCTCTTCACGAAGATTCTGAAGACGTTCGTTGGCGGCTTCTTCTTGCTCTCGAGTGCCTTCTCTTCTTGCTTCACTCGCGGCCGCTTCTGAGCGTCGCCGCTCTGCCTCTTGCTGGGTTTCGGTGACCGCTTCTTCGGCACGTATGGCTTGGCGTTCCGCATCAACCGCCATCTGTCGAGTTCGTGTTCGGGCCGCGACTGCTACGTCAAGCGTCACCCGTGTTTTGTCCAGCTGTGATGACGCTTCATGATTCAACCGGTCGTTGTTTTCGCGCTCAACTTTCAACCCGGACTCACGAGCGTCAAGTTCTTCAAGTTCGCGTTGATCTTCAGCGTTGGCTTTTGTCGCAGATTCGTAGCGTTCTTCGGCCGCTCGAAGGGCTTCGGCTGCGGCTGCGTGTTCTGCTTCGGCTTTGCTCTGGGATTGTTCGGCTTTTCGTCGCTGCTGCCACGCCTCGGTTTCACCCTGCTTCTTGACGGTAAGGTCGACTTCAGACTGTTCCAAAGCCGCCAACCAGACTGCACCCTCTGCGGCAGCTTCACGCCGTCGCTGGATTGCCTCATTCAACTCTGATTCGAGTCGAAGGAAGGTTTCCGTGAGCAAGTGACGCTGCAGATCAACACGTTCGGACTCTAGAACTTGATACCGACGCGCGCGTTCGGCTTGGTTTCGAATGGTCTTGAGGCGCCGCTCAGTAGAAGCAAGGGAGGCCCTGAACACTTCTAACTTCGATTCAGATCGCTCCAAACTCCGCGAAGATTCTTGACGCCGGTCACGAAACCCTGAGATTCCTGCCGCTTCTTCCAAAATCCTTCGACGTTCTTCGGGTTTGGCTTGGAGCATGGCCGCCACTTGTCCCTGCTCGATCATGGCGTAACCGCCCTTGCCCATTCCCGTTCCGTACAGGAGTTCCCGGATGTCTTTGGCTTTTGCTTTCGCGCCATTGATCAAATAGCGAGAGTTGTTGTCACGATCCAGAGCACGCCCGATGGATACTTCCTCGGTGTCGATGGGCAATTCACGCTTTGGCTGCCCATTTTCATCTCGACTCACGATGGGATTGGAGAAGACCAATTCAACTTTGGCGAGATCAGATGGTGACCGGGCATGGGCTCCAGCAAAAATTACGTCCAGCATGGATCCACCACGAAGACTTTTTGCTGAACGTTCGCCGAGCACCCATTTCAAGGCGTCGACGACATTCGATTTCCCGCAGCCGTTCGGGCCAACGATGCCGTTGATGGGTGCATCAAAGCGGACTTCGGTGGCATCGGCGAAGCTTTTGAATCCAGAAAGTGTGAGTCGTTCAAGACGCATGGTGGGGGAAGACCTCCTTGTCTTCACGTTTGGTGGCCAGTGACGTCTCCACGTCGGATCGTACCTTGATCAGGAGGATAGAGGATCGAAATCAGGACGGTCCGTGGATGGTGGTGCCGGTTCGAAATCCCTCCGGGGCTCCTCCAACACGGGGTTAGGCTGAACCTGGTCTGGGATTTCACTTGATTCGTTGGTGGATGGTGCGGGTGCTGCCATGTCTCCTGGAATCGTCTCAAAATCGGCTCGTCCTTCAGTTGAGTCTTCAACGGTGAAGGTGATGTCCTCATCAAAATCTTGCCGAATGGTTTGGGTTTGGTCTGGCCGCACTTCAAATCGTCGAGCCAAGGTCGCCAACATTCTGTCTTGTTGGGCTCGGAATGGGATGCCCCGATCGACACTTCGGCAGATGCCGTACAACGCTCCAACCGTCGTGGCATAGTCCAGCCCAAATCCTTTGCGGCCAAGAGCGCTGTTTTCAGGCGTTGCAAGGGATTGGACCAGCGCTAAAAGCGTTGGGGCCGAGCCGATGACTTTTCCGTCATAACGCAAGCGAACCAAATCATCGCCGTCTTCAGCCACCGCCATGATGTTCTGGGTGGGCAAGTCCGCGAAGAGTGGGCGAGCCAACTCGTGTTGCGGCGCGAACACCACAACCCTGGGGATGAGCGTTTGGGTGACGTAAATCAAAGGACTGGTGCTGTCGACCAGATCCACCTCAAACTCGGGATGGAATCGAACCCGCCGCACGGTGGAAGATCCCAAATCAACGAGAGCTTCGTACGCGGCCAGACGGATATCCAACTCGGCATCGTCGACCAGTTTGATGAGTGCAAATTCCAGACGAGGATCCCACGGGAGTTCGGCCATCAAGACGGCCGAGAGTCTTCGCAACTCAGGATCTTCGCTTTCTGAGAACACCTCAAGATGGGGCAGGACCAAGGGATCATCCAGCCAGGCTCCTGCTTTCAAAGCCGCTTCTCGAACTCTCCGCTCTGGAGCGTCATACAAGCCTCGAGTGGTGGCCAAGGCCTTGGGGCCCATGGCCCGCCACCGCCAAGCGGCGTCTAGAGCCATGCGTGGATTTCGCTGAACTTCCCGGGCGACCAGGGCGGCAGAAGCTTCTTGACGGGCTTGTTGAATGGTGGTGTGTCGCAACAGTTGGGCGAATGTTGTGGTGTCTTGGGACCATCGTGGGGGGACCGCGATCGAAATCATTTCGTCGCTTTCTCCGCGGGCCACGTTGTCTCGCATGCCTGGATCTTGGGGGAATCGCGAGTTCACAGCGCTAGCGATCATGCGGGAGCGAGCGTGGCTTGGGCTGGCAAGTCGGAGCCGCAAGGGGACCCGCTTGGTGGCTTCTCCGCCCCCGATGATTCTGGCTCGTGTGAGATCAATCAATTCTCGACCATCGCTCCCTCGAAGTGCGAATGGATTCACAAAAAGTGGCCCCTTGCCTTCACCCAAAGCGTCTGCTTGGCGGGATCCTGTTGGGGGCAATCCGCTTCCCGAGGCTGGCCGCAAGTTGCAGGTGTACAGGCGTCCGCCGAGCAAACTCGTGGCGTCGGTTCGTGGATCGATGATCACTTCAAGATCGAACTGGGTACCTGGGGTTCTCTTTTGACGAGCATTTGACCCGGGAGGCAGTGTGCCACGCACGATGACCACTGCCGTTCGCGGGTCATTTAGCATTCGTTCTGGAGGTGGGGCGCTGCCTTGACTGCCCGAAGGGCCGATGCCTCTTCGAGTCATATCTGCGGACATGTGGGCTCTGAGATCTGGTGGCATCGTGGTGCAGCCGGTTCCGTTCAGTCCCACGACCAAGCCATACCCCTCAACGGCCACCGGCTCGAAACCAACCAAAATCGATTCTTGGGCGATCGTTCCACGCATCACTTGTGGAATATCCAGTCGGAAGTCGGCCCGGACCCGAGCGGCCGCGGGAGCGCTGTCTTCCAGTCGCTCTACGGTTGGTTGACAGGCCACCAATGACAGCCAGGCCAAGCTCAGGACCAAGAAGAGGTTCGGCAATGTCTTGCGTGCATTGACCATGAGTCCGCGCTGCTGGACTCGAACCAGCGACCTACTCGGTGTAAACGAGCCGCTCTGGCCAACTGAGCTAAGCGCGGTGAAAATAGAATTCTATATGGAACCCACCTCGGATTGGCGGACATCTTGCTCGAAGGCCAAGATTGCCCGTTTTCTTGAGAGTTGGGGGCCATTTTGATCCTCACCGGCGTATCCCCCTAGACCTGTGGCGCCCACGACTCGATGGCAGGGGATGAGCAAAGGCATCGGGTTTCGGCGCATGGCTTGACCCACTGCACGGCTGGCTTTGGGGGAACCGGCCAATATGGCCAGCTGCCCGTATGTTCGGGTTTCTCCCCAGGGGATCAAAGCGCAGGCTCGGCGCACCCGGCTGGTGAAATCCACACCTTTCGGAAGCCATGGTTCCACGTTGACCGGTACCCCGGTGCACCATCGCTCAATGGCGAGCACCAGATCTGGGTGGAGGCTGTCATCGACCTGTTCTTGAGTTGGTGGGGTGGTCTCCCAAAACAACTCAAGATTTTGATGCTTCTTGAACACCATGGTCCCAAACGGGGTGGTGATTCTCCGAATTCGGATTGCCGGGGGGCTGGCGCTCACCGACTGACTTTGAAGTCCACCAGCAGAGGAAGGTGGTCGCTGGCTTCGCGACGCAAAGAGTGCGGGAGCCAGGAAGGATCAACGTCTTGGGTGTCAAACACCACGGCCATCGTTGGACTCAATTGACGGCTGTGCAGGACGTAATCCAATCGGCCGGGCAAGAAAGTACTGGACTCATTGTCCCAAGTGGCCGTGGTCGTTCCATCAGGCTGTCGCATGTCAATGGTGATCAGGCCAGATTCTTCGAGTCGCTGGAGCGGCATTTGGCTTCCCACGAGGTTCAGATCGCCGGCCAAGACCACACGGTTGGACCGTCCAAGCCGTTTCGAAATGGCATCGCGCAACTCTTCGGATTCGCTGATTCGTTTGGTGTCTTCTTTGGATCCGTCCCGACCGCAGCACTTCAAGTGGGTTGCGACCAGCACGACAGGACCAGAGTCGGTTCGAATGGCCGCAGCCGCGGACCGGTTGGTGGCCACCGCGGACAATCCTGGTACCGAGGCAACGCGATCGCCTCGGATGGCAACAGCGCACCGGATCCGCCCGCCTGCTTTTCCAACCTGAACTTTCCACCCACCGGTGACCGGCATGGCTTCTTCCAGCATGGCGACGATCTCATCCTCGTCCTGCTCGGTCATCATCTCTTGGAGCAAGATGGCATCTGGGGCAAGGGCGGCAAGCAACTGGCCCGCGGGCTTTCGCTCATCCAGAAGATTGCCCCATTCCACATTCCAGTTCACCAGACGGAAGTCAACCTCAGCGGTGCGATCAAAATCGGAGGATGGGGCCATGGTGGGCTTGGCCGGGGCAAACTTGGGCAAGGCGATCGTGGAGGATGGTGTTTCGTCAATCACTCCACCGGCGCCATCCAAGACCACCCATTTCAAAGTGGCAGAATTCCCACTCAAAAAGCCTGGGCGTCGTCCCACCGAAAATTCAAAAGCCCGGCCCGACGTGGCTGGTGCGGTGGCAATTCCAGCGGACCATGCGGGTTGCGTGCCATCACCGACCCATGCGGCTTGGTATCTCTTGCCATCTGGCTTGAGCAGAGCGGCCCCCATCCCAGGCTTGTTGGGGTCTTTGCGATCAGGACCGGGCATGGACAGCATCGCCTCAGTTCCAGGAAGCCCGTAGCAGTTTGAACCAGTCTGGGGCCGACCATCTGTGTCCATCACCAGCAGCAGGCGGTAGTCCATCGCCTGCAGATTCAACATGGGGCCATCTTTCGCGCAGAGTTCGAGCCACAGATGAAGGGTGTCCCCGTTGGCGGTCCACTTTGTAACGCCCAAGTCTGGTCCGCCAGGTGCGGCGTCGAATGCGTCCACACAGATGGTCTGGGTGACATCATTCCAGTCGTTGAATTCACCATCCATCACGATGGAGTCGGCAGCAGCGAGGACAAGCAGTGGGAGCATGGGTATTTCCGGAGTGGGTTGAAGAATCGATTAATGGGGGAGGGGGAAATGGGCGCAGAGTGAACGAACTTCTTCTCGTACAGACGCGGCCGCTTCGCCTCGTGAGGCAACCACCCGTTCGATCCAGTCGGCAACTTGTTGCATCTCGGCTTCACCAAGCCCACGGGTGGTGGTCGCGGGTGTGCCGAATCTCAGGCCACTCGTGACCATGGGAGGGCGAGGATCGTTGGGGATGCCGTTTTTGTTGACCACGATGCCTGCGTCACCCAGCCAAGCTTCCACTTCGGCGCCGGTGAGATCAGCATCTCGGTCTCGCAGGTCAACCAGCAGCAAGTGGTTGTCCGTGCCGCCCGAACAGAGACGGAAGCCGTGACCGGTCAGGCCTTTGGCGAGAGCCTTGGCGTTGGCGACCACTTGGGTCTGATACTCCCGGAAGGAAGGCTCAAGAGCCTCGCCGAAAGCTTGGGCTTTGGCGGCAATGACGTGCATCAAAGGTCCACCTTGGGAGCCAGGAAAGACTTTTCGGTCGATCTTTTTCGCGATGGCTTCGTCATTGCTCAAGATCAAGCCGCCACGTGGGCCACGGAGGGTCTTGTGGGTTGTGGTTGTGACCACATCGGCGTGTGGGAATGGTGAGGGGTGGACGCCGGCGGCCACCAGTCCGGCGATGTGAGCGATGTCGGCCATCAGATAGGCGCCAACCTCGTCGGCGATTTCACGGAATTTCGCAAAGTCGATCACGCGGGGATACGCGCTGAAGCCGCAGATGATCATTTTGGGTTGACATTCCAACGCTCGGGCCCGGACGTGCTCCATGTCAAGCAATTCGGTGTTGGCATTCAAGATGTAATCGTGGATCTCAAAGAATGTTCCTGAGAAGTTTGGTTTCAATCCGTGAGAAAGGTGCCCGCCATGAGCGATGGGCAAGCTCAGGATTCGGTCGCCTGGTTGAAGCAAGGCCATGAACGCAGCAATGTTTGCGTTCGCACCGCAGTGCGGTTGCACGTTCGCAAAATGACAGCCAAACAATTCTTTGGCTCGATCTCGAGCAAGGTCTTCGACTTGATCGTGGAATTCACAACCGCCGTAGTACCGCTTCCCGGGATAGCCTTCGGCGTATTTGTTGGTCAGCCAAGACCCAGTGGCTTCCATCACGGCCTTGGAGGTGTGATTTTCACTGGCGATAAACTCAAGGGTTGAATCTTGTCTTTCCGCTTCTCGGTCGAGCATGGCGGCCAGTTGTGGATCGGTGGAACGAAGGGCGGACAATGGATCGGTGGTGGTTGCCATAGGTCTTTATTCTAGGGTCATGCCAAATTGATCGAAGTTCTGGCGGACGCCCTCATACAAAGCCGTGCAGACCGTTGATCCCAAATTCAAACTGGGACGGCGTGGTCCATCAAGCATTGGAAGCTTGAGCAAGGCCTCTGGGCCAAAGCGTGATTTGACCGTTTCAAGCACGCTGTCGGGAACTCCCTGCGATTCGCCCCCGAAGAGCAGGTGATCTCCAGCTTGCATCTGGGTTTGCCATGGCGCCAACCCTGCTTTCGCGGTGAATAAAAAGAGGCGCTGCGGATTGGCTTTGTGCAGGTATGTCTCAAAATCGGCGTATTCCCGCACATCGAGGCGTTCCCAATAGTCAAGGCCGGCCCGCCGTACGGCTTTTTCGTCAATTTCAAACCCAAGGGGGTGGATCAAATGGAGCACCCCACCCGTCACGGCCACGGTCCGACCGATGTTGCCAGTGTTGTTGGGGATCTCGGGGGCATGAAGGACGACGTGAAACATCGTGCCGTACTCTATGAGCCATGATGATTCCGCTGTTGGTCTTGGCCGCAATTGATCTGAAAGAGGTTCGCTCCACGGCGTTGGATTTCTTGCTCGACCGGCAGGAGAACAACATCGAATGGCCATACCGAGGGGTGTACCGGGTGCGGGGGGCTCAAGGCCTCGAAAATCCCATCGGGTACCGAGTGGGTGGTACGGCCATTGTGATGCAGGCTCTGCTCACGGTGCCGGCTGAAAATGCTCGGGCCAAAGACCGGAATTTGGCGATGGAGCGAGCCCGCGCGTTTTTGGTCGAGGCTATGGACCATCCCGGCATGGCTCATGTTTTCTCGGAGACCTATGACGTCCGAGGCTGGGGATGGTGTTACGCCCTCGAGACCCTGATCAAGCTCCGACGGGACGATCTCGTCCCGGAGGCTGCACTGGCGTCTCATCAACAAGCTGAACGTCATGCACTGGAAGGCATCTTGGCCACAGAGATCAAATCTGGAGGCTGGAATTATTCCCGCCGTTCTGGGTTTGCCTCAGGAACCTCGGGTGAATCTTCTCCATTCATGACTGTCCCAACTCTCCGGGCCCTTCGATTGGCGATGCAATATGGCCACGCCGTCCCCAAAGAGGTCCTGGAACGCGGTACCGCGGCGTTGGTCCGCTCCCGCACCAAGGCGGGAGGCCAAGCCTACGCGGGAAGCCGCCCCGACCCTGTTCCAGGCAGTACTGGTCGAATGTTGGCGGTCGAGTCGTACCTGGTGGAGGCTGGATCTGAGGATCTTTCGAAGTTGCGCGGTGCTCTTGATGCTTTTTTTGCCCATTGGGACCGATTGGAAGAACGGCGCCAGCAACGTGGTACGCACGTGGCTCCGTTTGGCGTCGCGCCGTACTACTTCATGTACGCCCATGAGCAAGCTTCTCGAGCCATCATGCTCCTGCCTCGGGGTGAGCGAGGTGAATACGCCCGGCTGTTGCGGGCGCGGCTGGAGCAGGTGCGAGACCCTGGAGGAACCTGGAATGACCGCGATCCCACAGATCCCAGATTGGTCCGTACGGCAAATTACGGCACCGCTATGGCTTTGATGAGTTTGGACCGTGTCGCTGCGGTGGCTGATCCTCGTGAAGCCCGCAGTCGGTAAGACGTGGTGCTTCAGGAGGTCTCTCTGAGTTCACTCAGGAAGGGGTTGGTCTGCCGTTCTTGACCGATGGTGGTGCTGGGGCCATGCCCGGGATACACACGTGTTTCGTCAGGTAGCGTGAGCAAGCGACGCAGTGAGGCCACCATGGCCTCTGGTTGGCTGGTTGGAAAATCTGTTCTCCCGATCGACCCTTGGAACAGGGTGTCTCCACCGATCAAAACGCCGCGGGCCTTGAAGTACAAGCCGATCGACCCAGGGGAATGGCCTGGAAGATGCCAAACCGTTGCCTCTTCAGTCCCAACCGAAATGGTCTGCCCATCCACAATGGTGTCGGTTGCGGGTCGAGTGGTGACGTCGAATCCTGAGAGCGATGAGAGGTTCAACTCAGGCCGGTTGAGCCAATCCTCTTCCTCGGGGTGGACCAGAAGCGGTGGATCGTCAAAGTGGCCGCTTACGGCATCGATGCCAGCAATGTGATCCACGTGGGCGTGGGTCAGGATGATCTGCTTCACTTGCAAGCCATGTTCTTGGAGGTGGCCAAGGAGCGGGTCGGGGTCCATCCCCGGATCGCAGATGGTTACATCACGGTTCGTGCTTTGCAAAATCTGAGCGTTGGTTTGCCAAGGCCCCAAAGGTATTGAATGGACGTCGAAAGCCATGATCCGTGGATAGTATCCCCCTGTGCCCAGAGTCCCACGCATGTTGTTTTCAACCGCCCTGATGGTGATGGCTGGCTGCTCGGCATTGGACACCATTCAAGAAGACTTCGGTGCGCTGCAAGAAGACAGCAGCCTTCTGGTGGAAAATTTCATCAATCCGGTGGCCGCGGAGTCAAGAAGGTTGAAATCTGAGCGTCCGGATGATCGTCGTGAGGCTCTCTTCCGAGTGACTTATCAATCGTGGGGAGACAATGATGCCTTCGGACCGGTGTACCGCCTTATGGCGGGTGCAGACCCGGATCCCGCGGTTCGAGCCGCTGCGTTGTTGGCCTTGGCCCGACATGGCGGTCCAGAAGATGCACCGTTGTTCCAAACCGCTCTGACTTCCACCCACCGGGTCGAGCGCCGGGCGGCGGCGATCTTTGCCCAGCGTGTGCACATGCCAGAAATGATTCCCTTCATATCGGAACGCTCCAACGATTCGGAAGAAGATGTTCAAGTGCGACGGGACCTCACCGTGGCGTTGTCTCAGTATCAAAACGATCGTGCCGTCGATGCTTTGGTCTCTGCTTTGGATGCTTCTCGCTATGCCATTGTTGAAGCGGGACGAGCTGGACTCCAACGTTTGACGGGGATGAACCATGGCACGGATTCCGCGTTGTGGCAATCTGCCATCAATGCTTCGCGTCGAGAAGGGCAACTGTTTGCCCAGTCCAAGCCGTACGTCTTTCCGGTGTACGACCAAGATCCAGGGTTTTTTGATCAATTGGCCTATTGGCGGCCACGTCCTCGTGAAGTCTCTGGTCCACCGATCGGTTTGGTCTTGGAACCCAGCCCGTGACTCGGCTGGTCCGACGCAACGGTGGGCTCGAGGTTGAGTCATCGATCCCAAACGCCAACATCCAGCCCATTCGATGCCTTCTTCCGATGCCAGATTCATCCACTGAAGGGCGGACTCCGGGTGGGGTGTTTGTTGCGCAACACGACTCTCGAGGCCTTGTGATCAGTGATCCGCATGCGCCTTGTCGAGGTTGCTCGAGTTGCATCGATGGTTTGTCGGAAGCGTGTCTTCAGCGTCGGTGTCCGGGTCGGGGTGAGGATGAGGGGGGATTGGCTGAGCGTCAGTCATGTGCCGAAGAATTGCTCATTGATCTGCCAAGCGATGTTGACCCTGATGTGGCGATTTGGTCCTCTGAAGCGGCGACGGCTCTCGGGGCAATGCGCTCCGTGGTCCCGGGCGATCGTCCTTTTGTCAGTGTGGTGGGTGACAGTGCCGCGGCGATTTTGGCCGGGGAACTTGGGTCGCAACGAGACAGCAGATTTCGTTTGTTGTGCCAGCGCGAATCCACCCTGCAAGAGGCAGAACGGCGGGGCATCAGAACGCGTCTTTTGTCGGAGGTCGGTCAGCACGGTGATCAAGATCTGTTGGTCTTGCTTGATGGTGCGTTGGATGTCCCCAACCTCTTGCAATTGTTGCGGCCGCGGGGCCGGTTGGTTTTGGCGCGTCCGCCGCGGATCTCCGCTGACTTCTCAAGCCTCTTTCGACAGCAATTGACCGTGTTGCCGTCCGCGGCTTCGCCAGTTCGTTCTGGATTGGACGCGCTCGTCAAAGGAACGCTTCGCGCAGACGGACTCGCCGAACGGGTCTTGGCTCTCGATGAAGTGGGCCAATGGTGGCAACAGCCCCGGGCTCGGACCCTGGTGCGGATTGGGGCCACCCGGTGAAGTCGGGAATTCGCAGTGGCAAACTCGCGGGTTTATCGACATTCGGTGCGATCCGAGTGGTCGCCTTGCCGGTGCTCTTGCAGCAGTTCTTGCAAGCCATGGTTGGCATGGTGGACAAGATGCTCGCGGGACGGTTGCCCGAGGATCAGGTTCTTGCGGCTCTCGATGCCATCGGAATTGGATCTTTCGTCGGATGGTTTATTGGTATCGCTATGGCGGCTTTGGGGGTGGGAGGATCGGCCATTATCGCAAGGTCGATGGGTGCGGGCCGGGCCGATGAGGCCGGGGTTGCCTTGCGGAGATCCATGGAATTCAGTTTGGTCTGGGGCGCTGTGGTTGGCTCCATTCTCTGGTTGGGGGCGGACCCCATCAGCCGTTTTATGGAATTGTCGCCGAGTGCGGATTCCTTTTACCGCCAGTACATCGGCATTGTTGCGTTGTCGATGCCGGCAGCGGGCCTGTTCATGGTCACCTCGATGAGTTTGCAAGGGGCTGGAGAGACCCTGCGTCCGGCCATGGCGGCGATTGTGCTCAACATTGTGAATGCCGTGGTTTCAGCAGGATTGGCGCACCCAGACTGGGGTGGTCTTGGTGTGGCTGGCATCGCTTGGGGGACTGCAGTGGCTCACTACTGCGGTGCCATTTTGATGGTCATTATCGCCTTGCGTGGGACGACCGACCTTCACTTCCCGCGGCGTATAGGCGATGAACATCAAGGCATGCTGCGACGCTTTGTGAAGATTGGCTTGCCGTCGTTCGCTGAAGGTATCTCGATGTGGTCGGTGAATATTTTCATTCTTCAATTCATCGCCACCATTGGGCAGCGCCGAGGTCTGGAAGAAGGCTTGCAAGGCGTGCATATTGTGGCCGTGCAATGGGAAGCATTTTCCTTCCTGCCGGGATTTGCGATTGGCACTGCGGCGGGCACCTTGGCGGGTCAGTATCTCGGTGCCAACGATCCCGCCCAGGCACGCCGGGCCGTCTGGCTGTGTGTGTTGATCACCTCGGCAGCCATGGGCGCTTTTGGCATCCTGTTCATGACGATTGGCCTGCCTCTGACGAGGTTGGTTTCCAACAACCCTCTTCACTTGGAAGAAGTCCCACGTCTGCTGTTCATCGCTGGGGTGTTCCAGATTCCCTTCGCCATCACTATGGTCCTGCGCCAGGCATTGCGGGGGGTAGGCGATACCCGTTGGTGTTTGTTCATAACTACGGGGAGCAGTTATCTGGTCCGATTGCCATTGGCTTGGTGGCTTGGAGTCAAACTGGAATGGGGCATCGCTGGCGTGTGGTGGGCCTTGATGGGGGAACTGACCCTTCGATCCGTGCTGTTTGCGTTGCGGTTCCGAAGCCGTGCTTGGGAATCAACCAAGGTATGAGGCCCTGGATTTGGCCGGGCGGCTGGAACGCTGGTTTTGAGAAGAGAGAAAAGAGATCGTTTGCAAAGCTCGGACCCAAAGCTCGGCCTCAAAGTGACTGATTCACTCTGAGTCAGTGGCCTCGTCTTCATCGACTTCGTTCAGATCTTCTTCAATCTCAGGAGCCTCTTCCGCAGCCTTGGCCAACTCGGCATTTTCTGCTTTCCATTTTTCAATCTTGACTTTGTCGGGTGCCAAGACCATGGCGAGTTCCCTGCCGTTGCGTCGAGGTGGAGCTTCGACTTTGGACAATGGGGCGAGACGATCCGCAATGTCAGCCAGCCGCTCCATACCTCGGTCGGTCAGTGTGACCTCACGGCCTCGGAAGCGTTGCACAATTTGCACTTTGTGCCCCAGGAGCAAGAACTTCTGGGTTTGACGGATTCGAATCTCGATGTCGTTCTGGCCAATTTTGAGAGATCGGCCCAAGCGGATGCTTTTGAGTTCGAGGGTCTTTGAATTCTTCTTGTTGGCACGTTCCTTTTTGGATTGTTCGTAACGGAACTTGCCGTAATCCAAAATTCGACAAACCGGCGGATCGGCGTCGGGAGCAACCTCAACCAAATCGAGTCCCAGCTCGCGCGCCCGGTCCAATGCCTCTGCGGTGTCAATCACACCGACCATTTGTTCCTGCTCATCGATCAACCGAATCGGGTTCTTCCGAATTTGATCGTTCATACGAGGGCCACGGTTGGCAGGTTGATGGGGGCCACGGACTAGTCGACGTGCGATGGTGAATACCTCAATAGGGAGCAAAAGGATTCAGACGCGACTGCACGCCTGACCGGGGAAACCTTACCCTCGGAACAAAGGCTCGGCAAGATTCAGGATGATTCTTCAGTCGCCTCGGGGAAGAATTGGGCGGCGACTGAATGGTGGCCCCTGGTTGTGGATTCCTCGTGCAAGGCTCGGACGAACTGCTCGCGTGGAACACACCCAAGGTCTTTGGGGATGCCCCGCATCCGGACGCTGACCGTGTCATTTTCCTCATCTCGGGGCCCAACCACCAACGTCCAAGGAATGCGGTCCTCGGCGGCCAGACGGATTCTGTTTTGCACCCGATCGGCAGAATCATCCAGCCGAGATCTCAGCCTTAATCCACGCAAATCTGCATGGACGCGTTCTGCGTAATCGGCACTTTTGTCGCTGATGGGAAGGACTCGAACTTGTTCTGGAGCGAGCCATGTCGGGAACGCACCGGCAAAGTGCTCGATCAACAAGCCACAGAATCGTTCCATTGAGCCGAATGGAGCTCGATGGATCATCACCGGGCGGTGAGGTTTGTTGTCGGCACCGATGTAGGAGAGATCGAATCGTTCGGGCAAGCTGTAATCCACTTGCACTGTTCCAAGCTGCCATTCTCGGCCAATGACATCCCGGACCACAAAGTCAATCTTGGGGCCGTAGAACGCAGCCTCACCAGCTTCTTCAGTGAAGGGCACGCCAAGGGTTGCGGCTGCATCGCGGCAGGCTTGTTCAGCGCGATCCCAACGGTCAGATTCTCCGACGTATTTCGAAGAGTCGGCGTCACGAAGTCCCACTCGTACCCGGAAGTCTGTCATGCCCAAAGTTTCAAAGATTGTTCGGACCAGTGACAAACAGCCCTGCAATTCTTGGGGCACCTGTTCTTCGGTGCAGAAGCAGTGCCCGTCGTCTTGGGTGAATCCACGAACTCTGGTCAAACCGCCAATTTCGCCGGATTGTTCCCAGCGATACACGGTCCCGAATTCTGCAAGTCGCACCGGGAGGTCGCGATAGGAACGGGGTTCACACGCGTAGATCTGGATGTGGTGAGGGCAGTTCATGGGCTTCAGCAGGAAGCCATCGATCTCTCCAGATTCCAAACGATCGGAAAAATCAGCACCATTGCTGCTGCTTTTGGCCAAATCGGCCATCAGCTCATTGTCCAAGATTGGCGGGAATTGACTCTCTCGGTAGTACGGGAAATGCCCAGATGTGCGGTACAAGTCAAGCTTGCCAATATGCGGGGTAAAGACTTGCCGGTATCCCTGTTGGTCGAGTTCTTCCGTGATGAAATCTTGCAAACATTGGCGTAGGGTGGCTCCATTCGGGGTCCACAAGACCAGCCCGCTGCCCACAGTTTCATCGAGGTGGAACAGGCCTAACTTTTTCCCCAACACACGGTGGTCGCGTGCCTTGGCCTCTTCTCTGGCATTCAAGTATGTCTCAAGTTGCTCTTTGCGGAAAAAAGATGTCCCATAGACTCGAGTCAGTCGATCCGAGTCGGCATCTCCATGCCAGTAACTGCTGGCCAAGGACATAATTTTGAAGGCTCCGATTCGTCCGGTTGATGGCAAGTGGGGCCCGCGGCAAAGATCTTCCCAGTGTTTTCCTGGGGTTCCGGTGGCGTACCAAGAGAGGCTTGATGATCCGGCAGCAAGAGCCCGTTGTGCGTTGTCGATTTTGAATTTGCTTCCTTCTGATTGAAGCTTCTCCAAGCCGTCGCCTTGGCTCAGTTCGTAGCGGGTGAACGGACGGTCCTCGGCGACGATCTTGGCCATCTCTGCTTCAATCGCTTCAAAGTCACCCTCTCGGAGGGGGCGTTCTTCAGGAAACGCGATGTCGTAGTAGAAGCCATCGGCCAGCGGGGGGCCATACACCAGTTGTGCTTCGGGGACCACGCGTTGGATGGCTTCTGCCATCACGTGCGCTGTGGAGTGACGCAGCAGTTCGAGGGCTGCTGAATCGGGCTCGGCATTCTTGCGAGGTTCGGTCAGGATGCTCACGGCAGCATCGGTTTCGATCAGGTACTCCAGATCTCGGGATTCACCATCGACGGTGATGGCCAGGGCGGCTTTGGCCAGCCCGGCCCCGATGTCGGCGGCCAAGTTGGCCCCAGTCACGGGGCCGTCGAAAGAGCGGGTAGAACCATCTGGGAGCGTCAAAACAGGCATAGATCCACATCGTACGGGGGAACACTTGACGTTGGGCTCTTCTCCGCGTCGAATAGTGCCGTGGACTGTCCTCGATGTGGTGCCAAGAGCGAAGTGTTTGACTCCCGAAAAGCGGATAAGGGGTCGGCGATCAAACGTCGTCGAAAATGCGTGAGCTGTGGCCACAAATGGTCAACCATGGAACGAACCGAGCGGGCTCGTGCGTTGCGTGTGGTGAAACGATCTGGTTCCCGCGAGGCTTTTGACCCAAGCAAAATCTTGCAGGGCATCGATATTGCCTGCGGGAAGAGGCCGGTCCCTGAAGTCGCTCGACAGGAATTGGTCGAGCGGGTCGTCCGCGCGGTCGAAGAGGAATTCCAGAGCGAAGTTGAATCCTCTGAGGTTGGACGACGCGTGGCCGAAGGGCTGAGGGAACTTGACCAGGTTGTGTACGTCCGATTTGTCAGCGTCTATGAAGATCATGCCACCATCAGCGATTTGATGGAAGCCGCCCGGGCCGAGGCGAATCGTTCCCCTCCAGCTGGTGAATCAGATTTGTTCTAGCCGACAGGGCACGTCCGCTGTTGTGGTCAGGCTTCTCGGGCCGCCTTCTCGCGACGCTTGACATTCTTTTTGGAATCTTTGTCCAGTTCATTTCGAACATCTTCCCCAAGAAGCATGATGCAGGGACAGTTGGTGCACTGCTGAACTTGGCCAAGACCGGCGTACAGTTTGGACACGATGGCAAAGGGGATCTGCATGCTGCAAGCGCTGCAAGAGAACTCTTTGTGCCGAAAGCTCTCGATTTCAACATGTGCGGTTGCTTCACCGTCGTGCTGCTTACACAGCATGTTGTACAAATCGAGGACGTCTTTCGGGATGTCAGCAGCTGCTTCATCTCGTTCGGTTTGAAGTTCAGAAACCCGCTCGGCGATCTCGGCTTCGCGTTCTTTGACCTCTTGGGCCGCGGTTGCCACCACGGACTCGCGTTCGCCAGCAGAGGCTTCAGAATCAGCTACCAGAGTTTCGAGACGCTCGACTTCTTCGAGTTGCTGGACCATGGTCTCGTCCAGTTTCGCTCGGTCGTTCTTGACCGTGTTCAGTTCAACCAGCAACGCGTTGTATTCCTTCGCGGTAGCTGAGGTGTCCATGCGTTCACGGGATGTCTCGACTTGGGTGTCGAGTGCTTTGGCTTCGGTCTCCACGACGCCATAGGACGCTTTAACTTGCAGGAGATTGGCTTTGGCTTCTTCGGTTCGCTCTTTTTCAAGATCGAGTTGCTTGGTTTGAGCTCGGTGGAAAGTTCTGGCCTTCTCCACCCGAACCGAGAGTCCTCGGAGTTGTCCGTCGACCAAATTCAAGCGTTCTAGGCGTTCCATCAAGCTCATTGCGGCTCAGATCTCCGAAAGTGGTGGTTCAAAAAAGTCCATGGACGAACAACCGATTCTAGCCGATCCCGTCCGCGGTGCCGAATCCTCTCATCATCCACCATGCAAATGGACCGGCGAACATTGGGGAATCCAACACATCAAGCACGCCTCCGATCCCAGGGAGTCCACTGCCGGAATCCTTGGCCCCTGCGGCACGCTTCCAAACACTTTCCGCCAGATCGCCAATTTGTCCCAATACGCCCAAGAGCATCCCCACCCCAAAAAGTTGTGGTCGGGAAGCAGTGATCACGTCGGCCTCGCCGGCGAGAATCAGCACCACTGCGGAAAAAAGCATGCCCCCAATGAGCCCTTCAACTGTTTTGGCCGGGCTGACCGATGGCGCCAGCGGAGTTTGGCCAAACCAGTGGCCCGTGAAATACGCCCCGATATCACAACTTTTGATCGCCAAAACCGCCATCAATGCGACCACCGCACCGGCATCCTGCTGCAGGGCAAAAATGCTGCCCAGCCCAGCTCCCAAGTACACCGCGATTCCCGTGGAGGCGGCTGCGGTGGAGGTTGCTTTGCCCAGATCCCCCTCGAGAACTGGTCGGATCATGGCTACTGCCGGAAAGCCCACCCCAAAGATACTCAGAACCATCAGGCTGACGTATTCCCCATGCACCGCAAGCATGGCCGTCATAAAAAAGGCCGCTCCGATGGGAATCAAGAACCGATCGGCGGCCAGCCCACTGGATCGAAGAAGTTGTGCTGCTTCGTACCCGCCAATGCTGATCAGGATCCATCCCAGAATCAACAGAGGGATTCCGCCCAGCCCATGCTTGGCAGCCAGAGAGTCAAGCAGAAAGACCCCAATCAATGCGAAGAACATTGGGGTGCCCACCAGAACGCGTTTTTTGATGTTGGGGGCCATCAGGATCCTGAATGAACCTCTCGGCCCTCACTGATCCACCCCTGAATCCCACCCGCCAGGCTGCAGACGTTTTCGACCCCGGCTTCACGGAGGGCCACGGTCAGATTCAACGACCGCCGTCCCGAGCGGCAGTAAATCACGACTGTGCCTTGATCTTCCCATGATTTAAAATCTTCGATTCGAGCGCTGGCTTCGTCCATGGGAACAAATGCTTGGTCAGCAATCGCGGCTTCAAGACGCTCTTCGGGGGTTCTGCAGTCCACCAAAACGGCATCTTCCATGGTGTCGAAGGCGATGAGATCTATTTCGAGAGGCAGGGTCATGGCTATGGCTCCAGGAGCAAGAATTCATGCTGTAGCAATCAGTATGGCAAACACAACTGAAAGAAGGATCCTGAGGTTCATGAATCTGGTTCAGAATCCGGCCCAACCGGTGGGAGAGAAGTCAGCCAGCCGTCGGCATGAAGATGCTGCATGGCATCGTTGACCGCCTCGGGGCTGTGGTTTTGTGCTTTGAGTTCTTGGCTGAGATGTTCCTCAGGGGCACCATCGGCCAGCAAAATCAAGGCATCTCGGCGGGCTCGGTCGACCAATAAGCTGTGCTCAACTCTGGATTGGGTGGCGTGATCCCACTGCTGGCCAACCGTAAGGCCAAGCGCTTCGATGTCGTGGGTGGGAACCACACTGACGATACGACCGTCGACCACAATTCCGGTCAATCCTGGGTCGTCAGGCTCCGTTCGAAGGGCTTCGATGTTCATTCAGAGCTCTCCTTCCAGTTGCTCAAGGAGTCCTCCGAGTTCACCACTCGCTTTGGGATCCCCCATGGCGTTGGCACGCTGGAAGCCTTCTCGGGCTGCGGCAACCGCTTCCTGTTTTTGGCCTTCTTCGGCAAGGATTTGCGCGATTTGGAACCAGGCGTAGGGTTGTTGTTCGTCACGCTGCAAACTGGTGTGAAAAGCCTCACGGGCTTCAGCAAATCGCGAGAGCCGTCGAAACTCGATGCCCAGGGCGTACCAACCAAAGGGGTCGCTGGGATCGGCATCTATCAAAGCACGAATCGCAGATTCACTGGGCACGCGATCATTCTACGGACGCTGCCACCGAACAGTATCGGCGACAGATTGAATCTCCATGGCAAATCCCATGTCGAGCCTTGCAAACCCGGCGACCATGAAAAATCATGCGGTGGCTCAGCATGCACCACCGTTCCCGAGGAAACAGTGCCATGAGATCTTTTTCGATACCCAAGGGTGTGGTTTCTGTGGTCAAGCCAAATCGCGTCGAAAGCCGCGAGACGTGGGTGTCGACCACGACCCCGACGTTGATGCCAAAAGCGTTCCCTAGGACCACGTTTGCCGTTTTGCGAGCAACTCCAGGCAGCGCGACCAGTGCCTCTATTTCTTGGGGGACCTGACCTTGATGGTCCTGCATCAGTTGTTGCGCGGCCCGGTGCAAGAATTTGGCTTTGTTCCGACGCAATCCGATGGTTTTGATGTGTTCCCCAATGGCTTCGGGTGAGGCTTGGGCGTAGTCGTTCACTGTGGGAAAGGCAGCAAAAAGTCCTACTGTGGCCCGATTGACCGCCACGTCCGTGCATTGGGCGGACAGGATGGTGGCAAACAGCAGCTCGTGGGGCTCTTGCCATTGAAGTTCACAGTGGGCATCGGGATGGGCTTTGGCCAGCGCGTCATCAATCCGGCGGGCCCGGGCCCGGGCCGCCGAGGTGGTTGCGGGCAACGCAAATGGAAGATCGGAACCTCGTTTTGTCATCCTGAGCCGGATATTCTAAGCACCATGGACCAAGTGTTCTCTGCAGGCTTTGTGATCGAGGAATCTGCCGTTGGTGGTGTGCTGTCTCGGTTGGGTGTGGTCGCTCAGGCCGGATTCAGAAGTTTGGCGATTGATGCGACTATGGTTGGTCGCCGACCCCGGGAACTTGATGTCGGGGCACGATCCGATTTGCGACGCACGGTGCTGCAGCATGGACTCAATGTGGCGGCGGTCACCTTCAGGATCCCGCCAGAACATTTCGTTCGGGAGGACACCGCAGACCGAGCTTGTGCGGCCGCAGTCCAAGCCATCGGATTTGCCGAGTCCATGAGCGCCCACTGGGTGGCTTTGCCAGCAGTGGGTGGGGAGGCAGGGTTAGTGATTCAGCAGGAGGCTGAGCGTCGGGGGCGACAGGTGTTGACCATCGGGGGGACCGACCGTTCTGCCTTGGTGGAAGTGGTGGGTTCCGATGCCCCAGAACTGGCGATGGCTTTTCGTTTGGTCGCTGAAAGTGCTTCGGCATTGCAATTGCCATTCGCCGTGTTCGCAGGACTGCGAGCTGAGCATGGGTTCCCAATTTTTGTCTCAGGTGAAACCGGTCTCGATGAGGCGATACGTTTGGCCCGAGACTTTGCATCACTGCTGCCGGAGTGTGTCGGTTGAGCGCTGGGTTGGGTATAGATCTCGTTCGGATTGAGCGAATCCGACGGGTTTTGGACGACCATCCCGAACGGTTCCGTTCGCGGGTATTTACCCCCACCGAGTGCCGTGATGCTGCAGATCGCGGTGCGGGGGAGGTGGCTTCTTTGGCGGCACGCTTTGCGGCCAAGGAAGCGGCCTTGAAAGCTTTGGGTACTGGCCGGGGGTCTGGAATTGGTTGGAAGGATGTGGAAGTTCAGCGGACTGGTTCTGGAGCACCAATTCTGTTGCTCCACGGTGCCGCTGCCGATCGGGCACGTATGTTGGGATTGTCGAACTGGAGGGTCAGCTTGACTCATGATCGCGAGACGGCAGGAGCGGTCGTTGTGGCGAATTCAACCGGAGGACCGGCATGACCAGTCCTAGGCCAGGCTTGTATGAGGCTCTGCTCAAGCGACGCGCCGAGCAGGCCGCGGAGTTGCCAAGTGCATCCGGTGCGGGTTCAGTGGTTCGACTGCCCCGAGGTCTCGTGTATGTCATTGCCTCGCTCTGGGGGGCCACTTTGATTTTTGCTTGGAGTCTTGGACGGGGGGCAGGACGAACTGAGGGGTTCGAAGAGGCGGTTCAGGCCATCCAAACTGAATCCATCCCCCAGGTTTCGCCTCCTCCACCACCGCCTGAGGAGGGTGGTTTGAGATTTCTCCCTGAGTCGTCCCGCGGCCGTATTGGGGCGGCTTCGGACCCACGTCAGGCGGGTCTGAACTATCTGGTCGTCCAAAGCGGAAGCAATCAAAAGGCACTTTCCGAGCTCTTAGAGCATCTTCAGAGCGAAGGACTTGCTGCGTTCATGACATCGGCTACAATCTCTTCTTCCCGTGTTCTCTTGTCTGAGGGCTTCTCAGCCCCCAAATCAGACCCGAGAGCCGTGGCCTTACGGAACCGTCTCCACCGTGCGGGGACGATTTGGAAGGCCGCAGGAGGTGATTCGGATTTGACCGACGCCTACTGGGAGAAGTTCAACGGTCCCTGAAGTTGTTTGGGGGCCAACTTTGCTTGGATTCCCTTGATTGGAGCCTGTCATGAGCTTGCACCGAAGCCTGAAGACCAAACCCGCCGCATTGAACCGGCACCGCAACGTCCTGACCCGCGAAGAGCGGATCGCTCGATTGCGTGAGCAAGGTCAATTCATCCTTGGTGAATCTTCTCCTACCGGATTGGTCAAAGTGGGCAACCGCAAGCCATCGACCGGCAAGAAGAAGGTGAAGAGTGACGAAGACGCAGAGTGATCCGGCTCAACGCCTTGCGTGATGATCGCTGTGCTTTGAGGTTCATGTTCTCTTGAACGCAACCGAAGGCCTCTGTGGCTCGTAAAAATTTCTGCCGCCCCATTTTTGATGGGGCGGTTTTCTTTTGTGCCCGGTCTGCTTGCCGGTCTGCGAGAGATTGGTCAGGATGCGGGGTATGGATTCTTCTCCTCGTTCGTTTCACCTTTCGGCCAGAACCCAAGCGCTGGATTTTTCCGGCATTCGGAAAGCCTTTGAACGTGGGGCCCAACTCAAGGACCCCATCAACCTCAGTATTGGTCAGCCGGATTTTCCGGTTCCATCCCTCCTGAAAGAGGCGGCTGTGGCGGGCATTGAGTCCGATCGGAATGGATACAGCCTGACTCAAGGCGATGGGGCTGCACTGTTGGCCGTTCAGGAGCACGTGGCCGATGACCTTGGTTCAGCATTTGCTGAAGACGCGGGCATCATGCTGACCAGCGGCACCAGCGGGGGACTCTTGTTGGCGATGATGGCGCTGCTGGATCCCGGTGACGAAATCATTATCCCTGATCCATGGTTTGTGGCTTACCCAGCCATGGCCAGGGTTTGCGAGGCCAAGGCTGTCCCATGTCCGTTGGACCCCGATTATCGAATGACGGCCCAGAAGGTCGCGCCACTCATCACGCCTCGAACACGGGCAGTGCTCTTAAACGCTCCCGCCAATCCAACTGGTGTTCTTCCAACCCAAGAAGAAATGGATGCGTTGGCGAGGTTGTGCCGGGAAAGGGGCGTGGTGCTGATCTCTGATGAGATCTACGACGCATTTGTTTTTCCCGACGGCCTGGACGAGCAGGGACGGATGCCATCTCCAGCCCGGAACGACCCGTCGGTTCTGGTCATTCGGGGATTCGGAAAGTCGTATGGTTGCACTGGGTGGCGGCTTGGGTATGCCGCTGGTCCAGCCCCAATCATTGATCAGATGAGAAAGTTGCAGCAGTTTGTGTACGTCTGTCCTCCGACACCGCTGCAGATGGCGATCCCCGCGGCGTTCGAGGTCGACTTGTCACCGGTTGTGGCCAGTTACGTCCGGCGACGGAATATGGTTATGGAGGCTTTTGATGGGGTGGCTGAGGTCCCTCGGCCTGAAGGTGCGTTCTACGCATGGGTGAGGGTCCCCGAAGAGCTTGGACTCACCGGTACGGCATTGACCGAGTTGGCCATGCAGGCCAATGTGATTGTGATTCCTGGAGGCGTTTTTTCCAACGCTGACACCCACATTCGACTCTCCTACGCCACCAGCGAAGCCAAACTGGCCCAAGGATTGGGCCGTCTGAGGGCCATTTTTCGCGGAATCGACCCTGAAAAAGTCCGAGAATGACCCCATTTGACTCCCGTTGTGCGGCCTACAGCCGAAAAAACCTATAAATACCTGTCAGTAATGGGTTTGTAATATTGTTTCGGCGGCTGTGGATGTAAACTCATATTCGTTCCTATGGGACAGCCCCCATACCGAACACAATGAGCCATCCACCCGCCGCCGACACGGACTTGTGCCTGTCGGCGGTTTTTTCATGCCTTCCATCAACTTTTCGACTTCGAATACTCTTGGTTAGGTCAGATGGTCAGAAATGGCTTGAAGCAATGTTTCGGGCTCAGGCAGACGGCCTGGACCGGTGGTCTGGCAAGCTTGCATTCCGTCATCGGGAGGCACCACCAGCCATCCGTCATCCTGCAGCACCTGCAGATTCCGTTGGGTTGAAGCTTGGCTCCACATGGCCGCATTCATGCTTGGTGCGAGAATACGAGGAATGGTGTGCGGGGGGATACCGGCCGCAGTGAGCGTGATCACATCTTCAGTGATCCCGTGAGCCAGTCGGCCGATGGTGTTCATGCTTGCCGGGGCGACCAAGAGCAGTTCAAGTCGGCGTGCGATACGAATGTGCTGGGGGTCAGAGGGATCGGGACCCTCCCAGGGATCGCAAAGCACAGGACGCCCAGAAAGGGCCTGAAAGGTCGCTTCCCCGACGAATTTCTGGGCGTTGGGCGTCATCAGCACGTCCACCAAGGCGCCGCCCTGCGTGAGTTGGCTGACCACATGGCACACCTTGTACGCGGCAATGCCCCCAGTCACGCCAATACCAATGCGCCTCCCTTGAAGGGGACCAGGACGTGAGCTTGAATTCGAGCCGTGTTGGTTCATGTGCAGGTGGTTGTTTGATCCTGCGGAGACAGCCTTGTGATCGTGGTAGGCCTTCAGATCAGCAAAGGCCGGCCTCGTTCAGGAGGCGGGCGGTTCGTAATCGGTCGCGCTGAAATCTGGTTCGATGAGACCTTGACGAATTTCTTCAACCACGAGTTCGAGATCGGTGCGACCTTCACGCTCGATCAGGGGACGGGCCCCATCCACGACAATTTCTTTCAAGCGTCGTTGAATCAGAGCCGTCAACTTGAAACGGCCGCCAACTTTATCGACGATATCATCACTTTTAAGAGCTTCGATCACGGGGTTCAATCTCCAAACTCGCCTCGCGAGAATCAGAACATGATAGCACGGCTCCCAGTACTCGCCTACCGACATCTCCAGTCGAATATCTCTCCTCAGGGCCTATATCTTTCGGCGTCTGGCTTGGGGTCGCTGTGATCCCACAGGAGCATTCTGAGCGGGTTTTGCCACGTCTTCGCGGCCGAGTCGGCCGCCGCACCCGGCAGTTGGTTCTGGCGGCGGTCTTGGGGTCGCTGATGAGCGGGGTGGCTTTGGCGTTTATTCGCCCCATCGAATTTGGGTTTGCCGTGTTTGGCCACGCCGCCGGGCGGGCCCCTTGGTTGCTGATTGTCGTTCCGGCGTTGGGAGGGTTGATCTCAGGTTGGCTGTACGAACTGTTGCGTACCCCCGGTGAAGGCAAAGGTGTCTCTCGCATCATGTGGAGCATCTATCGCAAGCGAGGTCGGCTTCCAGCCCTTGAGGGGTTGCGCACGTGGTTGGCTTCTTCAGTCACCATTGCCACGGGAGGTTCTGCAGGCCCCGAAGGTCCGATCGCTGCGATCGGGAGCGTCATCGGTTCGCAACTGGCCAAATTGGTTCGTCTCCCCCCACGGCAGATGACCACCCTTCTGGGCTGTGGTGCCGCGGCCGGAATCTCCAGCGTTTTCAACACACCAATCGCGGGTGTGTTCTTTGTGACTGAGGTCATGCTTCGTGATTTGTCGAGCCGCACCTTTGGGCCAATTGTCGTGGCAGCAGTGGTCAGCACTGCGATCACCCAGTCGGTGGCTGGCGGTCACCCCTTGTTCCCCACTCCACAAGACTTCGGGGATGGGGCCTTTGGGTGGTGGGAGATTCCCAACTATCTCCTCTTGGGTCTGTTGTGCGGTGCGGGAGCTGCTGGCTTCGGGACCATGATCGGGTGGGTGGGATCGATGTTCCGAAAGATCCACGTCGGCACGCCCCTACGGGCATCGTTGGGGGGGCTGCTTCTGGGAATGGGTGCCTTTGTCTGGCACCTGGTCGCGAGCGACGCGACCGAGCTGCCACCATTTTTGGGCAAAAGTTACGACCAAATCAGGATCCTGCTTGAACCACTGCATTACGAGGGCCAGACGTGGCGGTTTGTCGGACTGTTGATCTTGGTCGGCGTGTCCAAGGGGGTGGCCACCGCCGTGACCTTCGGCTCCGGTGGCTCGGGCGGTCTTTTCGCACCATCGCTGTTTATGGGCGCGGCGGTTGGTGGGGCTTTCGGATTCTTGGTGGAACAATTGGGCTGGCTTCCTTCAGCATCACCCGCGCACTACGCCTTGGTTGGTATGGGGGCAATGGTTGCCGGAACCACTCATGCTCCCTTGACCGCAATTTTCTTGGCCTACGAAATCACTCGGTCGTACTCCGTCATGCTTCCGTTGATGTTGGCCGCGGTCTTGGCTGTGGCCATCGCCCGAGCCTTGCGGCGGGATAGCGTGTACACCGCTTCGTTGAGTCGAGCGGGAATCCGACTTGGACCCATCAGTGACCTTGGCGCCCTGCGTTCTTCGACCCCAGCCGATCTGAAACTGGTAGCTCCTGTGTTCGTTCATCCCGATGAGACCGCCGAACGTCTGCTGGCGTTGTCGTCCAAACTGCATGTTGATGACTTTGTGGTGGTCGACCGAAAAGACAGGTACGTGGGGCTGGTGACCAGTGAAGATCTCCGGGAAGCGTTGGTGTATCGCGAAGCCTTGCCACTGCTTCAAGTGGAAGAAATGATGCGCCCGAATCTGCCGACGATCGCTCCTGAAGAACCGCTTGATGAGGTGCTCGACCGGTTTGTGCAACACGATGTACACACACTTGCGGTGGTAGACCCGGTTTCCAAGTCGGTCATGGGCTTGGCCAGTCGACTGGCGGTCATGGGGCATTACCATCGTGCTTCCCACGAGGAGGAAGAGGGGGAAGAGGGGGATGACGAATGACGTCTCGGTTCGGACCTCAGCAGCGCCTCCGAAATCGCGCGGCATTTGATGCCGTGTATGCCAACCGGCGCTCCCGTCGGGTGGGACCGCTGTTGGTGTTCGTGCGCCGGAGTCAACCGTCCGTTTGTCCCAGACTGGGCCTGAGTCTTCCCAAGCGAGTTGGCAATGCCGTCACTCGAAACCGAGTTCGCCGGTGTCTTCGAGAAGCTTTTCGCTTGCAGCAGCAGGAGTGGCCCACTGGCGTCGATGTGGTGGTGAATGTTCGTCCCCACCAACCCCTGGCGATGATGGAGTATGCCGAATTCTTACGAGAAGCCCGCCTGGCCCTTCTGAGGCAGCCGTCATGAATCGAGGGGTAGGCGTGTGGTGTCTCAGACTTGGCGTGCTGGCGTACCAAGCGACCCTGAGGCCTTTCCTCGGTGGTCAATGCCGATTCCACCCCACCTGCTCTGAGTATGCACTCGAGGCTTTGGACCAGCATGGGGCATGGCGAGGTGGGTGGATGGCCGTACGACGTTTGTGCCGCTGTCGCCCGGGGGGAGGGCATGGTTATGACCCTGTGCCTCCTCCGGACTCAACTGAAGCGGACTAAGTCCTCAGAAATATGCAGGCTGCACTGCCTCAGGATGTCGCCATTGCGCGTTGCGGCTTGAGTGGCGTTGCGTCTTCGATGCGGCGGCGAGCTTCTTCGGCTTCTCCGTATTCTTCTCCGAATCGAACCAAACGCAACGAATTGAAAATCACCAGGCCGTATCCCGCGGCGTAGACAATGGGGGCGAGCCAAATTTGGATGTTGCCACCGGCGGCCAAGGCCAATCCAATCAACGCGAGAAGGATGGAGAACCCGATGTTCTGTCCGATCACCCCTCGGGTTTTGCGGGCCAACTCCAGCAGGAACGGGACATGCCGGAGGTCATCGTTCATCAAAGCGACGCCAGCGGAGTTGGTGGCGATGTCGGACCCAGACAGTCCCATGGCCACGCCAACATCAGCGGTGGCCAAGATTGGACCATCGTTGATGCCATCACCCACCACCAAGGTGCGGTGGCCCTTGTCTTGGAGGTACAACAGTTCGGCATGCTTTTCCTCGGGTAAGCATTCTGCTTCGATGGTGTCGACACCAACGGCTCGGCCCACCCGTTCTGCGACCGACAGGCGGTCTCCAGTGAACATGGCGATTCTGCGAACGCCAAGACCACGCATACGCTCGAGCGAGTCACCGGCGTGTCGTCGCAGACGGTCCTCGAGACCAACCGCGCCGAAGTATTGGTCGCCCAAAGCTACGTGCACCCCAGACATTCCCTCGATCTTCTCTTCAGCTTGTGCAATCGCATCGGCTTGCTGAGGGAACAATTCACGAAGCCAGCCGCCACGCCCGGCAATCAGTGCGGTGCCATCGCGTTGCGCTCGTACGCCACGGCCGTGGACCTCTTCGTACTCGGAGACGTTTGACACCACGAGATTGGCCCGTTCGGCGGTTTCAAGAATGGATCGGGCCAACGGGTGGTTTGAAGATTGTTCGGCGTCAGCGGCAGCGCGAAGCAAATCGGCACCATCGATGCCTTCGGCGGGAGCGAGTCTGGATACGGCGAATCGTCCGGTGGTGATGGTTCCAGTTTTGTCCAGAACCACGGTGTCGACCGAAGCGGCGGCTTCCAGGGTGCTCGTGCGTTTGATCATGATGCCAAGTCGGGCTGCGGAGGCAAAGGCGGCGACCATTGCGGTGGGGTGTGCAATCAGAAGGGCTCCCGGACACGTCACCACCAAGACGGTGATCGCACGGATGGCCGCTTCATCACGGATGGATTGCAGCTCACTGCGGGCGGTAAAGAACCACACCACACCAGCCACCATCAAAACCACCGGGACGTAATACGCTGCCAGTTGTTCAATCAGTTCCTGACGCTCGGTTTTGCTACGTTCAGCCTCACGAATGAGATTTTCGACTTTTCCGATGGTGGTGTCGCCAGCCACCGCGGTGACTTCGACATCGATTTGACCGGTGAGGTTGGTGGTGCCTGCATACACCTCGACTCCAGCCGAAGCTTCAATGGGAACCGCCTCACCTGTGAGTGAAGCCTGGTTGATGTCGGATGTCCCAGAGACAATTCGTCCGTCCACGGGCAAGTTCTCACCCGGTCGAACCCGAACGATACTTCCGACCGACAGTTCGGCCAGTCGTTTGTCCACTTCTTGTCCGCCAGGCTCAACCACCCGGGCCAAATCGGGAGTCAGTCGAACCAGCTCTCGGATTGCTCTTTGAGCGCCCCATGCGGTACGAGACAAGATCAGATTTGCCGCCTTCAAAAAGAACGCCAAGAAGCCTGCAGCGAGGTAGTTGCCCGTGGCAATAGCGGCCAGCACCGCCAATGAAGCCAATGATTCGCTGGAAGCTTGGCCGGACCGCAGTTCGTTTATCGCGCCTTGCAGGAGTGGCGCGGCGAGCACCAATGCACCGAGGAAGGCTGGAATTTGGACGACTTGTGGGTGAAGCCCGAAAATTCCGGCAAGCCACGAGACCAGCAAGAGAGTGCCACCGGCTAAAGCAAGGAACAGTCGGTGCTCAAGGGACTCAGCGGCAAGTTCAGCGTTGGAATCGGGGGCTTCCATATTCATGTCAGAATTCTATCCGCAGCGAGTGGGTTCAGCCGAAGGCCGCCCGGTTCGCCTGGGTGGGAGCTGGTGAAATCTGGACACTTAGTCCTCTTCAAAGCGGGTTCGGACGAGTTCAGCCAATGCCCGGGCCGCTTCGGCCTCATCTGACCCCTCTGCGGTGATTTCAAGGGTGGTTCCTTGAGTCGCGGCCAGCATGAGCAGATGCATGATGGATTTGGCGTCAACCGTGTCCTCTCGGTCTTTTCGGCCAATGGTGATTTCGGAAGAATATTCCCCGGCTTTTTGCGCAAGCAGCATCGCGGGCCGCGCGTGCAGCCCAAGAGGATTGTCGACAGTTGCTTCAACCCGGGTGGGCATATTTCTTAGCCTGAACTCGCTGCATCGCTTTCGCTGATCAGCGTCATGACGTCTTCCACGCTGTCGGCTTGTCGTAGGAACCGACGGAAGCCGTCGTCGCTGAGTCGTCCGAAGACCGTTTCCATGGCATCAAGGTGAAGCTCTGCTTCACCTTCGGGACTCAACAAGAGAAAGAAGGCAAAGACTGGTTGGCGGTCCAGAGCATTGAACTCGACACCATCCGCACTCAGGCCGACTGCGATTCTGATGTTGTCAACCATGGCGGTTTTGGCGTGGGGCACGGCAACCCCGTGGCCAAATCCGGTGGATCCTTTTCGTTCACGCTTCATGACGGCGTTGTGCAAAGGGTCAACCGCACTGTCGTCGATGCGTCCAGAAGCGGCCAAGCCTTCAAGGAGTTCGCGGATCACCGGGCCTCGTTCTGAGGCATTGAGTGAGGCCACTACGGCTCCGTCTTCAACAAGTTTCGTCAATTGCATGGTTGATGGCGTGCGAATGGTGACGCCTCTCCTTTGGTGCTACGAGGCAGGTTTGCTTTCTGCACTTTCGGCTCCAAGTGGGGCAGAACTTTCGGTTTCGGGAACAATCACACCACCGGAAATCGTAAATCGGATGGCTTCATCCACGCTCATGTTGACTTCATGGACTTCTGCTTTGGGCAGATTAACCGTGAATCCTGTGAACGGAGTTGGGCTGTTGGGGATGAAGACGGTCACCATTTCGGTTTGCGTGAGGTTGCGGACCGTCTGGAGTGATGAACCGGTGGCAAATCCCAGACTCCAAATACCCGGACGTGGGTACTCGATGACCACCGGACGTTCAAACTGCATGGCCCGTTCGCCACCACCCAGCACAAAGTCGACCAGTTGTTTGGCGGAAGGATAAATCGCCCGCACAATTGGCAACCGAGCCAAAAAGACTTCAAATCGGCGCCACACCCATCGCCCAAGCATGCCTTGGAGGAAGGTCCCCAGCAACGCGATGCCCAAAAGGGCCACGAGCAATCCGATGAGATCCAAGCCAAACTGGCTGGACCACCACTCGTCAATGTTCTCGGTCAACAATTCGGTTGTGGTCGGAGGCTCGTCACCTCGCGTGGCCGCCCGGGTCTTGGCCAGTTCCATCTGTTCCTCTGAGGGCTGAAAGGCATCTCGAAGAGGAGGGAGGACATCAGCAGTCCAGATCACTGCTTCACGGATTGAAGCGTTGATCGGAGCCGCAATGGTGTCGAAGGTAAATCTCCAAACCGTGGAGACGACCCAAATGGTGAGAAGGGTAGGAAGCAGCGCGGCGATCCCACGTACGAATCGACTTTTCATACCTGCGGGTTTCGCCATGCTTCTATCGTATCTTTCGAAGGGCATCGGTGATGCTGATCTCACCCTTGGCCAAGGCAACCAAGGTGTCGGGCAGCAGTTGGCACTCGGCTTCGAACACCCGGCCTGCCAAGATCTCAGCGGTGTCCCCTCGGTCTACGGGGACCTTTATTTGGGCCAGAATGGGTCCCTCGTCGTAATTTTCAGTCACGACATGGATCGTGCAGCCGCTGACCTTCTCTGCGGCGGCAATGACCGCCTCGTGCACGCTTTTTCCATACATGCCGTGCCCGCCGTACTCGGGAAGAAGAGAGGGATGGATGTTGACGGCGGGAACCGGGGCGGGTGTGGGGAACGGTCGTATCCATCCCGCCAGGACCACGAGATCTGGAGCGAGTTCATTCAGAAGGTGATGGCACGATTCACAATCCTCGGCATCGATGTGATGCACAGGAAGATCATGCGATTCTGCGATCAGTTCGGCGTTGCAGGGGCGATGCACCACCAGTGCTTTGACTTCAAGGGGGAGTGATTCGCCCTCGATGCGTTGCAGGAGGTTCTGCAGGGTACGTCCGCGTCCCGAAGCAAATACCACAACCGAGAGGCGATTCATGCCCCATTCCATGGGAAGGGTCGACCCTGTTCATCAACCGCCACCATGGTCAGACGGGCCGTCGTGACTTCTGCAGTTTCCCCGCTGTCCCACCGTTCCGCTTCGACTTTGACTTCAACTTCAAGTGATGATGTTCCGATGCGGCGGGGGCGCGTGAGCAACCGGACAAGGTCGCCCACTTTCACAGGCGATCGAAAATCCACCCGTTCAATCGAGGCGGTGACCCATCGACACTTGGCATGCCGTCGTGCTTCCACAAATCCTGCTTGGTCAATCCAAGAAAGAATGACCCCTCCGAAAATGGTGCCATAGACGTTGGTGTCTCTTGGCATCGGCATAAATCGAAGAGCGGGCTTGAATTCTGCTGGGTCGGGACTGTTCATGATTCATTGTCGGTTAAGGGTTGAAGAATGGCACATTCCACCGAAATTTGCTGATCCCCTGGGGCGAACAAGAGCCATTCTCCATTGGGGATCGGACATGGCAGACGAAGACCCCCAGAAATCGGAACGCCACTGGAAGGGGTCAATAGAGAAACCCGGCGCACGACAGTGCTCTGCACGCTCATGCCGAATCTTGGATCGTTGGGATCGGTCACAAACGCGAGGACCCCTGGTGGGAAATCAAAAATGGGGTAGGGCGGTTCCCAAAGACGAACCCGCTGACGCGCCGGATCCCAAAAAACGCAGCGGGCAGGACCTGGAGCGGTGGCATCAAATTGTCGAAAGGTGCTCGTGGTGGCAATGGTGGCCTTCGAACCTCCAGATTCGGCAATGCGGAGGGGGAGCGCGGTTCGGCGCAGAGCGGCAGAATCTCCAACATCAGTCCGAAATCGAACAAGATCCAGAGCACCATCCCGCACCCGCCAACAAAAGAGGGTTCCGTTGGGACCTTGCCATCTTGGCCCATGCCAAGTCGCGGTGTCATCTTCCAATCGCAACGTGGCGGACGGGGTGCGTACCACCAAGTCGCCTTTTTGGATGAATGCAATGCTGTCGTCTGGGCCCAAGTCCAAATCGCTGGAATTTTGCTCGGCGAACCATTCCACTGTTCCGCCGACCCACGACGCTCGACCTACCCGCTCACCATCCATCACAGCAAATCCAACGTCGTCGACGCTCCGACCAAATCGAATCGGTCCGGGAACCCGGCCAAGGATCATTGGATCGTCCAGTCGATTGTTGGGGATGGATCGAATCAACACGTCTCCCGGGCGTTCGGGATCGGCCATGGCCATTCGATCACCTTCGGGTGAGACCACAGGAAGATCCCCGGTCCATTCGGTTTGACCGCGTGGCTCCACAGCAATGCGAAAAGCTTGCGAAGTCGTTGGCGTGGCCTCAAGGTCGAATTCAGTTGGTTCGGGGGCTTGGACGACGGTTGAGGATGTCGAGGCGCATCCCCACAACGAGATTCCGGTGGTTAGCAGCAGACAGAACTTGCGAGGCGGGCGAGTCGTGATCACTCGGTACCAACCCCGGTGGGCTCCCCAACGCCTCGGCCAGTGTCGTCCCTGGTTTCTGCGGCTTCACGCTGTTCGGCGAGTGGGGCACGCATTTCTTCCAAGCGATCTCGATAGTCCTGCTGGAAGTTCTGATCGTTTTCGTCGGGGTTGTCCACCACACGTGGGGTGACAAAGGCGATGATCTCTTTGCGATTGACGGTGTTGTCTCGACTGGTGAACAGTTCTCCGAACACTGGAATGTCTCCCAGAAGGGGAACCTTGCGGGTCAAAGTTGTCTCTTCTTCTTTCAGCAAGCCAGACAGAATGATGGTTTGGCCATTCTTCACCACAATGTTGGTGGTGGTTTGACGGCGATCAACGGTTGGTCCACCGTCGTTGATGGCTGGACCGATTTTTGAAAGTTCCAAACGGATGTCCATGTCGACATCTTTTTGTGCTGTGATACGTGGCCGGGCATTGAGGACCAGGCCAACAGAACGGTATTCGAAGCTCTGGGTTCCGCCGGCCGTGCCAGCGTTGGCAATCACCTGATTCGCAAAGGGGAATTCAGATCCATCAAAGAAGAACGCCTCTTGGTTGTCCGCGGTGAAGACCACGGGATTCTGCATCACTCGAACATTGGTCACTTGGGCCAAAGCTTGCAACACAGTGTCGGCACTGAATTCAGCTGAGAGTGTGCCAGAGTCAAACAACCCCAAGACATCAAATTCCTTGGTCGCAGGATTGGTGGTGTTCACTCCAAGAGCAAGGGCGTTGTCGCCATTTTCAATCGCAAGGCCGGTGGCACTCATCCGCAAGCCAAGGTTCAGCTCGTCATTGAGTTCGACTTCTGCGATCACAACCGAGAGTTCAACCTGACGGCCGGGTCGGTCAAAGAAGGTGACGAGATCCCGCAACGCCTCTTCTTGAGGGCGGGGGGCCAAAACGGCAAGCGCGTTTTGTCGGGAGATAGGCACGATCCGTGCTTTCCCGATGAGTGGTGACTCTGGGGTGTATTCCTCGTTGCCTCGGCCTCCACGTTGCCAAGGGAAGGTCACGGTCTCAGCGTTTTGCCCGCTTTGATCCGTGCCGGTCCCACCATTGGCCAACTGGTCGATCGATTGACCTGACAGGCCTTGTTCTGGTCTGGTGATCGTGGCCTGAACGCCAGGCTCCGAGAGCAGTGCGTTGAGCTGTTCGGCCAACTCAAATGCATCGGCATGCTTGAGTTCGACCACAAAAGGAAGACCAATTGAAGTTGGTTGGTCCAGGCTTTCCAGCACGTGCTCGAGGAAATTCAAGGAGTCTCGGGTTTTCGAGAAGACCAGCAGTTGGTAGGTCTCAGGGTAGGACTCAATGCGGTAAATGCCGCTCAGTGCATCCTCCACAGAGGAGCCACCTTGTTGGCCAGAACGGCCCCGAGCGGTTCCACCACCACCACCAGTACCTTGACCGAGCAGACTGTTGAGCTTTTCAGCCACCTTGACAGGGTCGGTGTAGCGAAGGGTGAACAGCTTGGTGGTTCCAAGGTCGCGCGGAAGATCCCACTCGCTTGTGATCAATCGATCTACTTCGCGCAGAACCGCCGGTTCTCCGGAAATGGTTAAAGAGTTCTGGGGCACGTTGACGGTGATTCGAAGTTCGATTTCCGCACCAAGTGAACCGCCGTCCACCCGCGGGGTGGTGACGTTGTTTCGACCGGCGGATCGAGTTTGGGTGCGGCCTCGAGAGGCGTTCCCGGATGACGACCCATCCGATTCGAACAGATCGGTAACGTTGGCTGCCACCGCCTCGGCGTCAGCGTGTCGAAGCCGCCAAGTACGGGTTTCGGGACGGACAAATCGGTTGTCCAGTTCCGCAACGATCTGCTGCACGTGCTGGCAGTAGGCAATGTCCGCGTAGACCACGAGTTGGTTGCTGGAGCCATCAATCTCGATGCTGACGTTGTCCGGCAGGCTGGCAGTCAGAATGGGTTCAACGGCGTCGACTTTGACATTTTCTAGACGGAAAATTTTGGCCACATACGAACCAAGGTCTTGTCGCAACATCACGTCGTCGTCGGCCGTCAGCACTGGCTGTTGACGGAGTTTGGCGATGTCATCGAGATCGCCAATGAGGATGACGTCTTCACGCTCGATGGTGCCGATGTCGTTCAGGACCAACGCCCGGAAAATCAAATCCAAAGCCTTGCTTCGTTGCATTGGGCGATGGGTGATGACCGTGAATTTTTTGGACCCAATATTTCCCACCGGAAGAATGGTCTTTCCGGTGAGTTCACCAATACGGTAAAGAATGTCTTCGACGGGCTGGTCGACGATCTCCATAGGAGGCACTTCGTCGTTGGGCAGTTCCACCCGGCCGGGAGGTGTGATCAGCATGGTCGTCGAGGATTCACTTGCGCTTTCCGACTCGGCCTCCTGGGCGTGGACAGAGACGGTGCACGCCAAGGCGCTCAGCGTGGTGGCGAAAGTGAGGGTTGGCAAAGTGAAGTGGACATTCATGGCTGGTGTTGATCTCAAAGAGTGAGTCGAAATGGTTCAGGCTCAGGTGATGTTGTTCGGGAACTTATTCGTCAGGGATTTCTGGTTCAGGTGAGGATGAGGGAGAGGGCTCTTCTTCATCGTCGGAAACTTCGACGGGTGGATCGGGTTCGTCGGGGATCGACAATGCTTCCAGATCTCCTTGCCCACTGTTGCGGGCGGGTTTGAACAGGTCGCTGTCTTCTCCCCGGGGCCGGAGTGGGACATCCCATTCTTTGCCTCGGTACTCAACCCGGAAGCTGTAGGGGGCGTCTTCAACTCCCACGAGGGTTACTCCGCGTGATGCTTCACCAATGCGAATGCGGTCATCGCTGGAGAACCAAAGATTATCGCCGTCAAATGCGATTGGTTTGGGTCCGGTGTATGAAGTGGGTTCGGGGGGCGTCACCGGCGCGGGGGGGCGAACGGATTCGGGCCGCGTGGTGGGAGGTGTCACTGGTCGTGGTGGTGTAACTGGTCTTGGGCGCCGGGGCTGCGGAGGGGTGTGGAAAGCGGAGCGTCCAGCGAATCGATTTTCCCACGTGGTTCGGGCATCGTCGTGGGCATCACGAAGCGATTCGAGTTTGGCCAAAGCATTTTCGTCGCCAACCGCAGGAGCACTCAGAAGCGCGTTGATCGGGGATCGAGCCAGCACCAAGAAAGCGAGCAGTCCAACCACCAAGCCACCGATGGACATGTTGAGGTCACGGGTGTTCATGCGCCCCTCCTTACCGAAGCCAAAGCCCAACGCTCCATCGAGCAGGAGACGGCGATTCTTCCTCCGTCTTCTTTGGTCATTCGTACTTCGGTGACCAGATCCACAGAAGGGGAACCTTCAAGACGGCCCAGGATGCGAATCGCGTCTTCGGTGGTGGCCACAAATTGGTACTCAGCAGTGACCCGTTGCACAGCGCCGTCTCGGCCAAGCATGCGCCGGGCTTCGGATTTGGGAATCATGGCGCCAACGCCCTGGCGGAAGGTGTCCTCCCGGATGGCGTTACCAAATTCTTCACGGATGTCGTTGATCAAACCCAGCAAACTCGATCCGGCCTCGTTCTCGTTGGGCGGCGCGGCCACTTCACCGAACGCAACGATCAAATCGCCGGTTGCATTTCGATCTTTGCGTTCGGCACGACCGAGCCGGACGGCCAAGTCGGCCCCGTCGGAAAGTCGCTTGGCATCAGATTCGATGCGATCAGCTTTCATGTGCATCTCACTGGCCACGGGGCCCAGCAGCGATGACCAGAGGCCAAACGCGATCATGACTGCGATGGCCGGAAGGCCGAAGGTCAGAACAGGGGACTTTTGTTCGCTCATCGGTTGTTGCCCTCTCGACTTCGGTTCAAAAGTTCGCTGCGAAGGTCTTTCCAGCTGGCTTGGATCTGCAAGAACAGAGCGTGCTGGGGGTTGTCTTCTTTGCTGGCACCGTTTTGGCGAAGCAAGTTGTACGCGGTAGAGAACGTTTTGATTTCTGCGGTGATTTCATCTCGGGACAGGGCTTGCACCTGAGTCAAGGAAAGTGGCTGAGGAATCAGATTGGGATCAACCATCGATCCGCCACGATCACTGGCATCCGCCATGGATGCGGTATCGCTTTCGCCTCCAGCAAGGCCGGGGCGATTGAGGCGGGCTTCGATTTCCCCTCGGCTGTCGTTGGTGTTTGACTCTTCCGAGGCACCAGTGTTGCTTGGCGGGGCCGTGGCGGTTGAATCAGTTGCGGCTGCGGTGGCAGTTGATTCATCGGAATCGGTTGAGCCGTCATCCGTTTGACCCTCGGGGAACGCGTCGGGATACATCCGTGCGGCCAAGGAGTAGGCCGCGAAGTCGCGGTCTCGTTCGTACATCACATCTTTGTGTGGTTTGTCAATTCGGCCGGACAGCGTGAACTCCAGGTGGCCGAACGCATCAGGTTCTTCCCAGTTCAAACTGATGCGGCTGAACATCCGATCCTGTCCAAGCTGTTGCCGCATGGACTCGATCACATCGGTGGCCGAAACTCCGGCCGATCGATCAGGGATGGATTTCCCGGTCAGGGAGAAACTTGCGTCCCGAGTGTTCATCCTGACGCCTTCCACACGAATGCCTCGGGGCAGGTTGGTGAACAAATCCGAAAGGACTTTCACCGCACTGAATCCAGTGTTGCCCAGGGTGTCGTAATGGGCCAAGGATCGTTCGAGCGCATCGGCGTCCTGAACCATGCTCGCGAGCTCCGCATTGCGCGATTCCACCACACTGAGTCGGGTCCAGGCAGACACGATGGGGCCAAAGATCAAGATCAAGGCGGCGACCGCCACAATGAGTCGTGCTGTTCGGGGGACGGAAAGGGTGGCCGTCAACCGTGCTTGGAAATCAGGATTGTCGGTGGGCATGGCATCCCGGAGGCCAGCCAACCCGACCCCTTGGGGATCAATAAGCAGAGCACCAATCAGGATGCCGTGCGTCCCCAACTCGCCGCTGGAAAGGCCGGTTTGTTCCTGGAGCTCCGAGGCGACCTCATGGGGCAGAATGGTGATTGATCCGCTGAGGGAGGCCAACCCTGTGTGCAGGGCTTCTCCAGCCGCAGCCGCCCAAGAGTCGGGCGCTCCGGAACCCACGGCTGATTCTTGGAACGCGCGACCAACGGATGCAGGCCAATGCTCTCCGGCAGGCAGAAGGACATTCCGGAAGCCAACACCTCCGGCGTGGGACCACGCAAAGGTCACGCTGCCGGTTTGGCTGTCAGCATGCACCAATGGACCAGTAGGTCGGTGGGCCCCCATCAAGCCCGCAAGTCCCGCGGCGGGGGTGGTCCAGCGAATTGGAATTTCTGTTTGCTCTGCGAGCTCAGCCAGTGCATTGGCTTGCATTTGGACAGGCCAACTGGTCAGGACGCCTACACGGTTGCTTTCGCCCGGGGCAGCTGGGAGCAAGCCTCGCCCCATCCGGTGCTCGGGGTGCTCGGAGCCCAACAGCGCTTCCGATTGAATTGCGAGGGCCGGCAAGAGATCTTGGTCGGTGCCGCCTGGGAGCAGAGCGGTTCGCACCACCATCGAGGATCCGGGCAGCATGATCAGAACGCCGACAGCATCGGATTCTGAGACCATGGCCAATACAGAAGAGGTATCGGGCTCCAGTTCGCGGATGGTTGCCGAACGAACATGGCCATTTTGTCGCTCAACCGTCACCGCTCTGAGGTGGGTGCCGTCGGTTTGCAGGGCCAGGATGGTGCCATCAGTGGGAAAAGTCATGGTTCTCGGTACTCGATGATGCGTACGGGAATAGTGGAACGATCCACCAAGCAAATGATTTCCTGTTCGAGGCCAGAGACCTCAGAAGTGCCAATCGATGAAATCCGGAACACATTGCTGCGGGTGTCCAGCGACCGAAGAAGCCATTGTCGGGTCTGGTTTGCCAATTGGCCAGTTGGACCAGAGTTCCCCATGCTTTCATCCACCGTTTCGGCCAAATCGGTGACTCCTTCGGCCATGGCATTTCTCATAAAAATGAGTTGCTGGGCGTCGGTTTCTTCCAGCTGTCGGGCGCGGAATAGGGCAATCAACAGCGATTCGGAAACCGTATTGATGTTGATGGGTCCAGGGCGTTTTTCGTACGCAGGAAAAAGTGTGCATTCAGAGATGACGGCCAAGATTTGTTCTTCTTCCAGGTCGAGCTGGTTCACATTCGCCGCGTTCTGATTTTGCCCTTGCCCTTGCCCTGACGCAGAACCTCCAGCCAAACTCGAGAGCGATTGAATTTGCAGGTCAGTCAGATGGAGATCGTCCGATCCGCGTGACCAGTTCTGAAGGGCTTGGGCTTGCTCCGGTGTGATACCAAGGCGATCTTGAAGATCCCCCAGGTCGCAATACTGCAGTCGCAAGCGTGGCAGGCCAGAATCAGTCACACCATCTGCAACCGATGTCACGGTGAGCCAACCCGCCCATGCCCCATCAAGCCAGCCGTCTGCGTCATCTTCAGGGGGAGATTTGTCCCCGTCGTTTTCATTTGGATCCAAGCGGCCATCGAGATCCCAGTCTTCACCTCGAACGTAGTCCGGCCACATTCCCGCGACCAACTCCATTTCGGTAATGGAACGAAGGGGTTCGTTGCGAGGGCTGTAACTGTAGTTTGCGTCGTAGTAATCCGATTCAGCCCCGAACATGGTGGGTTCGTCGTCTTCATCAATCCAGTCACGCAAGGCAGCGTATTGGTCTTCACTCATGTCTCGGTTCATGCCGGGCATGGGTTCCTCAAAGAGAGGGAACAAAAGGCCAAGGTTTTCCTCATCGTTGATATTGAGACGGGCGTGTTCATCGAGAGGCTCGCCAAAGTCCATGCCTTCACGGTGGTGACGGATATCCCACGAGGCATTTTCGGTTTGGCCGATACTGGCCAGTCGCAACTCACGGAACACACTGAAGGCGTCGGTTGGCTCGGGAGTGGTGGCATCCCAGGAAAGAGCGGCAACCACGGATTCGACCCCGGCTCGGGCGGCCCATCGGGCTTGGGTGCGTTGGAGCACCTCATGTCCAAGATGCGCTTGGCGGAACGAGACCAGCTGGATGCTGGTCGCTGTAAGTGCGGCAATGACCACACTCCACATGGCGAGCAACACGCTGACACCACGACGGCATTGGGGCGATTGCGAAGGTCGATGACCGACAGGTGGGTGGTTCCGAGATGGTGAGGGCTGTGAGATCATCTTGGACCACCCCCAAAGCCCCCACCGTTGTTGGGAGTAGGTCGGCCACCGCCACCACCATTGGTGGGGCGTCCACCACCTCCACCGGTTGGACGGCCGCCGCCTCCGCCAGTTGGTCGGCCACCGCCACCGCCGATGCCTGGTCGACCGCCACCGCCGGGTTGGATGCCGCCAGATTGGATTCCGCCGTCACCGGTTTCCCCCGTCGATCCTTCACCTGTTCCAGAACCACCCTGTTCCTCCGCCAGCTCTTCAGCAAGCAGGACCTCGATTTCTTCGAAGTGGTCTTTTGGGGGAGCCACTCGGTCGATGGGAACAACCGTTCGGAGATCGACCAGCGGAGCATCCCATGGGTCTTCGCCAGGTTTCGCGCCCGTGGCCGTAAGCAAAATTTCCACGCCCATGGGAAGGCCTTGTTGGTCCGAATCCCAGCCGCTGAGCCATTCATCACCATCCCAAGCGCGTATCGAAAGGCTCACGATGCCTTCGGCGACCGGCCGAGCTTGGCCTCCACCACGCCAAAATTCATCGGGCATGGTGTCGCGACGGCGCCACAGGGTGGGGAGATCGCTCCCCATTTGTTCAATTCGGAATGCGGTTTCGTACTCTTGGCCATCGCCGGCGTAGTTCGCCGTGTTTCGCACCGAACGCAACCGAGTGTTGAACAAGATCAACTCATCGAAATCGGCATTTTCACCACCATCGTCTTCGATGAAGAAGTAGGTGTAAAACAGGTCATCGGTCCGGACCACCGAAACGATTTCTCGTCGCATGGCTTCCAAGGCGGCATCGGCACGAACCGCGGCATCAAGTCGGCGTCGTGCAGATTCACGTGCCGTTCCCAGGTTGGAGAAACTGGCTGCCAGCGTGCCGGCAATCATGGCGGCAATGGTGCCAGCAATGATCAGTTCGATCAGAGTGAAGGCCCTTCTCATCCTCCACCTCCCGAGGTGGTTCCGGTCTCGCCCGTGGCCGAAGCTTCGTCTTCTTCAGATCCGTACCAGCGGTCTTCTCGATCGACTTCGAGGAAGGGCTCGCGCGGTTCTTCAAGTTCATCCCAAAAGTCGATGTAAGTTTCGAGCCAAAGAGGCTCACGTCTGGATGCCACCAAGGTTTGGACACGAACGAGATCCGTTGGTCCGGGTCCCCAGCGTACGGTGGCGGTGACTTGGAAAGGATCTCGCTCGCCTTGATCCAGAATTCTGATTTCGTATTCGTAGGCACTGAATGGAGAATCGAACACGCCTTCATCGGCATTCCTTCGGGCGTACTGTGCCGGCCCTTCAGTCATCACCGTGCCCAACAAACTGTCAGCCAACCAAGCCGCCACGATTCGGTTCGCGCCTTCAGTCTGGGTTCCCATGGAGGCGCCAGTAAGACTGAAAATTGAACCAAGGCCGGCGGCCAGGATCAGTCCCGCAACAATCACTTCCACCAAGGCAACGCCAGTCCGTTTCACCAGTCCACCTCACTTCTTCCGAGGCCGTCTAGATCGATTTCGTCCATGGCTTCGGCTCTTCCGTCTCGGCTTGGCGCGATGGACCATGGGCTCAGTCGGATCATTGAGGTGAGTTGGAGGTCTTCCTGACGGAGTAAAACCAAGATGTCTGGGCGATCCTCGCCGGGCCGGTGCGCGATGGGTTCACCTTCGGTGTCAATCAATTCCCCATCAAGTCGAACGTCGATCCCGTCTCGGGAGATGGCTTCGATCAGTTCGACTGGTCGCACGTGCGGGTCGATGCGCCATTCAGTGACCCCGTCGATTTCATCTTGTACCAACAGGGCCAAACGATCTGAAACGACTTCCATGCCTTGGAAATCAAGTTGACGTTGGAGGGCTACAGGTGCATTTCCGGTTCGATCGCGTAAGGCATACACCGAAAGCAAGTCCATGACTTGATCGGTTGCCAGTTGAAACTTGGCCGAAGGGTTTGCCCGAAGCGATGGGACCACGGCCAACGCGGCAAATGACAGCAAGATGGCTACCACAATGACTTCCACCAATGTGAAGCCACGCGAGCGTCGGATTGTCGGCGTACGACGTTTCATGGGCAGGAAAAGAGACGGATCCTTAGTCAATCACGTCTGCGTTTTCTTCTTCGCCTCCGGGTTCACCGTCGGCACCGTACGAGACGACTTGCCAGCCATTGGCACCGCTTCCGCTGACATCGACAATGAATTCACGGCCCCAAGGGTCGACAACATCTTTTGGGCGCAAGGGAGCGCTGGCGCCGGTGGTCAACTCAGACACTTCAAAGTCATCGGGCACGGTGCTGAGGTTGTTGTTCATGAGATAGATCGAGATCTGCTGGCGAATGGTTGCTGCTTTCTGCGTAGCCACCTTTTGTCGCGAGCTTCCCAAGTTGCCGAAGACATTGGGGACCACGATGGTGGCCAGCAAAGCGATGATGGTCACCACCACAATCACTTCGACCAAGGTGAACGCACGTCGGTGCGTGCGGCGGCGTTGGGTACGGGTTTGGTTCACTGGTTTCATACCGGGTTCCTTTTGGTCACTGGATGGACTGCCCAAGTGAAAGCATGGGCAGCAACACTGCGGCGAGCACAAAGCCGCCAATGGCGGACATAAAGACAAGAAGAATAGGAGGAAGGGCTTTGGTGACGACTTTGATGGTAATGCCGACCTGTCGGTCGAAAGCATCCGCAGCGTGCAGCAACATGCCGTCCAGGCGCCCGGTTCTCTCGCCCAATCCAATCACTTGAATCAACAGGGCGGGGAAGAAGCCAGACGACTCCAAAGGTGCGGCGATGGGCCGTCCTGCGGTGACTTCGGTCTCAGTGGCTTCAATGGCTTGACTTAGTGCCGCGTTGCCCATGGTCCCACGAGTGATTTTTAGTGCGTCCAAAATCGGCAAGCCCGAGGCGGCCAGGGTTCCCAGAGTTCGGGCAAATCGAGCCGCTGCCACATCCCGTTGCAGTTTCCCCAGAAGGGGGACCTGCAGGAGCATTCGATCCATCACCAACCGGTTGGCAGGAACGGAGGCCCAAGTGCGGAATCCGAAGACCGCAGCAATGGTGCCAACGGTCAGCACCAGCCACCAGTTGCTGACGAAATCTGCGATCGCAAGCAGAAGTTTGGTGGGTCCGGGTATTTCAAAACCATCCATGCCTACCAGAGGGTCAATCAGACCTGGAACGACGAAGGTGACAAAGATCGCGACTGAAGCCACCAGCAAAGCAAAGACCATGCTGGGATAGATGGTTGCGCCAGCCACTTCACGTCTCAGTTCGACGGAGCGATCAAGCAAATCGGCCAGTTGCATCAACACTTCATTCATGCGGCCGGACGCGTCGGCGGCACGCATCATCCCCACCACCATGTCGTCAAATGGCGCCCCCCAAGACTGCGCCGCTGCCCAAAGGGATTCACCGGCTTCGACTTTCTCGACCAAGTGAGCGAGGATGGCCGCTTGTCGCTTGTCACTCGCCTGCTTCCGCATCACTGAGAGGGCTTGCATCAAAGGCAAACCCGCGTCAATGGCAGTTGCCAAGTCACGAACAAACGCCGCCAACTCGGCCTTGTTCAGCGTAGGTCCCGAACGGGCCCTCTTCTTGACCTTACTTTTTGATTCGCTCTCGGCGTTGGTTAAGTCCGTGACAACCTCTCCACGTGCGGCAAGCAAACGCAGTGCGTCAGAACGATCGTTTGCTTCGATGGTGCCATTGCTTGGAGCGCCATCGGAGAGCGCGGTGTAGCGGAACGTGGCCATGGCTTAGATCTCGTCTTCCACATCCTGGGTGGCACGAAGCACTTCATCGATGGTGGTTACCCCATCAGCCACCTTCTGGATGCCGTCTTGCCGCATGGATCGGTACCGTTCGTTGCTCAGCTTCTTGAGCTCGCTGGTGGATGTTCCCGAAGCAATGGCTTCGCGGAGTGTGTTGTGGATTCCGATGAGTTCGAAGAATCCAACTCGACCACGGGTGCCGGTTTGGTTGCAAGCGGGGCATCCGGCTCCGCGGAAAGCCCGGCCGTCGAGGAGTTCCCATTCAGCATCAGAGAGTCGAGGATCACGATCGATAGTGATTTCTTCTCGGCATTCCTGACAGATACGTCGTCCCAGCCGTTGCGCCAAGACCCCTTCAAGCACAGAGGCAACCAAGAAAGGTTCTACGCCCATGTCCACCAGTCGACCGATGGAGCTGATGGCGTCGTTGGTGTGCAGCGTCGACAGCAACAGGTGACCGGTCAGGGCGGAGCGAATCGAAATGTCCGCGGTTTCTCCGTCACGGATTTCCCCAACCAGGATGACATCTGGGTCTTGACGGAGTATGGCCCGAAGGCCGGTGGCGAAGGTCAAACCCCGTTTGGGGTTCACCGGCATCTGGTTGATTCCGGCAAGTTCGTATTCGACAGGGTCTTCAATCGTGATGATTTTCTTACGTGGGTCGTACAACTTAGAGAGGCACGCGTAGAGCGTGGTGGTCTTGCCGGAACCGGTCGGTCCCGTCACCAACACCATGCCGTGAGGCTTGGCGATCATTCGATCCATGGTGTCTCGGTTGTCTTGGGCCATGCCGAGGCTCTTGAGATCAAGCGGCAGCGAGCTCTTGTCCAAAATCCGCATCACAACGGATTCCCCGTACAGGGTGGGCACGGTTGAAACCCGGATGTCAACTTTGCGTCCTTCAACCCTCAGCGTGATGTGTCCATCTTGGGGGACGTAACGCTCCGCAATATTCATGCCACTCATGATTTTGATGCGGCCAATCAGCGCGGGTTGCAAGTGCTTGGGGGGAGGAGATTGTTCGACCAACTCCCCGTCAATGCGGTACTTGATCTTGAGTTCACTTTCGAACGGTTCCACATGAACGTCCGAGGTTCGGGATTGGATGGCTTCAATGAGCAGCAAGTTCACCAGGTTGATGAGAGTTGGCTGTTCGGCCATGCGGTGGATGTCATCCGCTTCGATGGCATCCAAGTTGTGTTCGTAGTCATTGTCGTCCGCTTCCCCGGCCAGATCTTCGGCCATCCGGGCGGCGGTGGTGCCGTAGGCCCTTCGAACCAAGTCGTTGAACCTTTCGGTGTCAATGCCTTCACGTTGGACGGGAAGTCCCAAGCTGGCGGATGCTTCGTCCGCGGCGGAGAGATCCATAGGGTCCGCCATGATCGCTCGAGCCCAGCCATCTTTGACGGCGTAGGGCACGATGCGGAGCCGGACCGCCGTGTCGGGCGAGAGTCGGGCTGCAAGTTCCAGATCCAGATCGGGGGCCTCGTCGAGCCAAGGAATTCCAAACCGCTCGCAACGTTCTTTGAGTGATCCTGTCGGGAGTTCGATTGATGTGGGGTCACTCATCGTTGCTTCCCTCCTCTTTTCCCTTTTCCACCACCAGCTTTGGGGTTCAAATTGTTCTTGCCGCTTTCCAGCATTTTGCGTCTCTGGGCGGATTTGGGGCCGTCTTTTGATCCGGTGGAGTCTCGGGCTGGTCTTGGGAGGTATCGGCTCGCACCAGGCAGTTGCGAGAACTTCGTCCGTCCCAAGATCTCCAGGAGTCTTCCGGCGAAATCCCGTGAGGTGTACTCGACTTCGGAAGAGGCCATACGGATTGGGTTTTGGTTCAACTCTGTCGCGGTGGCACGTTCTCGGTCTCGCGAACGCATGGCTCGTGAGACTTTGTCTTCTTGCTCATAGGTGACCAAGGCCTCACGCCAAGCGGCACGCTTTGCGGCGATCTCGGTTCGGAATTCAGTGTCCAGTTCCGTCACCCGAAGGGTTGTGTCCTCATCCAAGTCGGTGCGTTCAAGAGCCGCATCAAAAATCCGTTCGACGGCATTCTTCCGGCCATAGATCTGTGGGTAGGCCGCAGCCAAGGCTGCTTGTTCAAAAGTAGGGCCCCATGTCCCGAAGGCCGTGGCGATCAGTCCGCGGTGGACTTCCTGGAGATCACGAATTTTGGCATCCAATGCCAACAACTCGATGACGGGGTCGTACGCATCTTTGAGCTCTGATTCCGTCATGGCGTTCATGATGGCCTGCTGGGCTTTTCGAGCCGGTTGCTCTCGAGCCAGCAGGGCTTCATCAATTGCCAGTTCCCAGGCAACGAGTGCGGGCTCCGCGATCAACTGTGCATCCCGGGGGATCTCGGTGGTGCGGAGGACGCGCCGAAGATTGACAGATTCGCCGCTCAAGACATTGCAACGTCCCAGTTCTTTTTCAAGACGCAGGGAACGCATCATTTCGTCCCAACGGGCAAGTTGGTCGCCGTTGAGTACCGAGCGCAAACTGGCGAGGAGCAGATCCCGGTTGTCGTGCCATCGGTCTGCTTGTTCGCGGAACGGACGGAAGACCTCACGAAGCAGTTCTTCTTCTCCCATGCCCTCTTTGACGCGGGCCTGCAAGTTTTCAAAGCTGTCGGTGGTGGTGGTCCGTCCTTGTTCGTGAGAATCTTCGTACTCGAAGTAGAAGGCCTCAAAGACGGCTTGTTGTCCTTCATCCAACTCGAAGATCTCGGTGATGAGTTTGAGATCTCGCCGCAGGAAGTACGGGTTCATGTATTCGGCAATTCCCGCTGCCGCTCCGATTTGAGCATGGGCCGTGGGGGCCACAAAAATCAAGGCAAGCAGGGATACGATCAGTTGACGTGGAAACATTCGGGACCTCATGTCGTTCTGTTGAACGAACAAAATCGGCTCTGAATGCCAATCTGCGGGATTTTTTCCGTCTTAGGGTCGAATCAGCCACCTGAGCAAGGTGGTGAACTTGGGCGGCGTACCGCTGGACAGGATTCCCACCCGAAAAACGCGTCCAGCGCCCACCAGGAGCGTTCTGGTAATGGCGGTATGCCACACAAGACCTACGCCAAGTTGCCAATACGGAACTGGGATTTCGCCGGCACTTCGCATGGCCATGATGTACGGCCCAATGACCGGGGCAAATGAGGCAATGCTGGCAGGCATGCCATGGGGGGCTTGGGCGATTGGCATGATGAAAAAGACAGGGACGCCCAGCAGAGCCACAATCGGACCCATGAGGTTGCCAGCCTCCCTTTGGTCGTGCACCACCGCACCCACCGCCGCCAGAATTGCCGCGGCCCCAAGGAATGCCAAGGCAAACCATGCCAGCGGCCAGAGCAGCTGTGGATCCAAAATCAGGCCCACTTTTCCTGCGGCGATAAGGGCGCTGATGCCAAGTCCTCCGTAGATCCCCACCGTGGTCAGGGCCACTCCACTTTGGCCCAGAATTTTGCCCATCATGAGCCGTTCTGGAGAAGTGGTGCTCAGCAACACCTCAACGACTTTGTTGGCTTTTTCGTCCAGAGTGGTTTGCATCAGCTGCGCGCTGGTCCCAAAGCTTGCTCCCCAAAGCAAGAACATCAGTCCCATCGGGATCACCAAGGCTCTGAGCTTTCTGGATTGAGAATCCTCGGCCGTGAGTCCTTGGTCATCAAGACGGGTGGTCGTGATGGTTGGGGGAGTTCGCAGGCGGTCGATGAGGGTTGGATCCACTTCAGCTCGACGCTGACGGAGGGTCACCACCGTGTCGGCCAATGCGGTTTCGACGGCATCCACTTGGGGACGACCGAGCGCATCGTGCAGCGTCAAGAGGATCTCACCTTCCAGGTTGTCGGGGCTCAAGAGGCTGTCGGGGATCTTCGCCATCACCGGGTTTGAGCCGTTCGGAGGATCGGTTCGCGGACCGGCTGCGACTTCTCCTTCAAAATTCACGGTGACCGAGGGCAAGTCCCCGACACTCTCGGCATCGACCCCAAGCTTCAACCTCTCGGTGAAAGCAATTCGAAATTCCTCACTGCTTTGGATCCAAATGGTGCCTGAGACCGGTGGCTCGGTATGGGTGAGCGCCATCCCAGACGAAAGCACGGCCACGACCACCAAGACCAAAGGCATGGCGATCAAGCTGATCAGGAAGGCTGGTGTCAACGCGGTTTCGCGGAACTCGCGCCAGGCAATGGTTCGAAGGTCACGCATCAGCATCCTCCGAGAAGAAGTCCCGAAGTTGGCGGCCGGTCCTTCGGATCTCCCTGACCCCAGTCCACTGCGCGGCTTCGCGGAAGACTTCATCGATGGTGCTGTTTTGGGCTTCAATGATCCAGCGGTCATTTCCGATTTTTACCGCGTGGGGCGGCCCGGTCTCTGCCCGAAGTTCAATCTTTGGATGACCTTGGGCCAAGACCTGTTGGAGCGATCCTGAAGCCAAGGTTTGTCCTTGCTTGAGCAATAGCACGTGGTCGCAGAGTGCTTCCGCTTGCGGTAGCAAATGGGTCGAGAGCAAGATGGTGGCACCCCGCTCTGAAGCTTCACGAATCAAGTCCTCAAGCAGTTGCACGGCAACGGGATCGAGGCCACTGAATGGTTCATCCAAGATGAGCAAGTCTGGTTCATGTTGCAGCGCGGCCGCAAGTTGCACTTTCTGCTGCATGCCTTTGGACAGTTCTCGGCACCGTGATCGTTCCACCCCGGGAAGGTCCACTTTTTCGAGCCAGTGGAGGGCTCGCTTTCGAGCCTCCTGAGCCGTTAAACCTCGAAGTTTCCCCAGAAAGGCCAGCCACTCGCCAACTTTGGCTCGGCGGGGTACGCCACGCTCTTCGGGCAGATATCCCACTCGGCTTCGGGCTGCTTCGGGACTTTCGCCCAAGACACTGACTTGGCCTTCGTCCAGTCGAAGGATGCCAGTAAGTGTTCGGATCAAAGTACTTTTTCCGGCGCCGTTTGGTCCCAGCAGCCCGCAACGCATGCCTCGTTCCAACCTGAGGTTGACTCGGTTGAGGGCCAACTTGGTGCCGTAGCGTTTGACCCCGTCTTCAATCACCACCACCGATTCATTCATGGCGACTTCGATGGTTTTTCTGGAACAAGTGGTTTGGTGGTGGGGTCGGGTTCGATGGCTTCCGGCTTTGTTGGCTCGGATGCCCCCTTATTTTGAGTGGCAAGAGAGGGTTCGTCTCGGACCACCACGGGATTTGGGTTCTTGGCGTCCTTCACCTTTTGTGGCACTGTCAAAGCAAGTGGAACTTCCAATATTGATGCCGAAGTTCTTTGCGCCAAACGTACTTTGCCGTTCATTCCAGTCAAAGTCAGTTGTTTGGGAAGTTTGATGGTGTCGGTGGACTCCCAATTTTGAAAGTCGGTGATGCGGCGGGCCCCACTGCGGGAGTTCGCCGCCGACTCATGGGCAACGGGCAACCCAGTAATGACAGAGAGGTACATAAATTCTGCGCCTTCCTCGAGGAAGGTTGGATCGCTCGATCCCGCCAAGCGGATTCGGTAACACGCCTCATCACCTCGCATCACCAAGCCCATGGTGCGTCGCTCAGGGCGTCGGTTCCAGGCGGCGAGGAATTCAAGATGGGGTTGGGCGATTGGATCCCACTGGTGCAGTCGATCCTGAGAGATCCGAACCGGCGGAATATTGGTGTGCTGGGGCAACTGCATCCAGTCAAACTTGTTGGTGTGGAAGAGCGTGAGGTGCCCTTTGCCTTGCTTCACCTTCAACTCATACGAGGTGTCGGTGACTTTGACAGTCAGTTCTTCTTTGGGGGTTGGGGTGGTGCTGGGCTTGCCACCGGCTTCGGTTTTGGTCACCGTCCAAGAGGTCTGGAGGTTGGTGGCCAGTGCGTCCTCGCCACCAAGAGCAGCTGTGGCTTTTGCCAAGAGTTCGTCAGGGGTTGGCAGTTCACCAGCAAGACCCAGGATCAGCAGCGGTATGGCACAAGAAAGCATGCTCCAATCATGCCATAAATGGTGAATCTGGGCCAAAAATCGGGAAGCATCCATTGATCCGGATAGATGGACATCATCCCCAAGACGGCCTACTATCTTCGCCAATGCCCCCATTCGCTCATCGTCTGCAACATGGTGCTTTGCTCTTGGATGGTGGCTTTGGTTCAGCGATTCAAGACATGGACTTGGACGTTGACCGGGATTACCTCGGTCAGGAGAACTGCACTGAAGTTCTGGTGCGAAGTCGCCCTGAATTGGTGCAGTCCATTCATGCGTCTTTTCTCGAAAGTGGTGCCGACGCGGTCGAGACCAATACATTCGGAGCCAACCGTTTGGTTCTTGCTGAATTTGGACTCGAAGGTGACACCAGAAAACTGAACCAAGAGGCGGCAGAGATCGCCCGCGCCGCATGTGTTGCGGCGGGTGGTTCGCGGTATGTCTTGGGGTCCATTGGCCCCGGTACCCGTTTGCTGACTTTGGGCCAGACGGACTGGTCGGCAATGCATGATTCCTACAGAATGCAAATTGAAGGTCTTCTGGATGGTGGAGTCGATGCACTCTTGGTCGAAACCTGTCAAGACCCCTTGCAGATTCGTTGCGCTGTGCACGCCGCCTTGCATGCACTTGAAGCGCGGGGCATGGGGCCAGAGCAGCTGCCCATCATGGTCTCGGTGACGGTTGAGACCACCGGAACGTTGCTTGTGGGTTCTGAAATAGCAGCCGTGGCGGCCACCCTGCGGCGTTTGCCGGTGGCGAGTTTGGGCTTGAACTGCGCAACTGGTCCCGCTGAGATGACGCCGCATGTGGAATGGCTGGCCAAACATTGGGATCGCCCCATCTCGGTTGTTCCCAATGCTGGGCTGCCCATCTTGGTTGATGGTCGGACCGAATACCCATTGCAGGCGGGGCCCATGGCACAACGGATGTCTGGTTTCGTTGGTGATCTGGGTGTCAGCATGGTTGGCGGTTGCTGTGGCACCACTACCGAGCACATCTCAGCTCTTCGTGGCATGTTGGAGCTCTCGGCTCCTGTTTCACGCAGCCAGGTCTCTTTCGCCCCATCGACCAGTTCGGTGTTCGGCGCTGTAGAGCATCGCCAACAGAATTCAGTTCAAATTGTCGGTGAGCGTACCAATGCTTCAGGGTCTCGGGCCTTCAAACGCTTGTTGGAGGCTGAAGACTGGGATGCTATTGTCGAGTTGGCATCCGAGCAGGCTACCGATGGCAGCCATGTTCTTGATGTCAATGTCGATTACGCGGGGCGGGACAATGAACAGGACATGCGGGAAGTGATTTCTCGTATTGCCAAAGGGGTTGACATCCCTTTGATGATCGACTCAACGCAAATCAAGACCATTCGCGCGGGTTTGGAATCTTGTGGGGGCCGCGCTATTGTCAACAGTGCCAACCTCGAAGAGGGAGAGCCCAAATTTGATGAGTTGTGCCAACTGGCCCGAGAGCATGGCGCGGCCATTGTTTTGGGTTGCATTGATGATGATCCCGAAGAGGCCATGGCGCGCACGGCGGATCGAAAATTGGAAATCGCTTCACGGATGTATGAGCGAGCAACAAATGTCCATGGATTTCATGCCGAGGACTTGTTCTTCGACCCTTTGGTGCTTCCTATCTCAACCGGGATGGCCCAGGACCGGCGATCGGGTTTAGAAACCATCGAAGGTGTGAGGCAAATTGCCAAAGCATTCCCCGAGGTGCAGATCACGTGCGGACTGTCGAACGTCTCCTTTGGACTGAAGCCGGCTGCTCGTATGGTGCTCAACAGTGTCTTCCTGCATGAATTGCAATTGGCGGGTCTGACCAGTGCCATCATGCATGCGTCAAAGATTTTGCCACGCACCAGAATCGAAGATCAGCACTGGGATATGGCCCTTGATCTGATTTATGACCGGGCGCCTGCGAGCCCCGTGATGTTGTCGGATGGAACCGACACTGACGACCCTTTGGCTATTTTCTCCGATGCCTTTGCCGGTCAGACCATTGGGGCCGAAATCGAAGTTGAAACCGATCTTCCATTGGAGGACCGTCTCCGAAAGCAGCTCATCGACGGACGCAAAGGAGGACTGGAGTGCTTGATTGACGAAGCACTCGACTCCATCCCTCCCCTTGACCTCATCAATTTGCACTTGCTGGATGCCATGCGCGAAGTCGGTGAATTGTTCGGATCCGGCAAAATGCAACTGCCGTTTGTTCTGAAGAGTGCCGAAGTGATGAAGGCAGCGGTTACCCGAATCGAGCCCCATCTCGATCGAGTGGGAGGGAGCTCAAAGGGCATCATTGTGTTGGCCACCGTGAAGGGTGATGTCCACGACATTGGCAAAAACTTGGTCGACATCATTTTGACCAACAATGGGTACACGGTTCACAACATTGGCATCAAGCAGACCGCGGAGTCGATTATGGCCGCCGTTTCGGAGCACCAACCGGATGCGATTGGCCTGTCGGGACTCTTGGTCAAAAGTGTGATGGTTATGGAGTCTGATCTTGAGACTTTCAACGCCAACGATGTCGCCCTCCCCGTTTTGCTGGGTGGGGCAGCCCTTTCACGCCGTCACTGCGAAGGTCATCTGCGTCCCCTCTATCTGGGCGAATGCTTGTACGCACAGGATGCTTTCGACGGTCTCCGTTTGATGGATCTGATTGTTCGAGATGAAGTGCAGCAGGAACGGGACGCCATTTCTTCTCGAACCAACAAACGCGAGCAGGCAGTGGCCAAAGCGAAAGCCGCTCAAGTCACACGTGCTAAAAGTCCGGCGGCGGTCGCGGCCAAAATTCAGCCGGTCACCGCACCGGCCGCGCCATTCTTGGGGACGCGAGTGGTCCAAGATCTCGATTGCCGTTCCATTTGGCCTTATCTCAACCGGAAGGCTCTGACCCGGGGGCAATGGCAGATGAAGCGGGGGAGCCGCAGCGAAGCCGAACACCACGCTTGGCTTGCTGAACACGCTGACCCTGTCCTTGATCGACTCTCATTGCAATGCTTGCAGGAGAAGATTTTGCAACCCAAGGTCGTGTACGGCTGGTTCCGTTGTCGGGGCGATGGGAATGACTTGGTCGTCCTAGAAGAAGATGGCCGCACCGAGATGGAACGTTTTTCTTTTCCAAGACAGGCCGAACGACGTCGTCTGTGCATCAGTGATTTCTTTGGTGACGATGACGTGATTGGCATGTCATGCGTGACCGTCGGAGAAGAGGCCACTGCCCGATGCAAGGCATTGTTTGAATCGGGAGATTTCTCTGAGTACTTGTACTTGCATGGCTTTGCGGTCGAAACCGCGGAGGCTTTGGCGGAGTTGTGGCATAAGCGGATGCGGGCGGAGCTTGGGATCGATGCCGATGACGCGGTGACGCCCGAAGAACTCTTCCGGCAGCAATACCGCGGCAGTCGATATTCCTTTGGCTATCCAGCATGTCCAGACATGGCTGACCAGACGAAGTTGTTTCGGCTCCTTCAGCCTGAACGTATTGGCTGCCACTTGACTGAGAACCATCAAATCGACCCTGAGCAATCGACCAGTGCGATTGTCGTCCACCATCCTGAAGCCAAATATTTCGCTCTTTGAGCTTTCTTTAGAGCTGTCTCGCCGACCTCAGCAGCTGTGGTCGGCGCCCATCGCGCTGGCCAATCCCGCTTTCCGGAGCAGGTCGGCAATCCGATCTCGATCTGGGAGGTCACTTTCCTCGATGGTTCGGGCGAGCTTTCTTGTCTCATCGTCAATCGCGAGGAATTCGATGGCAAACGCTGGCAAGTGCTCGGCGGGGAGACTTTCTACCGCATCAGTGCCTTCCCGGTACACGATGCGCGCGGCAAGGGCTTTGGCTTTCAACCATCGCAAGTATGCGGCCGGCAGATCGTCCCAGAGTTTCTCGCCCGCGAGTTCCTGAATTACTTCTGGAATGTGGTCGGTGACCAGGCGTCGGACTGCCTCTGGTGCTGATTGCTCAATTTGATCCAAGCCAATTTCGATAGCATCGGCTACCCGCATCATGACCCGGCTCATGTGAATTGAGATGTCAGGCAGCGTCCAGTCTGGGTGATGCTTATGCAGTCGGTGCAGCAGCTGGACTTCGGACCGCGCAAATTGGTGCAGCCGTGGGATGACTTCACCAACAAAGCGATTTTTGATCGGCATGAAGTCCTGTTCGGAGACAAGCATGTTGGAGCAAATCTCGTAGGAACTTGTGATCACCCCACATTTGTTGGCACTGGAATCCTTGAGGATCAACACCCCTTTTTTGCTCAGATTTTCTCGAGCCTCGGGGGTCAAAAAGAGGTTGGCGCCTTCGACGATCAATCGGCTGCTGGGTGTTCCGGTTGGGGTGAGGAAGTCGTCCCAGTTGCTTTCGTTCATGGCCGCAGGTCGCCCCCCGCAAGGGACAAATGCGTCGGCCACCAGCCGGTTGTGGAGCGTGTTTCGAAGAACTGGCCCGTCGGGCTCATCGAGGGTCACGATCCGACCTTCGTTGGACAACTTGCTTTGGTCGAATTGGGCGATCGGCAATTCGGCTTCAAAGAGGCGAAGAAGTTCGTTTACATTCAGCCCTTGGGGATCTTCACCACAACCCGATCCGTCGGCAATGCCAATGATCTTGATTCGGTCGCCGTATGTGTCTTTGGCGATCCGAATGAAATTGCCTCCGACATCTCCATCCGGGCCTCCGGTCATCTTCACCGTGAAGCTGTCAACATCGGGGTCGATGCCAATCGCGGGCAAAGAACCGTGCAGGAAGACGTTCACACCTTCTGAAGTCACCCCGTAATCCTTGTGGTTGATACCAGCGCCAGGCTTCGAAGAGATGAAGGCAGACGCCAGTGGGTAACCCCGTCGCACCGCACGCTTGGCCATCCACACAATGTGTTCCGGAAGGATGTTCTCATCTGGTCCGAGGTACAGGAGTTCGTCGTGTCCAAGGTGGTCGACGATGCGTTCTTTGGTGTGCGGCTCGGGGGTGATGAGGTCGAGCAGAGAATCCGCAAATGCTTTGACCACCCGGTTGTGGCGAGCGTACGGGTCCGCCAAAACTGCGGCTTTTGCCCCACCTTCTGGAATATCTTTGTTCTTCAATTGTTGGGCGAACGCCAGATTGAACGCCTCGTCGTACAAACGTTCGCTTTCCCGGGCATGAACTTCTTCGGTCCGCGTTCGGATGATTCGCAATCCTCCGCGGGCGATGTCGCGGAAGCGAACGTGGAAGCCGGCAAAGTTTCTTCCCCGGACAAAGAAAACGCCGAAGGGCACCGCGGGCCGGTCTTCGTGGTGCAAGTAGGCCGGGTCAATCCGGAAGGCCAGCCCATACCTTTCGTCAAGGAAGACGTTCGTGCGACGAACAGCCAATACGGCGTCCAGCATGGCTTGGATGGCGATTCGTGTGTCTTGGAAATCGACCCGATCCACCACCTCACGCACATCGGCCAGTCGCATTGTGAAATCGGGCTCAGGGAGTGGGTTGTCAGGATCAAAGCGGGCGAGCAACAGATCGGCGATCTTTTGACAGAGCTCGATGTTCTCGCTGGTCCATCTTCGCAAACGAACTCGGCTGTACGCCCAGCGGTTGACCTTGACCAATTTTTGGTGGGCCAATTCGATGACCGCATCCAGCACTTCCGCGTGCCGTTGCCCAAGTCCTGCGTGGGTGTACGACAACTTGAGCGCGGCAGTGTCGACCCATTTGTTGCGTTGGAGGTCACGGCGAATGACCCGCCAGAGCGCGCTGTCTTCCACGAGGAGACCTTGTTCACGCTGAACGACGAACCCAAGAAGGGTGATCTGTCCGTTGTCACCATCGTCGATGCTGTCGAGATACGCTCGGAAAATATCGATGCCATCCATGGCCAACCGTTCGGCCACCCGCTCCAGCATCCTCCGGGTGGAGGCGTTCATCACTGCCACCACAATTCGGCTGTAGCGCTCGTCTTTTTCTTGCTCAAGCCGGACAATGGTGCCTTCGGTCCCTGACAACTCACGGTAGATTTTCAGGTGTTGACAGAACCGAAGAGGACTGACCGAAAAGATGTAGTCGGCGGTGCAGCGTTGGATGAAATCACGCACTTCATCTTCGGTGATTTCAGGATGGTTTTCTGCGGCAAAGGCAACCGCCCGTTCCATGCATCCAGTCTGCTCGGGATCGCTGAGATCGAATCGCCGCTTTTTCCCGAATTCAAAAGTGTCGATGGCCAGAGAAGAGTCGGTGGCGGAATGGATTTTTGCGGAGATCAAAGGGCGATCGTGTGGGAGTTGTCCCACCACTTCGGCCAAGAGTCCGGGATGGTCATTGGGCCTGATGAACGTGATCCGGTTTTCACCGTCACGGAGGTCCAACGAAGGCAGTCGCCCCGAAGCACGGGCTGCGAGGATCGCCCGCAAGTGGGTGAGGCGCTCCTCGTGCGGTGTGTCCTGAAAATAGGACAATGGCATGATGTCGAGAAATCGTGGGCCAATGTCCTCGGCAGCTGTGGCTAAGGATTCACGAAGGTCAACAAGCAGCCGCTGGGCTTCATCAGCAGCGAGCGATTGATTGGGGTCGGTTTGCGACATCTTTGGGGCACCTCTCGACTCTGGAGACATTCTATTGTGACGGAAATGAATTCGCAGCGTGCAATGGTGATTGGGGTACTGGATGGGGTCCATTTGGGCCACCAAGCCCTTTTGGCGCGAGCAGCTCAGGATGGAGCGAAGGTTCTGGCGTCGGCGTTTTACCCGCATCCCAAATCCGTCTTGGGCCACACCACGCCCCTTCCCCTGACCACGTGGCGGACCCGTTCGCGAGAACTCCGAAAGCAGGGGGCTCGGGTGATCCGCTTGGACCCACGTTCTGGCCTTTTGGAGACCCCAGCGTTTGATTTCATCCGTGATCTCCACCAACGCCATCGATTCAGCCGTTTGGTGGTGGGAGAGGATTTTCGGTTTGGGCACCGTCGCTCGGGTACTGCGACCCTGTTGCAGGATTTGGGGCCTCAGTTGGGCTTTGAGGTGCACGTGCTCGAGGATGTGCAAGTCCAAGGGGAGCGGGTTTCCAGTTCTCGCATCAGGACGGCTTTGGCTGATGCTGATCTGGATCTTGCCAACGCACTCTTGGGCCGTCCTTATGAGATTTTGGGGCGGGTTCGAGCCGGGCAGCAGCGCGGTCGCATCCTGGGCACACCAACCGCAAACCTTCATCCCCAGACCATCCTGCCCGCCGACGGTGTCTACGTCACATCATCCCGTCTTCCCGGGGGGCGGTCCGTGCCTTCGGTTAGCTTTGTTGGCACCAACCCAACTTTTGGTCAGGAAGCGAGGAAGTGCGAGACCCACGTGCTTTCAGATCCCAAAGAGGCTGTACCGGAAGGTGCGGGGTGGCCGCTGCAGGTGGCTTTTCAATCTCGTGTTCGAGGGGCGGTACGATTCGAATCCCCAGAAGCCCTCCAGCAACAAATCCACCATGATTTGGAAGTCGCACGGCAACACCATGCCGATCGTCGGTAATTCACGAAGAGATCACGCATGACCCAGCACCAAAAAACCATGAATTTGTCCCAAACCATTGCTTGGTTGCGTGAGCATCAAGACGTGTTGGTGTTGACCCATGCCCGACCCGACGGAGACGCATGGGGATCGGCGGTTGCGATTCGTCGCTTGATGGAACGGCTTGGTGGTTCTGCCCGCATTCGTTTGACGGGCTGGCTTGATCCCATGATGCGGGAGTTGTTTCCGGATGAGCCGGTGACTTTTGACGACCCAAATCCGCCCGAAGCCCAGGCGGTGGTGGTCGTGGATACTTCCGCCGAATCACAGCTTGATCGAGATGCCGGCTTTTGCCGATCGATGGAGGATCGTCTCTTGGTGATCGATCACCATGCCAAGGGGGACCAATGGGCGCAAAGTTGTGTCGATGCCACCCTCCCCTCCACCACCGCGTTGTTGGCGAAGTTGATCATCGAGGCAGGTCTATCGCTCGATCAAGATTTGGCGGAACCGCTGCTGCTTGGTTTGGCCACCGACACGGGGTGGTTCCGGCACGCCAATGCCGATGCCGGGGCTTTTGCGTTGGCAGGCCGATTGATCGAAGCGGGCGCTCGAAGAGATCGGTTGTACCAGGCCACCGAAGGCGCCCAACATCCGGCACGATTGTCTTTGATGGGAACCGCCCTTGGGCGACTGGAGTGGCTGGCCGAAGGTCAAATTGCGATCACCGGATTGGCCCATGATGATTTTGTCTCGGCCGGCGCAGGAGCAGAGGTGTTGGCGGGCGTCGTCAATGAACCACTGTCGGTTCGCGGGTGCGGGGTTTCGCTGCTGTGCACTGAGGTGACCCCGGGTTTGGTCAAGGTGTCTCTGCGTTCTATCCCGGATGAACACGGCTGTCCGATTCTCGATGTCGCTGAATTTGCCGCACAGTTTGGTGGTGGGGGGCACCGCATGGCTGCCGGATGCCGAGTCCCGGGCGATTTGAGCACGGCCATGGCCACAATTCGGGACGCTTTGATGGCCACGATTTCGTGACAGCATGCGTTCCTGACGTACGATAGAGGCGTGATGATGACGCTCAACAATGCGGTGTCTCTGGTTCGCCGGGCCATGTTGTGGCGGTCGCTTCGAAATCAGCTGCTGGTGGATCTCGGCTGGCTGGGAATGCTCTTTGTTGGGGTTGCCTTGACCGACCGTTTGGCCCCCTTGGTGGAGACGCCTTGGTCGCTCTTGCTGCTGATCGCCTCCGTGCTCGTTCTGGCCCGGTTGGTCTGGTGTGCCCGACGTATCCAATTGGAGCGGACCTCGGTGTTGTTGTTGGCTGATGAGGCGCTCGGGGCGCCCGAAACCTTGGTGACGGCGGATGAACTCAGTCGAGAAGCTGCTCCCGAGGATGCAGCGGCGACACATCACGTGTTGGCCGCCGCGGAGGCGTTGTTGGCCGAACCCAGTACCCAGGCTCGATTGCGGCGATTGGGTCCAGTCTGGCCTTCGTCCAGTTGGATTCGTTTGGCCACGCCTTTGCTCGCCTGGGGGGTGATGCAATTCCCCGCCCGACTTCCAGCGGAACCCGCCGTCTTGGTGGAAGACCAAGCCACCGTCACGCCGGTCAAGGCGGTGGCAGAAGTGGTGGAAGAAGCCATCGAATCTGCAGCGGCTTTTGGTGAAGAGGATGCTGCATTGGCCGCCGAACTTGCCGAGTCCTTGGCCGAGGCCGCGAACGCTGAAGATCCCATGCGTCAGGCGGAAGCCATGGCGGAAGCTCGTCGTCAACTCGATGAACGTCTGGAGTCGCTGCAGGCCGAATCAGATGCTTTGAAGGATCGATTGGCGGAGTTGAATCCCAAACTCGACCCTGCGTCCAGCCTTCGGGAAGCTTTGCAGGAAGGCAACGAGAGCTTGGCCGAACAAGCGGCGGCCGAGTTGGATGCTCAGCTGGAGCAAGCCGTGGCCGATGGCGATGAGGCGCAAGCCGAAGCCATCCGCAAGGCTTTGTCCGATCTGGCCTCCGATCTTTCCGATTTGGCCATGACCTCCAAGGAGAACGCATCCACAACACCTGAGGCATCGCAGGAGTTGCTGGACATGATGGCGCAAGCTGCGGCTGGAGACCAAAAGGCCCAAGAACGTCTTAAACAGATGGCGGAACAGCTGAAGCAAGCCTCGGAGAACAAAGAAGGCCAATGTTCGGGGGATGCCACCGCCATGATGAAGCAACTGATGCAGGCCATGCAAGAAGGCCAAGCCATGCAGTCGGCGTGTGGTTCCATGTCTACCGAAGAAGCAATGGCGGCGTTGAGCGGGATGGCCCAGTGTGAGAGTGGCGCACCAGGCCTTGGGAACAAGAGCGAAGGAAAAAGCAACGGGGGTCGTCCCGGATCGGCTCAAGAGACAGAGACCGACACCACCTTCGAGCGGCTGGCCGGTGATCTTTCCGAGGGTGAAGTGTTGCTACGGATGAAAGAGCGCCGAGCCGCTCCAGTGGGTGAAAGCACTTTGGACCCAGTCGAGGCACGGCGGGTTGCTTTGGCGGGCTGGGAAGCGGCCCTTGAGCAGGAAGTGACCGATCCCCGGCACCGAGAAGCATTGCGTCGCTACCACGAACGCTTGACCAGGAAAAAGTCCGAGTGAAGCGTCTGGGGTGGTTGCTCCTTTTGGGCTGCGCGGATTCAGACCCCACGGTGGTGGTGTACGACGGCCTTGATGATGAACCCGGGCGGATTGTTGTCGCTCAGGCAGAGAACGAGCTTCCATTTGCGGTGAAGAGACTCGGTGACACCGAAGCCACCAAAACCGCTGGCTTGATCCATCGGTTGCGTTCGGAAGCTTTGTCTCCACAAGCCAATGTTTTTGTGTGTGGTGAACCTCTCAGTGTGGCGACCTTGGTCGCAGAAGGGGTGCTGCTTCCGGAAGGGGTCATCCTTGCTGGACGGGTCCGTGGTTTGGTGGTGCGTTCGGATCGAGACCATGCCCAGTGCCCTTCCTCCTGGCTGGATTTGGGCAGCGACCGTTGGCGTGACCAAGGGCTCGCGGTGGCTGACCCTCGCTATGGGTCCACCGGAGCGCATCTTGGCGTCTTGCGTTCGGTGCTTGGTGAGACCGAGTATCGATCCCTTTTGCTTGGGTTTGATGTGGCGGGGGTACGGCTGGTGGCTGGAGGCAACCGAGCCGTGGTCGAGGCGGTGGCGCAGGGGGAGGTCGCATTTGGGGCAACCGATGCGGACGATGTTGCCGCGGCGCAAGCGCTGGGCCAACCGGTGCAGTTTCTTCCGCTCCCGCTCGATGCAGAGCGGGGACCTTGGGTCATGACCGCAGAGGCCCGTCTGGTCGCTCCGCGGACCTCTGAAGGTGTGATGTACCTGGATTGGATGCGAGAGAAGGGCACCCAGGTGTTCCGATCCGCTGCTCCGGGTTGGCTTGATCCCAGCCAACTCCCAACAGGTTTGACCTACGACCCCAATCTTGCGGCAGAAGAACAATCGCTGGCGGTCGAAGAGGCCCTGCACATCTTCGGGGCACGCTGATGCGTTGGTTCGTGCTTATCCCCTTGGTCATGTGCCTGTGGCCGCTTGGTTCTGGCTTGCCCGTGTGGGATGTCTTTCCGATCCCGCTCGATTCATGGCCGATTGTTTGGGGGCGAACGCTGGGGGTGGCGGCCGCTTCCGGCGTCTTGGCGGTGGTGATGGCCGCGGTCTTGGCCCGTTCGCCGCTCTGGACGGTTCTCTTGGTGGCGGCGTTGCCGCCTTGGCTTTTCACCTGGTCTTTTGCATCGCTCGATGGACCTGCGAGTGTTCTGGAAGGTTTTTTTCCACGCGGTCTGCCCGTGTTGCTTGCCCACAGCATTTCGGGGATGGCGTTGTGCGCGATGTTCCTCTGCGGTTCGGGAACCCACGCCAGTGCCTTCGAGGCCGCCCGTCTTTCCGGGGCCAGTTCACTGCGCCGGTGGTGGTTGCGGATGCAACTTTCCAAGCTCCCCCTTGCCCTTGGGGGAACAATCGTTGCCGTGCGATCTGCTTTGGACACCACGTCTTGGGATCTGGCCCGTTGGCCAGGCTTGGCCAACGAGTTTCGTGCGGCATTGGATGCCGGTCTTCCGCGTGAGGCGCTTGGTGCGTTTGTGCCTTGGTTTGGCCTGGTGCTCTTTGCATTGATTTGGTGTTGCACCAACACACAACATTGGCATGTTGAACGTGAAGAACGTCGGGGAGGGGCTTGGATATTGCTGGCGACAGTACCGATTTTTGCTGCAGCCTTCCCATTTGCCGGCGATCTGCGTCTGCATGACTTCTTCCTGTTGCACGGTCGACAATTCGGTCCAGATGCCTTGCGTTTTGCCGTGGTTGGACTCGGGGCCGGTGCGGTGGCATTGCATGCACGCGTTCTGGTCGATGTTTCACTTCGTTGGAGCCAATGCGGTCTTGCCGCTTGGGGGGTTCTGTACTTTTTGCCACCACCATTGTTTGCTTCCGTGGTCGGCGATGTGGGCTTGAACCTTGGGTTGTTGATGCGCGTCGCGTTTGCGGGATGGGCCGTGGGGTATCTTTCCGGCGTGATGGAAGACTCCACCCAGCGTGAGGCGCGGCATCTTGAAGCTGCGGCGGGCCAACGGATTTTTGGTTTGGGTTTGCCAAGGTTGCGGGTGATCGGCTTTGGTGGCTTGGCCGCCATCATGCTTGCCTTGGGTGAGTTGACCGTGAGCGCTCGTTTGGCGCAGCCGGGCGATGATCCTTTGGCAGTATCGCTGCTTTCGGCACTGCATTACCAACGTCCTGGGGTGGTCCTGTTGGCGATGGCCCCGTTGTTGTTGGCCACCGGAAGTGTGGCTTGGCTGCTGCCTCGTCGAAGCTTTGGGATGCTCTTGGCGGTGCTGTTGGTCTCGTGCAACGAGATCGCCACCGAAGACGAATCGTCCGTCATCGGTGGGAACGGTTTAACCCCAGGTCGATTTGCATATCCACGTGCCATGGATGTTGATCCTCAAACCAACACGATCTTGGTGGTCGACAAACGCGCGCGTATTCAACGACTGGCTTCTGATGGCACACCTTTGCAGGAATGGTCCACACCTACGAGGAAAAACGGAAACCCCACCGGCATCTTCGTTGATGGTGACGGGACCATTTTCGTGGCCGATACCCACGAGCATCGGGTTCTGGTCTACGAATCCGATGGGGAATTGAGGACCACCTTTGGTGAGTATGGAGAGGATCTGGGTGAATTCATCTACCCCACCGATATCGCCCGCGATGGTCAGGGACGCTTGTGGGTGAGTGAATACGGTGGCAACGACCGGATTCAGGTCTTTGCCGATGATTACTCTCCTCTGTTCGTGGCCGCTGAAAATCAAGCCTTCAGACGGCCGCAATCACTGCTATGGAGCCCAGAGCATGATGTGATGCTGCTCAGTGAAGCGAATGGGCATCAATTGCATGTTCTCTCCTCAGAAGGTGAGTTGTTGCGCAGCATCGGAGGACCCGGGCATGAGCCTGGTCAATTTTCGTATCCCTATGGTTTGGCCCTAACTTCCAAAGGTCATGTTCTTGTTGCGGAATTTGGCGGGTGCCGAATCCATGAGGTGTCGCTGGATACAGACTCCTTTCGTACATGGTCTGCAGAAGAGTCAAACGGTCTGCGGTACCCTTGGGCGGTGGGTTGCATCGATCAGCGCATCTTGGTCTTGGACAGTGGTAACCACCGCATCCTTGAGGTGGACTCCACTGAGTTCCAGTCGATCCCATGATCAGCGTCGACCATCCTGAATGGCTGTGGGGACTGCTGTTGCTTCCGGTGTTAATGCTTTGGTCACGCAGCCGATTGATGAGTGAACCACGACGCACACTTTTGGCTTTGGGACTTCGCTCGTTGGCTTGGACCTTGGTGCTCTTGGCGGCGGCCGATGTGCACCGAGTCCAACGATCAGACAACGTGGCCACGATCGTGATTCTGGACCGAACCCAATCCATTCCGGAAGCTGAACAGCAAGCCGCTCTTGATGCGTTGGTCTTGGCCGCGAGCAATGATCCTGAACGCCAGCCAGAAGATCGCTTGGGGGTGATCGCGGTTGGGGCCGATCCTGCAATTTTGGAAATGCCAGTTGTTGGGGGTCAAGTTCGGGTCCCGTTGGAGCCGACCCGCCGAGATGCCACCGATCTTGGTGCTGCCGTAGCCACGGCACTTTCTATTCTTCCGGATGATGCAAGAGCGCGTCTTGTTTTGGCATCGGACGGCGTGGATACTGAAGGGAACTTTGGCGAGTCGGTGGCTCGGTCAAGCGCGGCCGGTATTCCGATTGATGTCTACCCGATTCGGCACCAACGAAATGCTGAAGTTCGGGTGGAGTCTGTTGCCGCACCAACCAGGGTGCGTCCCGGCCAGCGCAGCCCAGTCAGGATTGCGGTGCTCGCGCAAAAGCCAACGGCGGGGGTGCTTCGTCTCTTCCGCTCTGGAATCGAAATTGATTTGGATCCTTCGGCCCCTGGACTCGGGTTGTCGGTGCAACTGCCTGAGGGGCGAAGTGTCTGGGAAACCCCTCAGAATTTTGAAGGTGGGGGCACGGTTTCATGGCGTGCCGTCTTTGAACCATCCTCCTCCCAGTCCCTTGATCGTCCAGAGAACAATGTCGGAACGGCGTTGACGTTCGTCGAAGGTGAAGGTCGAGTGCTTCTGATCGAAACCAGTCGGGATGGTGCGGGCCCGCTGGCTGAAGCATTGCGTGCTTCTGGATTGCAAGTTTTTCAACAATCCCCCGAAGCTGCTGGTTCTGATTTGGCTTCATTTGCGGGATTCGATTTGGTGATCCTGTCCAATGTCCCGCGTTGGGCGTTCACCGATGCCCAGGACGCTGCCCTTTCCCGCGCGGTGACCGAGCTTGGGGTGGGATTGCTGACGGTTGGTGGCAATCGATCCTTCGGGGCGGGGGGATGGCTGGGCAGCGAATTGGCCGATGTCTTTCCGCTTGATTGTCAGCCACCTCAGACGAAGGAACTTCCCGGCGGTGCTATTGCGATGGTGATGCATTCGTGCGAGATGCCCGAAGGCAATTATTGGGGCCGGCGGGTAGCGGAAGCGGCGATCGAGACGCTTCATCCCAATGACTTTGTTGGCATGGTTGAGTTCGACTGGGATGCTTTCCGTGGTGATGATGAAAATTCTGGATGCGTTTGGGTTCTTCCTATGCAGCGGGTGGGTGACCGAAAATCTGCGTTTGCCGCGACGGCCGCTTTGACTTACGGCGACATGCCCGATTTTGATCCCTCCATGGAATTGGCGATTGCCGGGTTGGCCGAAACCCCGGTGGCCATGCGTCAGATTATTGTCATTTCTGACGGCGATCCGTCGCCGCCCACCCAACGCACGATCGCGGAAGCCAACGCCAATCGAGTACAGATCACCACCGTCATGGTGGGGGGGCATGGATCACGTCAAGATCAAGTGGCCATGGAAGCCACCGCGATTGCCACGGGTGGTCGGTTCTTCAAAGTGGATGACCCCCAAAATCTGCCGGCCATTTTTATTCGCGAAGCTCGTCGTATCTCACGAAGTTTGATCCAAGAAGGGCTTTCGGTCACGCCTTCCATGCAGAGAGGTTTGGTGGGGGGCCCATTGGACGGTCTGTCTTCGCTTCCTCCAGTCCGGGGCTGGGTGCTCACCGGAACTCGCGGTGGCACGGCGAGTCTGGGGTCTGGGTTGGATACAGGGGAAGATGAACCCGATCCATTGGTGGCTTGGTGGGCCGCGGGCGCGGGGCGATCCGTTGCCGTCACCACGGATGCCGGTCGAGTGTGGGCCAACGATTGGGTCAATTGGCCTGAATACGACCGCTTTTGGGAGCAACTGGCACGATGGGCCATGCGTCCGGGGCAATCTCGAGAGATCGCACTGAGAACCGATCGAAAAGGAGAGCGTGCGGTGGTTGAGATCGAGGCCGTCGATGACAACCCAGCCGCTTTGTTGCGTCGGTTCGAGGCGGTCGCGGTGGGGCCTCAAGGGCAGCGGATCTCCCTCAAACTTCGTCAGGTTGGTCCTCGCCGTTGGCGTGGTGAATTCCCCTTGCGTGACGAAGGCTCGTGGTTTGTTTCCGCCGCGGGTCGAAGGCCGGGTGAATCCTCGGTCGATCGGGTGCTTGGAGCCATTGACATGCCGTACCCCGAAGAGTTCCGAGCGCTCCAAGACAACACGGCTGTACTTGAACGGGCGGCTCGCCAAACCTCGGGTCGAGTTCTCACCGGATCTGAATCCCTCTTTACCCGGGATGGGTTGTCCCGCCGACAAGCTCGTCTGCCCGTTTGGGATGTGGCTTTGATTTTGGCCGCGGTTGTTTTTCTGTTTGATGTGGCGGTTCGACGCTTGGCTTTGGATTGGTCTTCCCTTCTCCGCCGCGATGTTGTTGAGGCACCAGAGACCACATTGGCGGGCCGGGTAGCCACGCGTGATCAGGGCGAGCGAGTGGCCAAGGCGCGCGGCGTCGCGGGGCAGGTTGAGGACTCAGATTCTCCGGATCCTCAGATGGCACCGGATGGGTCGTTGCCCCCTTCCCAAGAGCCCAAGACGACCGAACGATCCGCGGCCATGCAGCGGTTGCTCGACGCCAAACGGAAAAACCAACAAGGGGACGATGCATGAGTGGTCCCGAGCACAAATTGTTGTCCGCTTGGCGGTCCGAAGTGGAGCGTCACATTGTCGGAGATCCGGCACCGGTGACCGAACTCATGCTGACATTGCTTGCTGGCGGTCATGCTCTGTTGGAGTCTGCACCTGGGTTGGGAAAAACCACATTGGTTCGGACTGTGGCCATCTCGGCCGGTTTGGATTTGGGGCGGGTGCAATGCACCCCGGACTTGATGCCGATGGACATCACCGGCGGCGATGTGGTCCTGCCTGAGCAGTCGAATACTCCCGGTGCGGTCGTTTTTCGCCCCGGCCCCATCTTCCACCAAGTGGTCTTGGCTGATGAACTCAACCGAGCGACGCCACGAACGCAGTCGGCCATGCTTGAAGCGATGCAAGAGGGCACGGTTACGTCGTCCGGGCTGACCCGCCCATTGCCCCACCCTTTCCATGTGTTGGCCACGCAGAATCCCATCGAACAAGAAGGCACGTGGCCGTTGCCCGAAGCCCAGTTGGACCGCTTCTTGACCATGATTCGTATTCCAACGCCGAATGCCAAGGCTCTCGCCGCCATTACCCGTGGCACCACCGGAAAAGTGCCGAACCCCGTTGAGCCCGTGATGGATCCAGAGGATCTCTTAAGACTCCAGCAGGTGGTTCGCCAAGTTGTGGTCGCCACTCCAGTTCGAGATTGGGCCGCGCGTTTGGTTCTGTCCACCCATCCAGCATCCGAACTCGCGCCGAAGGACCTGATCGAAGGTATTGAATGTGGTGCCAGTCCTCGAGCCGGTCAAGCTCTGTTGGGGATGGCCAAGGCGCTGGCCTTTTTGGAAGGTCGTTCCCACATCGGCATGATGGATCTTCGGCGTGTGGCTCGTCCAGTCTTGCGCCATCGCTTGCTGCCAACTTTTGAGTTCTTGGCCGGTGATGGTGATGTTGACTTAGTGATCGATGATCTGGTGCGGTTTGTCCCCCGGGAGCATGTGGCATGAGGTTTGGTGAGACACGCGATCCTGCCCCCACCACCATGGAGGAGTTGGCTCCGGGTGGGTTGCTCGCCAAGTTGTCTCGTATGGATGTGGTGGCCCGTCGCGCGGTTCGTGGGGCACGAAGCGGAGAGCGCCGAAGTCGGAAGCGTGGGGGCGGTTTGGAATTCTCCGAACACCGTGATTATGAGCCGGGGGATGACCTGCGGTTCGTGGATTGGAACGTGTTCGCTCGTTTGGATCGTCTGGTCACGAAGGTTTTTATCGAAGAAGAAGACCTGACAGTGGCGTTGTTGGTCGATGCTTCAGCGTCGATGGATTGGGGCAACCCCAACAAGTTCTTGTTCGCCAGGCGTATGGCCTTGTGCCTGGGAGTCGTTGCTCTCCGTGCCGGGCACCGACTCCGCGTGCATGGCTTGGGTGGCGCGTGTCCCCCGGATCTGGCTGGGCTTCGGGGTGGCTCTCGAGCGTTACCCCTTTCGCGTTGGCTCCTTGACGCGCGGGCCAATGGCGGATCGGATTTTGCCGAGACGGTGGGCCGTGTTTCGGGAGGTCGCCAAGGCCGGGGGGTCTTGGTCCTTCTCTCTGACTGCTTGGAGGACGGAGCCGCAGATGCGGTACGGCGCGCGGCGTCCAGTGGTTGGGAAACCTGGGTGTTGCGGACCCTGTGCCCAGAGGAGTTGGATCCCGGAGCCAACGGTCTTGCAGGTGACCTTCGTCTGGAAGACGTGGAGCAGGATGGGTCGGTGGAAATCACCGTCAACCGAAGTTTGCTGCAGGCGTATCACACAAGATTGAACGCGGACCGTTCTCAACTGGAATCTGAAGTTCGACGTGCGGGAGGTCGGTTGGTGGAACTCAACACATCGCTCGATCCAGAACTGGTGCTGTTTGAATTGCTTCGCCGAGGAGGTTTGCTTCGTTGAACTTCCTTTCCCCAATTGCCGGATTGCTTCTCGCGGCTGCGGTCCTGCCGCCTCTGTTGCTGCTGTGGTTTTTGAAGCTCCGTCGCGCTCGAACACCGGTCTCCAGCCAACGTCTGTGGCGAGAGGCGATTGAGGATATGCGTGCCAACGCGCCGTTCCAGCGTTTGCGTTGGCGGTGGTTGTTGGTGCTGCAGATTGTGATTCTCCTGTTGATCGCCTTGGCCATCGCCCGGCCGCGGGTTCAGGGCGCTGGGGGATCTGGCCAGCGCACGATTCTGCTGATTGACACCTCCGGCTCGATGCGGGCGGTCGATACCAGTGATGGTCGAACCCGTCTGGAGCATGCCAAAGATATTGCGTTGGCTCGAATCGACGCACTGCATGGAGGTGGGGCTCTCTTTTCGGCCTCCGGCGAAACGATGGTGCTCTCTTTTTCCGGAGATGCCGTGGTGGACTGTCGATTTACCAGCAGTGCGGCAGAGTTGCGTCGGTCGATTGAAAAGATCACGCCCACCGATCAATCGACCCGTGCGGTTCCCGCGCTGCGATTGGCCCGAGCGTATGCCACCAACACTGATCCTGAGTCGCCTTGGCCGGTTGGTGGGCCGGCGGTGATCGAGTGCATCAGCGATGGTCGGATTCCTGATTTGGCGGATCGGTTTTTGGAGGCTGGGGAATCTTTGGTGTACCACCGGGTTGGTTCGTCCGATCCAGAGAACTGGTCATTTTCAGTGTGTGCCGCGGACCGTGATGTGCGGGATCCCCGTCAAGTTCGAGTGTTGATCGGGTTGGTCGCAGAAGGTGCGGCGCCCGATGGCGAGTTGGTACTGCGTGTGGATGGTGCGGTGGTGGCCAGCCGGGCCATTGCGGCTCCGGATGTTGCCGATGACGATTCCTTCGCCCGCTTGGATTTGGTGCTTGGCCCATTCACGCTGGATGCCGGGGCAAAGGTCGAGGTAGAACTGTTGATCTCGGATGCCAATCCCGCGGACAACGTGGTCTGGCTTGAGCTTCCCCCGCCGAACCCACTTCGGGTTCAAGCCATTGCTCCGGTCCCGGATTTGATTCGGTTTGGATTGGATTCCTTGGATCCTGCATCATTTGATGTGGTTGATTCCCCCGAAGCATTCCAACCGGGATACGACTTCACCGTGTGGCCCGCGAAGTCCTTGGGAGACACCGTCTTGCCCGAAGGCCGACATTTGGTGTTGGGGGGTGTTCCCGGTGGTTTGGGTATTCGTCAAGTCAACGACCAAAGCGCACCAGCCGTGGTGATGGCCACGGAAGCGTTGCATCCCGTGATGAGAGGCGTTGGTGTCGGTCGGCTTGAAATCTTGAACGCGCCAACCTGGAAAGGTTCCCGGGGGGTGACCGAGTTGATGAGTGGCCCCAGCGGAGGACTGGTGTTTGCCGCCGAACCGGTGGGCCGACGGGTGGTGGCGGTTGGCTTTGATCCCATGGAGAGCAACTGGCCCGCACTCCCTGGATTTGTGGCCTTTTTGGCCAATACCGCGTCCTGGCTCTCGGAAGTTCCAGAGGCCAATGCGTTTGAGCCCGGTGATGTGCTTCGATTGCAAGGGACTCCCGGTGCGAAAGCAATGTTGTCGGGGCCCGGCTTGGACGTTGAGATTCCCTTTGACCTTGATGGGCTGGGGCAATTTGGGCCGCTGCGGTCGGTCGGTCGGTATGTCGTACAAAGCCCCGGTCAGCGGGGCACGGGATACGCGGTCAATCGGACGGACATCGCTGAAAACCTCCTCGGTTCATCTGAGGTGCTGCAGCTCAGAGGTACTGCGATCAGCGATGAAGTTTCGGGATCGGCCAAAAAGAGCATCCGGGCTTGGATACTTCTGTTTGTGCTGGCTGTATTGCTTGGCGAATGGTGGTTGTGGCGAAGTCGATAAGTCAACGTGACCTGCGGCAATATTTTGGTCGAGAAGAGCCTACATGCAACTCTCCAGTAACCCCTACTTTTATTTGTTTGTGTTTCTTGTAAGTGCAATACTCAAACTTGCTCGGGCCATTTTCAAACTTGCTCGGGCCATTTTTAAACTTCGTCAACTCGCTCAATCCATGGTTCGCTACTCGGATGACGGTAACGAAGACTGCCGAGTCCGTGACTTCTGGGTAACCCACATGAAGGATTCTGACTTGAGGAATTGCGCAGAGGAGATTCTCTGTTCTCGACTACTCATCTCGTCCGCCATATTTGCGGAACCTTATTTGTTTGGATTCAGATCCAAGGGGCAAGCTCGAATCAGGTCCAATGACATTCAAGCTTTCGCAAGGTATGTGTTCGAAGCGGGGAAGCTCCACAGCGTTGGATCAAGGAAACCACTCGTTCAAAAGATGATTGAACATTGTAATTCTGTCGCGCGGTATCCCAAGTGTCCAACTGAACCAGTTTCTGGTCCCGTTGACAAATCATCGGGCTCTTTAGCCTAGATCACCCTCGCGTCAGCTTGCGGTATTTCAATCGCGTCGGGTTGACCGCAGCATCTCCCAGACGCCGTCGTCGGTCGGCTTCATACAGCGTCCAGCCTCCCTCGAACCACCGAACTTCAGAGTCGCCTTCAAAGGCCAAGATGTGCGTGGCCACGCGGTCGAGGAACCAGCGGTCGTGGCTGATGACCAAGACGCATCCGGCGTACTCGCCGATGGCTTCTTCCAACGCCCGCATGGTGTTCACGTCGAGGTCGTTGTTGGGTTCGTCAAGCAGCAGCACATTTGAAGGGTCGCGAAGCAGTCGAGCCAAATGCACCCGGTTGCGTTCACCACCCGACAGCACGCCAACTTCTTTGGACTGGTCGTTGCCCGTGAAGCCAAAGCGGTTGACGTAAGCACGGCTGTTCAGGGTTCTTCCCCCAAAATCAAGTTCGTCGCTGCCGCCAGAAATGGCTTCCCAGACAGTTTCGTTGTCCGGAAGTTCGTCGCGGAACTGTCCGACGTGGGCCAACTTGACGGTCTCACCCAATTCCACGGCCCCTTGATCGGGAGATTCGTGCCCGGTGATCATCCGGAACAGCGTGGTTTTGCCCGCACCGTTCGCTCCAACAATGCCAACGATCGCGCCAGGGGGGACGCTAAACGAGAGATCTTGGAACAAAAGGTTTTCGCCGTAGGCCTTGGCGATGTCTTTGACTTCGATAACTTTGGTGCCAAGCCGGGGGCCTTGGGCTACCAAGATTTCCACTTCGGTCTCATCGCCCTTGCCGCGTTGGTCGGCCAACTGCTCATACCGTTCAATCCGAGCCTTGTTTTTGGCTTGGCGGCCAGAAGGGCTCTTTTGCACCCATTCCAATTCGCGTTTGAGCGCTTTTTGTCGCTTGGATTCACCCCGCTCTTCGCGTTCCAAGCGTTTGCGCTTTTGCTCGAGCCACGTGGAATAGTTGCCTTCCCAGGGGATGCCTTCTCCGCGGTCCAGTTCCAAAATCCAACCCGCCACGTTGTCCAAGAAGTATCGGTCGTGGGTCACGGCGATGATGGTGCCCTCGTACTGGGCAAGATGCTGTTCCAGCCAGTGCACGCTTTCGGCGTCGAGGTGGTTGGTGGGTTCATCCAGCAAAAGAACTGCAGGTTTCTGAAGGAGCAGTCGGCAAAGGGCCACCCGTCTTCGTTCGCCACCCGAGAGTTCGTTGACCGGTCGATCGGAGGGCGGGCAACGCAGGGCTTCCATGGCCATGTCCAGCCGAGCATCGAGATCCCACGCGCCAGCGAGTTCGAGTTTTTCTTGCAGGTCGCCTTGTTTCTCGAGCAGCTTCTCCATCTCTTCGGGCGTCATTTCTTCGGCGAACTTCTCGTTGATGGCGTCGTAGTCCGCGAGCATTTGTTTGATTTCGCCCACACCTTCTTCCACGACCTCGAGCACAGTTCTGGTTTCACCGGCCAAGGGCTCTTGTTCGAGATACCCGATTGGGTAGCCCCCGGCGGCAGTGATCTTGCCTTCGTACTCGGTGTCGAGGCCGGCCATGATCTTGAGCAAGGTGGATTTGCCCGACCCGTTCAGGCCCAAGACGCCGATCTTCGCGCCGTAGTAGAAAGAAAGCGAAATGTCTTTGATGATCTCTTTGCGATTGATGGTCTTGGAGACCCCCATCATGGAGTAGATGATTTGCGTGTCGTTCACGATGCTGCCTCGCGAATTTCGGCCAGTTTGTCGTCATCCAACCCAAGGAACTCGTACATGTAACGGTCGTAGGTCTCTTGGTCCTCGTCTCGGGAAAAGTCGAGTCGCAGTTCATTGATGACCTTGGTGCCTTGTTGGATCCAGTCTTCCCAAGTTTCTTGGGCCACATGCTCACCGAGCCACGCGCCCACGGGTCCTTTGAATGGGGGGGATTCCATCTTGGTTCCCGGTTTTCCGGTTCGCTTGCATACGAAGGTGCCCGAAGCTCGAAGGGCTTCTGCGGCCGCGTTGGCGTCGGGACTGCTCTTGGGGGGCTCGCGTCCAATCGACGACAAGAGATCTTCCATGGCCCGTACGGGCATCAAGTCGCCACGAGACGAGGCTTCGGCATGCCCTTTTTCCAAGACCTCGGCGGCGGCATCGGCATCGCCAGCTTCGATCAAGCTGGCGCCGAGCAGTTCCCAGCCCCGGCTCATGCCCGGATTGAGTTCTACGCATTTTCGCAAGGCCTCGGCGGCTTCATTCCACGAGCCGGTGGCGTGCAGGTTGGTGCCAAGGCTGAACCAAGCCATGTCGTTGGTGGGGTCTGATTCCGCCATGAAGCGGAAGCGTTCGATACGTTCGGCATGTTCACTCATATAAGACGAATCATAGGTCCGAGCGCTGACCGATATAGGATGACCATGATGGACGACCCCCTCGGCATCGAGTTGGCCGGCGTCCGGCTCCGCAACCCGGTGATTGCCGCCGCTGGGACCTGTGGGTACGGCGCGGAGTTTGACCGAGTGCTTCCAGCCTCGGCCCTAGGGGCCATCACCCTCAAATCCATCACCCCCGAAGCCCGTGACGGCAACCAGCCCTGGCGCATCTTGGATGCCAAAGCGGGCATGTTGAACGCCATTGGCCTGGCCAACTGTGGTCTCGAAGCATTTTTGCACGAGAAATTGCCGGCGGCGGCCGCCCTCGACACGGTTTTGATTGGCTCCATTGCTGGCCATTCGGTGGAGGAGTACTGCACCGTGGCCAAAGCCTTTGGCACTGCGGAAGCCCTCTCCATGGTTGAGGTCAATGCCAGTTGTCCCAACACCAGCGATGGTCGGCAGTTCAGTGCCGACCCGTCGGCCTTGGGCGAGTTGATTGAGCGAATCAGGCGGGTGCTCGGGCCCAAGCCCATGCTGGTGAAGTTGCCCCCGGACATGGCCGACCCTGTGGGCATGTGCTCGGCTGCGGTTGACGCAGGTGCCAGCGGATTGACCCTTTCCAACACGTGGCCAGCGCTGGCCATTGATGTCGAAAGCCGCAAGCCAAGGCTGTCTCGGGGCACCGGAGGATTTTCAGGCCCGGGCATTCACCCCATGGTGGTGAAATTGGTACGAGAAGTCTTCGTCAATTTCGCTCGCGATCGAAGGGTGCCCATTGTTGGCTTGGGTGGGGTGTTGGATTGGGAAGACGCGGCCGAGTTTGTGTTGGCCGGCGCGACGGGAATTGGCTTGGGCACGGCTCTGTTCGTGGACCCCGCGTTGGCTCGAAAGTGTGCCAAAGGCCTCCAAAAATGGACCAACCGGCAAGGCCAACCGTTGCACGCGTTGATCGGAGCCATGGATGAACCAGGAGATCCGGCATGATTGACGGCGAATTTTCTTTGCGGGTGCCTTGCGGCCGAGGCTTGGTCGACTGGCTCGAAGTCGAGCTCGACGAACTCGGCTTCACTGAGCGTCTGCCCGCGCGAACATGGGTTGATTTGAATGGGACGCTGCCCGAAGCGGCGTCCATTGTGATTTGGAGCCGGCTGGCCACCACAGTGTTGGTTGAAATAGGCCGTTTCCCGTGCACCGGCCCTCATGAACTGTACGAAGGGGTGTCTCGCATCCCGTGGGAGCAGTGGTTGGATCCAGATGGCTATGTCAGTGTCCATGGCCATGTCAAACACCCCATGATTCGCAATTCCATGTACGCCAATCAACTGGTGAAGGACGCCCTTTGCGATCGGTTGGTCAATCGCACGGGCCGTCGACCGGATTCGGGTCCCGATCGATCTGGGGTGGTGGTTGATTTGTACTGGGCCGGTGATGAGGCGCGCGTGTACTTGGACGCGGCTGGCCGGAAGTTGACCGACCGTGGATACCGCCGGGATGGGGCCTATGCCCCTTTGCGGGAATCTTTGGCGGCGGCAATGGTCCGAGCATCAGGACTGCAAGCTGGAGAGCCGGTAGTCGCTCCCATGTGCGGTTCGGGGACCCTTGGGATTGAGGCGGCATTGGCATCCTCGGGCAGGCCTCCTGGTTTGCTGCGTCCTGGACATGCCATGGAGCAATGGCTGGGCTTTGACCACGACGTCTGGAAAAGAATGCGAGCGGCGGCCCGAAAGCAGGGCGGGCAGACCACGGCTCCGATCATCCTGTCAGATACCGATGCTTATGCCCTTGAATCAGCCCGCGCCAATGCTCAAACGGCGGGGGTTCTCGAACGCATCGATTTGAGGTTGGAGGAGTTTGACGCCACCCCTCTCTGCAAGGATGCCGTGATCTTTGTGAATCCCCCCTGGGGGCTGCGATTGGGGGAGGAAGAGGCTCTGGTCCCTCTCTATCGGGCGTTGGGCGATTGGATGAAGCAAGGAGCCACCGGCGGAAGGGGCTACGTGTTGACGGGCAGCCCCCGCTTGGCGAAGGAGGTTGGGCTTCGCCCCAGCCGGCGTATTCCGTTTGTGGTTGGGGATATTGAGTGCCGGCTGCTGGAATTTCCTCTTCATTGAGTCCATCTGTACGGCTTCTGCGGATTCTTCCCATCTTTTCCTTTAGAAAATGTCCTGAACCTCTTGAGTCTGCTCGAGAGTCGGGTACATTCAGCATGTCCGCACGTTTGCGTACACCTGGTCCGCGTGACCGGGCGAGAGAAGAGAGAGAACCTCGCCCAGCCAAATCGGACGACATCCGCCATGCGGCGGTCTGAATCCTTGTCCTGAGTTTTCTCAGGCCTCAGACCCGTTCTCATGGTGTGGCTCAGAAGCCACGGCCCCTCGAGGTGAGAGACGAGGGATCATTGCTTCTTCCCAAGGGATGTCGTCTTCGGCTGGGCGCAGGGGACGCGAAGAGAAGAGAGATCCAGATGTCCCCCAAAATGCTGGTCCCCTTGTCCGCCATGGTTGCGGCGAGCCCTGTCTTTGCAGGCGTTGCCTACTTCAACAATCCGGTGTTGTTTGACGGCATCATTGAAGACGATCTGGTGATTCGAGAGACCTTCGAGGCAGGTGACGCTGCGTCCGCCGATGGACAAACTGTTTTTTGCGATACCCCTCTCACTGTTCGCTTGAATTACTCCGATTCGATGTCGCCTTTTGTTCTTGCCGTGCAAGACGAAGGTGATCCACTCCCACCCATCGGTCTCCCCCAAGGCTTTGGCTATGACACCACGCTCCCAGATGGTGAGGGAACTTTCTTGCAAGTTTCCGGTGGTGCTGAATCAGGTTCTTGGAATGTGGAGTTCGAGACGCCAGGTGAGATGGCCGCATTCGGCTTCACCATGACTGGATTTGATGGTGGACGAATAGACGACAACTCAGAATCAGGATTCTTGGTGGAATTCATTCAAGATGGCGATGTGGTTGACGATGAGTACGTCGAATTGGATGCCTCGTTTGCCGATCGATTCCACGGGTTTGTTACCGGTGGCACATTCGACTCAGTTCGAGTGAGCGTCTACGGGGGCGACTATGTTGGCTTTGACGATGTCCGCATGGGCTTCGTTGAGGTACCCGCACCTGGCGTGCTTGCTCTGATCGGCTTGGGTGCTCTGGGCCGTCGGCGTCGCCGAAACTGAACTTCAGCATTTCAGCTCACGAGCACATTCCAACTCAAGTTGGATTCTCGTCCATTTGGTCGGTCTGGCTTCGAATAATCTGCTGAGCCAGAGCATCAGCGATACCGCCAACTCCCTCAACCTGAGTCCACCCTTTGGCGTGGACGGCCTCCAGAGTGAGGCACAGCGCATCGATCGCCGGAATGATGATGTCGGCCCGGTCTTCAGGCATTCCGAACAGCTGGGTTCGTTCTCGAGCTGACAAGGGGGCCAGATCAGAACGCCACTGCTTCAACAGGGATTCATCCAGAAAGTGCTGGGCCGTCATGTGATGCATGGTCCGGAACGCACCCCCAAGCCCAATGCAGGTGTTGGCTTGGTGGTTGGCGGTGAAGGCGCGAAGCCGATCCTGTTCACGATGAATGCGTGCCAGTGCATCCGTGGTTTCCGAATCCACTGCTTGTTGCCAACGGACAGCGCCAAGTTGAAACGATGAGCATCGCAGCATTTGACCGTCGTGTCCAAGAATCAATTCCAAGCTCCCGCCTCCCAGATCAGCAACCAGAAAAGGTCCCGGAAGTGGCCGAACCGCAGCAACCGACCGCAACGCCAATTGTGCTTCTTGCTCACCGGACAAAACTTCGATGCCAATTTGTGTGGCTTCTTGAACGCTCCGAATGACCTCATCACGATCATCAGCCTCACGCAACGCGCTTGTCGCGACCGCAAGCCAATGGGGCGGGGCGTTGGAGGATTCTCTCGTGAGATTCACGACATTTTTTTGAAAGTGTTGGATTGCGTCGATGATCCGCTGGGTCTCATTCCCCACTCTTCCGGTTGCGAACACTGAATCTCCGATTCGGATCGGGCTTCGGTCACGATGGAGAACCTTCAAATGGCCATGCTGGCCAGGGCAAGCCACCAAGAAACGGATGGCATTGGAACCCAAATCGACGATGCAGGCGACAGGGGGTGACATGCCGGTCAGCGTATCGACTGCTCGATTTTTGGGGAACCTTTTGTCACAGTCGTGACCAATCACTCTTCGACTCGCGAAGAGGGTCGGATCGCGTCGTTGATGGTTGTGTATTGATGTTTGTCTTTCGAAAGCGCGTTCCTCAATCCTGACAACTTTTGATCAACTCGGAGGTACAATCCCGCCCCAATCCTGTGACGTCTTTCGAGTTGATCTGGCTCTGGCTTCACAACCACGTCCCCAATTGAATCACCGGCGGTCCAAAGTTGACACGCGGTGAGCCCTCCCCGAGAGAAACGGCATGTCCGACATCACTTTTCGATTTCCTCGTTTTCTTTCCTCTGTTCCCAAAGTTTTTGATCTTCGATCAGGGACAAGTGGATCTTCACGCGCCGACATCCTCTCTGGCCTCACCGTCGCGCTCGCGCTGGTGCCTGAGGCTGTGGCCTTTGCTTTTCTTGCTGGCGTTCCTCCCTTGGTTGGTTTGTACGCGGCATTTATTTTGTGCCTGGTGACATCTGTTTTGGGGGGACGCCCGGGCATGATTTCTGGGGCCACTGGTGCGATGGGGGTGGTTGTCGTTGCTTTGGTTGCCGATCACGGCATCGGTTATTTGTTTCCGGCCGTGGTCCTCTGCGGCCTGCTTCAGATGGCAGCCGGACTTCTGAAGTTGGGCAAGTTCATACGCATCGTGCCCCACCCGGTCATGCTGGGATTTGTCAATGGTCTTGCGGTGGTGATTTTGCTGGCCCAAGTTGGCAGCTTTCAAACCCTCGGCGACCAAGGGGCCATGGTCTTTCTTAGTGGAACTCGTCTGTGGCTGATGTTGGGTCTGGTGGCCATCACCATGGCGATCATCGCATTTCTTCCGCGCTTGACCAAGGCGATGCCTTCTTCTTTGGCGGCCATCCTCTTGGTATCAGCCGTGGGATACGTGGTGAATTCCGATCCCGATGCTGCAGCGGACCAACCTCGACCACTCCTTACGGTTGGAGACATGCTCTACAGCAGCACTGTCGCCTCGGCCGTGCAAGATGCCCAGGACAAGAAGAACGCGGCGATTCTGGCGACCAATTCAGCTCGTTTGCCAGAAGGTCTCTCCGCGGTGTTCTTGGAGGATGCGACATCTGTACCTTTGAATGGGGCGGAACTCGCCGGAGCAGTGGCTTCGGTCGACCCTTCGTCGGTTGGGATTGCCGGTGGTTTTCCTCGTCCTGCCTGGTGGGATTTTGAATGGCCTCCATTCGCTCTTGAAACCCTGATCATTATTTTCCCTTTTTCGCTGATTCTGGCTGGGGTGGGACTGATCGAGTCCCTCATGACCATGACCCTCATTGATGAGTTGACCAACACCAGGGGCAGTGGCAACCGTGAATGTGTGGGCCAAGGGGTCGCCAACATCACCTGCGGTCTTCTTGGAGGCATGGGGGGATGCGCGATGATTGGTCAATCTTTGATCAACATCAAATCCGGTGGTCGTGGGCGCTTGTCGGGTATGACCGCTGCGGTGGCTTTGTTGTTGTTTATCTTGTTCTTCGCGCCGTACATCGAGAGGGTCCCCATGGCCGCCCTGGTTGGGGTGATGTTTATGGTGGTGATCGGTACGTTTGAATGGACCACACTGCAAACATGGCGACGAATCCCCGCGCCTGAGATCCTCATTATGGTCGTGGTCTCGGTCTACACGGTTCTGATGCATGATCTTGCGTCTGCGGTCATTTTTGGCGTGGCACTTTCTGCGATCGTCTTTTCATGGAACAAGAGCAAGCACTTGCTGGCCGATGCCCACTTCAATGAATACGGGGCAAAGATCTACCAGCTGCACGGCGTGCTGTTTTTTGGGTCGGTGGCCAGGTTTAAAACTTTGTTTTCTCCACAAGACGACCCTGATGTTGTGGTGATCGACTTTTATTTTTCTCGGGTATACGACCAGTCAGCCCTGGAGGCCATCAATGCTCTGGCCGATCGGTATGAGAAGTTGGGGAAGAAAATCCACTTGAGACATCTCAGCGAGGACTGTCGCCGTCTTCTCCATAGAGCAGGCGATCTTGTCGAAGTGAATATCTCAGAAGACCCGCATTACCACGTTGCCACCGACCACGCGTGAAGCCTCTCGGCTCTGGTTGGTCTTGGGACAGATGCCAATTCCAAACGAACCGCTTCAGCCTTGTGGGGGGCAGCACAGAACGCCCCAGTCTTTGTCATGAAATGATTCTGTAATAATGGTCGCCAGCACCGGGAGCAGATGTCCCATGAAAGCAGCACAGCGTCGGATTTGGGCGCGGTTCAGTTTGCTGCCGCAGGTGGCAGCGCCGTGGACCAGTTGACACCTTCCGAGATACACCCGAGCAAGGGTGAGGTCGAGCGCTGCCCGATATCTCTTTTCTCGCATGGCCTCGAGAAAATTCCTTTTTGCCCGCTCGGCATTTTTTTCTGCGGCAATCTTCCCCTCGGACCAGAATTGCCGGCTGAGCCAGAGGTCGCCGCATAGAGCACTCGCCAACTTTTTGTGTTCGATTAGAAAAGCTTGAAGGTGTCGATTGCTTCGTGCATCAGCTTCGTACAGCATCATCAGACATCGTTCTTGGCTGGGAAGATCCTCTTCTGGCTTCCCAGCCGCTTCATTCCATGTGCCATAGATCGCATTCCATGCCGCCCACAGCCACACCAATCTGGCGTCATCCTCAGCTGAATCCACGGGCAGTTCTTGCGACCTCGCCAGCCATGAAAACATTCTGTGCATCCGAACCGCAGTCTCTTCAGGAGCCTACGCCTTGAAAGGCTTCCAAGACCGGCGGAGGTCTCGAACCGATGGGGGTGTTTGGGACATAATGAGCTTCCAAAGGGCAACTCTGTCGTGCGATTCCGAATCGGGGCGACAGGATTCGAACCTGCGACCTCTTGGTCCCAAACCAAGCGCTCTGCCAAGCTGAGCTACGCCCCGTGGCGAAGGGATGATTGTACTCCAACTCGTCGAATTGGCAGGAATTTGCCCTCAGAACCTGAGTGGAATTCTGGCTTGATCGGCAAAGATGCCCCGGTTCTGGGGTCTCTCGGTTAGAATTTGTACCGATATGATTCATATTGCTTCGACCTTGGCACCGGTTTCATCCAACCTCGACTCGTATCTCCCCGTCGTATTGATTGTGGTGATGGCCGTCGGATTCGGTGCGTTCAACCTCATCGCTACTGAGTTGATCGGCCCCAAAGTTGCTGGAAAAGTGAAAATGAGCACCTACGAGTCCGGGATGGACCCCATCGGAACCGCTCGTCAGCGTTTCCACGTGCGGTTCTATGTTCTGGCCATGACCTTCTTGCTGTTCGATGTTGAAGTCGTCTTCTTGTACCCCTGGGCAGTCGCTTACACCAAGGTTGCCCCTGGATCGCCAGAAGCAGGACTGTATTTGGGCCGGGTGCTGTTCTTCGTGCTGACTTCCATCGTGGCCTACGTGTACGCTTGGCGGAAGGGCGTCTTCCGCTTTGATTGATTTCGGCCATCCGTTGGCTTCAGAGATCAACTTTTACGACATTTCCCCAGGGCTTCAAGGGATGCTTTCTCGTCCCCTTGTGCTCCATTGTGGAGTCAACTTGACAATCTCGAACTTCACGAGATGATGCCAAACCCAAAGTCCAAACGTTCCTGAGTTTTCGGCGATGTTGACTTGGCCTATGAAAAAACCCTCGCCGCGGCGGCAACCGCTGGCGAGGGCAAATCCGTTCGAACCTCCAGGTGGAACTTCCGTCTCACGACGGGAGTGTGGAGGGCTCGTTCGGTTGACGGCGGCCGTCCCGTGGCCATCCGTCAGTAACGACGTGGTGTGGCGTGAGGTCCATTGACCGGTAAACCGGCCGGAGTGGATCGCCCGCTCCCTGGGCGCCGCTCTGCTGCTTCGGGCTCCTTCCCAAAGCCAATGACTTCCTCGCTCCTTGCCTTTCTCCTCGTCGTGTTCTGTGGGCACATTGACGTGCCCATTGGTCTTGGTGGTGTCTTCCTGCGGGTGCCGGAGGCGGCGGCATCGTCCTGACGCGGCGCCACCCCCGGATTGCCCGTAGAACTCAATTCAAGAACACCCCTCTGAGTTCCCGCAGTCGTTGCACTTGTAGCAAGTACCGCTTCGCACGGTGATGGCACCGCACACACTGCAGGGGGGGGAGTCCTGTTGCATGGCTCTCATTGCTCGATTCATGTTCTCTCGAGCCGTTTGTTCATCCGAAGAAGGAGCCGTTGCCGTTGCGACAGGCGCGGGCTCAGGTTCGGGTTCGGGTGATTCAAAACTGCCCTGGATACTTGCGGTAGGTTCATTGGCCGAAGGTGTGGGTTCGGTTGCAGTGGGTCGCTTTGATCCAACCTTGGGCTCGACCGCAGTTTTGGGTGTGGTGGTGATGGTGGCCGAGGGAGATTCACTGGCCTTTCGAGAGGCAGGCGTCGACTTGTTGGTCGCTGAAGCAGTGCCGGAACCGGATTTGGTTCGTTTGGGGGCATTGTTTTCACGGAATCCATCGATGAATTCCATCCCCATCCATCGGAAGATGTAATCAACCAGACTCTTGGCGAATGGAATTTCCGGGTTCGAGGACATGCCCATGGGTTCGAAGCGTTGGTGGGCAAACTTCTTGACCAGACTTTCAACCGGTACGCCGTACTGCAAGGCCACACTGATGGCCGTGCCCAGAGAATCCATCAAGCCTCCGATGGTGGACCCTTCCTTGCTCATGGTGATGAACAACTCGCCTGGCTGCCCATCTTCGTAAAGGCCCACTGTCAGGTATCCCTCATGCCCGGCCACATTGAAACGGTGGGTCAAACTACGGCGAGTGTCTGGAAGTCGACGACGCATCGGACGTTCGACCACTCGCTCGGTGACTTGGGTTTGGATTGCTTCTGTAGCGGTGGTGGTGGGAGCACCGACATTGCCCTCAATGGTTTGAGCAATGTTCGACACTTCGGTCGACACCTCGTCGATGGCCTCGATAAGGCCGTCGTCTTCTCCGTCTTCCTCCTCGGTGGTATCACTTGAGGAGTTCAGAGGCTGGCTGAGCTTGCAACCATCGCGATACAACGCATTGGCCTTCAGGCCCAGTTCCCAAGACATGGTGTAAGAGGCCGCAACTTCTTCGATCGTGGCACTGTTGGGAAGGTTGACGGTCTTGGAGATAGCACCCGAAAGGAATGGCTGCGAGGCAGCCATCATGCGAATGTGCCCTTCTGCGGCGATATACCGTGTGCCGATGCGGCCGCAGGTGTTGGCACAGTCGAAGACGGCCAGGTGCTTTTCGCTCAGATGCGGGGCGCCTTCAATGGTTTGCGTGCCGCAGATGATGTCAGAAAGTTCGCGGATCTCGCTGGGCTTCAGACCCAACGCCTTCAGTCCGTCGAAGCTGAAGTCTGCTTGAGCAGCAGTTGCGTCAATGCCAGCGCGTGTCAGCACCGAGGCAGGCATGCTGTAGGCATTGAAGGCGAAGGGCAACTCAAATTGAGAAGGAAGTGACTCAGTGAGCGTTTGCAAATCTGATTCGGTGTATCCAGCTTCGCTGAGGAACTCGCGGAACGAGCAGTTTCGGCCGGTGATTTCGGCATCAAGGTTCTGGGTCCCCAAGACGTAGGCGAGAATGTCAGAGATTTGACTTTCTTCGTAGCCCAACGATTGCAGTGCGGGCTCAAGGGAAGCGTTGGCAATCTTGAAATAGCCACCGCCAGCGAGCTTCTTGAATTTCACGAGTGCGAAATCAGGTTCAACGCCGGTGGTATCGCAATCCATCAGCAGGCCAATGGTGCCGGTCGGGGCGATCACGCTGACCTGAGCGTTTCTGTAACCGAACTTTTCTCCCAAGGCGTAGGCATCATCCCATGCTGCAACAGCACGGTCTTGCAATCGGGAAGCGTCGGCAATAGGCACGCCGCCAACTTCAAAGAGGCCGTGGTCCACCGGGACCGGGCTGATGGTGAGGCCTTCATATTCCTCTGAAGAACGCTCAACACCGTGGGCGGCACGCCGGTGGTTGCGAATGACCCGCAACATGTTCTCTTTGTTTTCGGTGTAACCCGCGAATGCTCCGAGCTCTCGAGCCATTTCGGCACTGGTTGCGTAAGAGCGTCCGGTCAGGATAGCCGTGACGGTGGCACAGATGGCACGACCTGCTTCGGAGTCGTATGGAATGCCCATCTGCATGAGCATTGCGCCGAGATTGGCGAAGCCCAGGCCGAGGGTTCGGTATTTCCAAGATCGTTCCGCGATGGCTTCGCTGGGGAACGCGGCCATAAGTACGCTGATTTCGAGAACGATGGTCCAAAGACGGGTGGCGTGTTCGAATCCGTCTACGTCAAACCGTCCGCTCTCACGGTCGTAGAACTTCATGAGGTTGATGGACGCGAGATTGCATGCCGTGTCGTCCAAGAACATGTACTCGGAACATGGGTTCGAAGCGTTGATACGCCCTTCCGATGGACACGTGTGCCATTCATTAATGGTGCCGTCGTACTGCAGACCAGGGTCAGCACATCGCCAGGCGGCAAAGCAAATTTGATCCCAGAGCTCCTTGGCGGGGATGGACTTCGCCACCGAGCCATCGGTTCGGTTGGTGAGATTCCAGTCGGCGCCAGACTCAACCGCTTGGAAGAATTCATTGGAGAGCCGAATGGAGTTGTTGGAGTTTTGGCCGCTGACGGTGTAGTACGCCTCGCCGTTGAAGTCGTAGTCGAGGGTGAGCCCCAACTTGTCGGCGAGTGCTTTGTGCTCGTCGCCCAGACACTTCAGACCTTCAACCAGAGCCGCGACTTTGATCTCTTCCCGAACCTTCCAGTTCACGAAAGCTTCGATATCGGGGTGATCTGCATCAAGGCAAACCATTTTCGCGGCGCGACGGGTGGTGCCGCCCGATTTGATGGCACCAGCGGCCCGGTCGCCGATCTTGAGGAAGCTCATGAGGCCGGAACTCCGACCACCACCAGACAACGGCTCGTCAGAGCCACGGATGTTGGAGAAGTTCGTGCCGGTGCCGGAGCCGTACTTGAAGAGTCGAGCTTCACGGGTCCAAAGATCCATGATTCCACCTTCGCCCACCAGATCATCACCAACTGATTGGATGAAGCAGGCGTGCGGCTGCGGGTGTGAATAAGCATCAGTAGCCAACCGGCATTCGCCAGTGGTGGGATCAGCGATCCAGTGTCCTTGGGCAGGACCAGTGATGCCGTAGGCATCGTACAATCCAGTGTTGAACCACTGGGGGGAGTTGGGGGCGGTGGCTTGGGTCACCATCATCCAACTGATTTCGTCTTGGAATGCATCGGCATCAGCACTGCTGTCGAAGTACCCGTGTCGTTCTCCCCAGTTCCGCCAGCAGGAGGCGAGACGGCCAATGACTTGCTTGGCGGAACGCTCGGGTCCGGTGGGTGCGTCGGTATCGATGGTGCCGTCCGCTTTGTACGTCGGTACTCCGGCTTTGCGGAAATACTTGCTGACCATGATGTCGGTCGCCAACTGGCTCCAAGCCTCCGGCACTTCGGCGTCGTTCATCTCAAACACCACCGAACCGTCGGCGTTGTTGATTCGACTGGATCTCTTGGTCCACTTGATCGTGGAGAAGACGTCGGTCCCGGCTTGGGTGAATCGTCTGGTGATCCGCATGGTTATGTATTCCTTACTCTGGCCGGTCGGCCATCTCATCCAACACGCTGTCGACCACGCACCCACGGTGGTGCGAGTCCCCTGATAGAGCGGTGCATCACAAAGTGATCCACCTCGGTGCCCACGCCCAATATGAACAGAAACCTGTACAAATCGCCGTCCTGTCCAACTGGCCTGTGAGGGACCAAATGTTAGACGCGACGATGGGGGAGCGGGACGGAAGATACCCCAATATCTTGTGGTTGCAAGCTGGCGAACCACCAAATCTTCCATCCCCTGTCGAGTGTTTTCCAAGTCACTGTGTTTCAAGGTATTGCGAAACCGGCAGTTGTCGCGTGGCTGTGGACGACTTGCCGCGTTCCGTGCGGGCTTGCTTAAACTCCACGCGTGGATCTGCCCAAACCCAATGCCGCGGCCGCCGCTCTTCAGCCCTATTTGGCTGGTCTGACACCATCCCAAAGGTCTGTGGTGGACCACCGAGGTGGACCTTTGCTGGTCAATGCAGGGCCTGGGAGTGGCAAGACCACCGTCGTCACCCACCGGATCGCGTCTCTCATTGCCGAAGGGGTTGCGCCGTGGCGCATTCTAGGATTGACCTTCACCAACAAAGCCGCCCAAGAAATGCGGGGTCGAGTTGAAGCTTTGCTGGAGCACGCAGGGTTGACCGCCGACGGTGTCCTGCTGTGCACTTTTCACAGCTTCGGGGCAAGGTTGATGCGAACCTTGCCTAATGAGTTTGGCGTCCCTGCTCGCTTTGTGATTCTTGATGCGGCCGATCAAAAGTCAGCAATCAAGCAAGCCATACGAGCTGCGAACTTGGACCCAAAATCATTCACTCCGGCCTCCATCAGTTCCGCAATCAGTGCCGCCAAGAATCAACTGAAAAACGCAGAAGCCTACGAAAGTGAGGCGGTCGATTTTCTGACCCGCGCGGTGGCCAAGACGTATCACGAATACGAATCACGATTGAAGATGCAAGAGGCGGTCGACTTTGATGACCTGCTGATGCGGCCAGCGGTGGCGTTGCGTGACCAGCCCGAACTCCGCGCGCGCCTGACCCAGCGGTGGACCCATTTGCTCATCGACGAATACCAAGACACCAACTTTGCCCAATTCTTGGTTGCCGACTTGTTGGTCTCGGAGGCTCGAAACGTCACGGTGGTGGGTGATCCTGATCAATCCATTTATGGGTGGCGGGGCGCGAACATCGGAAACATCCTTGAATTTGAAACCCGATATCCAGATGCCAAAGTGATCCCATTGGGGGAAAACTTTAGATCGACCAAGACCATTGTCTCCGCCGCTGATGCGCTCATACGGCACAACGAGCAGCGCAAGCCCAAAAATCTGGTGGCGGCCAACGACACTGGTGACCGAGTTCAAATTCGCCGCTCCGAAGATGAGCGTGGTGAGGCGCAAGATGTTGTTGACCACTTGAAAGAGGTGGAACGGTCAGGAACCCCTTGGTCCGAAATGGCGGTGTTGTACCGGATGAACGCACTTTCTCGTGTTTTTGAAGAAGTGCTTCGTCGCGAAGGCGTGCCTTACATCGTGGCCAAGGGGACTTCGTTCTTTGAACGGAAAGAAGTTCGTGATGCGGTTGGTTACCTGAGGTTGTTGGCCAATCCACGTGATGAAGTCGCTCTTGAGCGTGTGGTCAACATGCCGCCCCGTGGGATCGGGGCCACCAGTTGGTCCCGGGTCATCGGTGAGGCTCGAGCGTCCAATCAATCGGTGTGGGAGGTCATGCAGTCTCCCTCGAGAATCGAAGGAGTCTCCGCCCGGGCCGCCAAAGCAATTGAATCTTTCGTCGATATGGTTCAGGGGTGGCGATCGATCTTGGGCCAGGCGGGGGTGATCGAAGCGCTTTCCCGCGACCTCTCTGACGCCGTGCAGCGTGTCATCGATGAATCTGGTTTGGCCGCCCATTACGCACGCGGCGGAACGGAAGAGGACCACGACCGCGTAGAAAATCTTGATGAGTTGGTCTCCGCGGCGGCAGATTTCCCTGGAGTGGTTTCCGAATTGCCAGGCTTGGCAGCGGATGCTGAGCCAACTTTTGAACACGATGTGCAGACGCTTGAGGCGCATCTTTTTGGCTGGTTGGAGTCCATCAGTCTGGTGGCCGACTCCGATCAGGTGGATCCCACCCGTGGCGTCTTGACCTTGATGTCTCTGCACGCCTCAAAAGGACTTGAGTTTGAAGAAGTGGTGGTGGCAGGATGTGAAGAAAGCCTTCTGCCCCATCAGCGGTCGATCGGGGATACTGAAGCCATCGAAGAAGAGCGGCGTCTTTTGTTTGTTGGCATGACCCGAGCCAAAAAGAACCTCACCCTCACAAGTGCAAAATCAAGACCGGTCCGTGGCTTCCGTGAACGCACCATCGAAAGTCAGTTCTTGTCTGAAATTCCTGAAGAACTGGTCGAACGTTGGGAGGCCAACGAAAACGCATCGGTCGACTCTTTTTTGCAGGGCAGCTCACCCTCACCTCTTGGGGGACGACGTGGCCCCAGTGGTCGTCGTCTCGCCAGTCTCTTTCCGGTGGGTTGCCTTGTAGAACACGAACAGTTTGGGGTAGGGCGGGTGGAAGCCATCATGCCACGTCCTACGGGCACAACCGCCCGTATTGATTTTCGATACGACGGGGTCAAGACCATCATTTTGGAGTACGCCAAATTGGAGCGTCTTGAGTGAACAGCGATCAGGTGCGATCAATTGCCCTTGAACTGGGATTCGGTTCGGTTGGCATTGGGCCTTCAATTCCCAAGCGCCCAGAAGTGCATCAGGCCTGGATCAAAGCAGGATGTCATGGAGAGATGGCATGGATGGAATCGCACCAGGACGTTGCCGCTGATCCCAACCTTGTACTCCCCGGGGCCATCCGCGCGATCTGCATATTGGATCGGTACCCCGGGTCTGCGTCTGAAGAAGTTCCTCCACGGTTCGGTCGGGTGGCCCGGTACGCACGCGGGAAGGACTACCACCTCCACACTCTGAAGCGTTTGCAGCAACTCGCGGAGCGGCTGTCTTCCGTCTTCCCTGAAGGGGCCTTCCGCGCTTGCGTGGATACCGTGCCGCTTCTGGAACGTGACCTTGCCAGTGGTGCAGGTCTGGGCCGGGTCGGCAAGCACACATTGTTGATTGAGCCTTCGAAGGGCTCTTGGGCAGTGCTTGGCGTGCTGTTGACCACAGTGCCTTTCGAGATGGATGCGCCGCTCGGTGAAGACCCATGTGGCACGTGCACACGTTGTATTGAAGCCTGTCCGACGGACGCCATTGAACCTTGGAAAGTCGATGCTCGACGGTGCATTTCCTATTTGACCTTGGAACACCGCTCCGCCATTCCGTCGGAGCTTCACGAGGCTCTCGGTGACTGGCTCGCTGGGTGCGACATCTGTCAGGAAGTATGTCCCCACAATCAGCCGACGACCGCTCGTGCCAACACCTCGCATGCCGAAGCCTTAAAGCCAGGTCGTCAAGGATTTGATCTGCTCGAGGTTTTGGGTTGGTCTGAAGAGGACCGCCGAGCCGCTTTCCAAGGCTCCGCGCTCAAGCGTGTCAAATACGACGCCCTCAAACGGAACGCGTTGATCCTTCTCACCAATCAAGTTTGCCAAGGGGACTTGGAGGCCAAATCAACGTTGCTCGAGCAAATACACGCCATTGAGCAAAGTGCAACTGCTTCCGAGGTCTTACGAGAAACCGTTCGGGTGTGCCGGATGCGATTGGGATAGCAACTGGTCTCGGCCAGTTCTGAAGAACCTTCAGCCAGGGAATCCGCCGGGGCCACCCATGCCACCCATCATCTTCATCATCATCTGCTGAGCCGCGGCTTGGAGTTCTGCTTCGGAGGTGATTTCCCCCGCTTCGACGCGGTCGGCAAGTTCCTCAAGCGAGGGACCAACGGCGGAGAGGATCCCCGTCATCATGCCCATCATGGCTCGGCCCATTTCGGCCTCCATGGCTGCTTCAGGGTCTTCTTCAGCGTTTGGCGTCCGTTCATCCATAAGCCAACCATTTTCGGTGTTGACCAGCTTGATCTCTTCACCGGTGGTGTCGTTGATCGCCAAGGCTTGCGTGTCATCCGACTGCATCAGTTCCAGCATGCCGTCCATGGACATGTCCAGTCCGTCCATGCCGCCACCCATTCCGCCTCCCATGCCACCCATCATGGCTTCAAGGTCTGCATCAGGAATGTTGTCGGTCACAACTTGCTCCAGCCGCTTCATGGCTGGTGCCAAATTCACCATGGCTTCCATGAATGGCTTGGCTTCTTCGTCGACCAACGTCATGGCCAACATCGCAGCGTAATCTTCGCTCTTTGCCGCTTCATTGGCCGCGGCCACGAGAGCTTCTGCTGAACCGAACCCTCCGGTGGGGATCAGGTCGGCGCCTTGCCCCCGCATTGCTGTCCGCTGGACGGTGCTTTGACCGCCAAGTGCGACGACCGCGTCGTTGTAGATTGCTGCAGCGTTGGTGTCTTGCATGGCCAAGGCATCTCGGGCGGCTTTAAACGCCTCTCGCGAACTGTTTCGAGCCTGGTTGGCGTCGTCGACGTTCCCAACGGGGTCAAAGCCAAGCGGGGACAACTCCAAATCGAGGGCGAGGTCCCGTTCAACCATGGCCCCAGCCAAGGCGTCCAGACGGCCTTGGGTGGCGGAGAGGCGGATTTGATCCGCTCCGCTCGCTCCAGCAGCGTTGGCGAGGTCCCGGGCGGCATCCAGATCCTGCTGGGCGGATTCCAACTTTTGCCCAATGGCTTGCCGGAGTTCAGCCAGCTGGCTGAGGAGTTCGCGGATGTCACGTTCGATGCTGGTCGCCTCTTGTGCAGCTACGCCCAAATCCTCTTGTCGTGCGCTTTGGAAATCAGAGATTCCGCGAGCCAGTGACTCTGCATTGGCCGCTTGTTGCTCAGCGCCATCTCTGCGGGCGTCACCAATCCGAACCTTCGATTCAAGCAAGAAGTCGCGTTCAGCGGTCAGCCGATTGGCTTCCATTTCCAAGATGTCGGCTTCGGCATCAACTTTTCGAGCCTCTTCGATGCGTGCGAGGGCGGCTTGAGCTTCCATTCGGCGAGCTTCACCACGCAGTCGTGCCGACTCGACCCGCATGCCGCTGATCTGCTCAAGTCGTTCGGTGATTTTGACATCCGAGGCTTCAACAGGTTCTTGCAAAGACTCCACCTTGCGTCGAGCTGATTCGTAGGCTTCGGCTTTGTCGTTGCGTTGGTTGCTCGCAGCCTCAGAGGCATCACGCAGCATCCTCTTGGTGGGTGAGGCGGCGACCGCTCGGAACGCCGAGGCGAGTCGAGCTTGATCGCGAATTTGACTCCTCAGTCCTTCGACCTCGAAGGCCATCGCTTCGAGTGCCCCGTATTCCGTGTCTGCAGCGGCCAGGCGAGCTTCCATGGCAATGGCCCGAGCAGCTTTGTTCTGTCCGTTGGTGGCCCGGAGACTTCCAAGCTGGTTGGCCAGTGAGCGGTAGGCGTCTGCATCTCCCTGCCAAGACAGTGCGGCCAACTCGCGAGCGCCGGATTCAATTTTGTCTTGGGCTTCTGCTCGGCGAATCGAGGATTCGTCTTCACAGCCGATCAGCACCAGCATTGAGGCGCATGCAGTGAGGGCAAAAGCGAATGGGCGTCGTGAAGAATTCAAGGCCATGGCATCCGTCTCCTCCGGCGTTGGGCCGGTCTCGGGGGGAAAGGGCCAGTGTACCGGCTCAGGAGGGAGAGGCAGCGCTCTTGGCCCCCTCAGATTCGACTGATTTGGGAGGATTTCTGGGCCACTGGATGTTCAATTCTGAGGCAAGATTTGGCCTTGGGCGGTACATCATTTCCAGCCATTCGATCACATTGGTCACCCAAGTTTCACGTCCGCGGTGGAAAACAGGGGTGTATCCCTCCACTTCGGGGTGCGGGTATTTGGCGGCTCGTGGATCCTTCCCCAGATCCAGCAACCTCGATTCAGCAGGATTTCTCCAGTTCAGAAGCGGGGTTCCATCGCTGGTGGCAGCTTGCTCAAGAAGCAAGAGGTTGAGCATCCGGACCTCAGGCTTGTTGGCATCTTGCGTTTCGAGACCAAATCCTCCGGGCGATGATTCTCGAGTGTGGCAAGATCCACACTTTGGAAGCAGCCAGCGGTCGTGGATGGTCCGGCGAAATCGATCCAGTGCCGGCGGATCCACGGTGATTTGCACTTCGTCGTACAGGTCCCGGTCTTTCATCTCGCACAACAGCCGAAGGAACTCGTGATCGGGCAGACGCCGGAGGGTTTTGAGATTGGGAAAACCACTCTTGCCGAGGTGTCGGGCGTGGAAAGTTCGGCGAAGTTCACCAGGAATCCGAACTGGTGATGGGTTCTCAAAGTCATATTCCCAGATCCGAATTCGATTGACTTCGGTGGGTGTCAACGCGCCGTTGGGCAAGGCGGGACGTCGCGGTTTCGAAGAACGCTTGGGGGCTTGCTCATCGAGTTGAGGCCGCGCGGCCAGCAATTTTTGCAACTGCTTGGTGGTCTCGCTTGCTTTGGGAAAATCCTTGGCGTACTGCTCGATTTCGTCTGCAGCCTGTTCCACATGACCTTCCATGATCAGCCATCGGATGAAACGAGCCATCTCGGCCGGATCACTCGAGCGGATGGTGGCCTTTCGGGCTTCAATTTCTTGGGCTACGGTGGGACGCCATCTGACGCCGACGACGTTGGTCAATTCGATGCGCTCGGTTCGGGGACCAACCTGAAGTCTGACCCCTTCGAATCCATCTTCCAGCAGCATACCGCGACGCTGGGAGCCGTCTTTAAGCAGCACCACGCAGGGCTTCGGTTCGGGCATCGCGCCCTTCAACACCCGAAGGGTGTCAACCATTCGTTTGGGCACTGTTGTGGTGGTGCTGTCGAGCAGAAGCACCGAAAGGGGGTCTGCATCCGAATCTGAGAGGAAGCCGACAAAGCGGCGCCCATCCAAGTGCACCACGATGACTGGCGACCCTCCATTGGCGGTTGCGCTCGGAGGTTCGCTGCCATCGACCATGGAACAAAGAAGCAGGTTGAGCAAGAAGGCCGTGATCATTCCAATTCCATACAGGGGGCGTGGTCACCCTCGTTGATGCAGGTGATGGTCCCGTTGTTCAGCCCAACTACCAGCGGAGCGGTGATGATCCAATTTGTCCCATTGGGAAGGCGGGCGAAAGTGCAGGCGGTCTCAGGAAGAGGCCATTCGCTTCCGTTTCGGACCAAAGATCCGTCAGCGGCAATCTCGGTGTCGGCGTCCGGAATCTCCACGGCCAAGATGCCTGAGGTTAAGTCGTCGCGACCAGCGAAATCGAAGTGGAACATCTCCTCGCAATGGTCACAGTTTCTGGAGTAAAAGACGATGTGTGTGGTTGATTCGTCGGGACGGATCGAGCACCAGCGGAACAACGCAAGGTCCTGCCATTGTTGTCCGACGTAGGCATCGAAATCGGTGCAATACCAGTTGGCGGGAGGCGGAGGTTCCGCGGCTTGCGCGGGGACAAGGTCATTGCTCTCGCTGTTGTCGTTGTTACCGGTTTCTTCAGAAACGGCCGTCGTCTCGTTTGGTGTCCCAGCTTCCGGGCCAGTCCGAGTGGTTTGCACGACGACCACTCCGGCGGTGGCTGCGGCCCACGCCACTCCGATGCCCCAGGCGACGCCTTCGTTGGTGGTGCATCCCGCGCGACGCCATGTCAAGAGGAGTCCCACCAACAAGCCGCCGTCGATGCCAAGCATGACGGCAGGGTGTGGGCTCCATGCCCCCAAGCAGCCACATGAATCGGCACCACCCGCAAGTTCAACGCCCAAAATCAGGCAGAACAGACCAAGAATTGCTGCCGCGGCAGGTCGTGCGTACGTGGAGCGGGCAAACATCAATCCCGCCAGGAGGAATTCAATGCCCACCATCCCCGCCAAGGAGTACGAGAGCAAGTTCCCTTCGGTAAGTCCGAGACTCCCCAAAGTTTCCAACACACTTTTGGGCAGCAGGCGTGCGTCGGATTCGACCATCTTGAACGTCGCCCCCAAGGCCAGCCAGGCGGGAATGATCACGTGTGGAAAAAGTGCCCGCGCTTTTGATGAGTTTGGCGATGTCATGCGTGATCTCCTGGGATGGGCGTGTGGTGTTCAATGGCGGCACACAAACAATGCACCATGGCAAGGTGCGCTTCCTGAATGGCGGCGGTTTGGTCGACTGGGACCAGCAAAGCCGCATCACACAGTTCGGCGGCCGATCCGCCACGGCCCAGCAAGCCTATGGTTTGGGTTCCAGTTTTACGAGCAACTTGCAAGGCTTTGATGATGTTTCGGCTTTCCCCGCTGGTGCTCAACACGATCAAAACATCTTCTGGCCGGCCGAGCGCTTCGAGTTGTCGTGAAAAGACGTTTTCGTAGCCGAATTCATTGGCGATGCAGGTCAGGGTGGTGGGGTCGGCATTCAAACACACTGCCGCTCGAGCAGGACGTGCCCGGTTGCCGTAGCACCCGATTACTTCTTCGACCAGGTGAAGGGCCTCGGCGGCCGACCCACCATTCCCACAAGTGTAAATCACACCGCCTTGGTCCAAGGCTTCGACCAAGGTCGTACCGGCCCGGTCGATGGCTTCGTGGTCCAAGACTTCCAGTGCCGCATGGGACTGGGCCAAATGGTCCTTCGCACGCATCAGACGCCAAGCTCCTGCTTGCTGATGGCTTGAAGGGCTTCGGCGAGGCGATCAACAGCATCGAGCGGCGTGGTAGCGCCCAGACTCAGTCGGACCGCGCCGCCAGTCGTGTCGGAGTTGAGTTGGCGGTGGATTCGCGGCGCACAGTGCAAACCAGCTCGAAGGTGCAAGTGGAATTGGCTGTCCAAAATGGCAGCGAAGGTCGCCGAGTCATACTCGTCATGTTGCAACGCAAACGTGCCCAACGTCGGAGCCTTGGGGCCCAACCGGTGAAGTCCTGGGGTGGCTTCGATGCAGTTGGCCATTTTGAGATGCAAATCCCGTTCACGCGTTGCCAGGGTCTCTATGGATTGCGTCTCGATCCATTCCAGAGCAGCATCCAAACCAAAAAGCCCCGTGGTGTTGTGGGACCCGGGCTCGAATCGATCTGGCCAGCATTCGGGTTGGGATTCCAATTCGCTCATACTGCCCGTCCCGCCGTCGCGCAATGGCATGAGGTTGAGGTGATCACGAACCCAAAGTCCTCCCGTGCCCAGTGGGCCAAGCAAGTACTTGTGTCCTGAAAATGCCAGCATGTCGATCTGCATCGCTTCGACGTCAACGGGAATGCGTCCTAATGTCTGGGAGGCATCAACCAAAAACGGAACGTGATTGGCTTTTGCCGCGGCACCAAATTCAGCAAGTGGTTGCACCGCGCCGGTGACATTGGAGCCGTGGATCGCAGCACAAAGGGTGGTCTCAGGACCAAGAGCTTCGGCAAACTGATTTGGATTGGCCGCACCCGTGTGAGGATCCAACGGGACGAACACCACCTCCGCACCGAGCGTTTCGAGGGTTCGAAATGGACGAATCACGCTGTTGTGTTCCAAATCCGTGGCCACCACTCGGACTGGTTCACCACGGAGGAGTTTGGGCATGGCCAGGCCGCGAATGGCCAAGTTGAGCGCGTCGGTGCCATTCAAGGTAAACAGCATCCGTTCGTCGCTTCCGGGGGCGTTGCACAGCCGGCGTAGACGAGACCGAAGGCGGTCCACTACCGCTTGGCTTTGCACGGTCCCGACATAACCACCTCGACCTGGGGAGGCTCCAATTTCGGTCAGGTGCCTCGCAACAGCTTCGGCCACGCCCGGAGGTTTGGGATGGCTGGTGGCGGCGTTGTCTAAATGGATGGGTGGAGGTTCCACTCAGGCTCCTTGCGATTTGAAGTGGGCGGCGATGGCGGCGATGCCGTCGCAGGCCCGGGACAAAATGTCCTCGTTGGGCAAAAAGACGACGCGGAAGTGTTCGGTTCCTTGCTTTTGACCAAAACCAGAGCCGGGCACAATGATGGCTCCCGTTTCTTGGATAACTTTTGCGCAGAAGGTTCGATCGTCCACCCCCAAGTTGATAGAGGGGAAAGCGTAGAAGGCGCCCTTGGGAGCCACGCTGGAGATCCCGGGAATGGCGTTCAGTCGATCTGAGATCAATTGGCCGCGGGTCCGCAAGGCTTCTCGCATCGCTTCGATTTCGGGATGTTGTTGTTGCAGTGCCGACGGGATGGCATGTTGCAGGGGGTGGTTGGCCGAGAGGCGAGCCCGTTCCATTTTCGCCATGGCTTCGCACCAGTCGCCCACAATCTCTTTGGGTCCAGAGACGATGGCCCAGCCAATGCGCCAACCCGGTGCCACGTACGCTTTGGACAACCCGTTGAACGTCACCACGGGGACCTCGGCATCAATCGATCCGATCGGTGGTGGGGTTTCTCCGGTGAGCACAAGTTGGTCGTAGATTTCGTCGGCAAACAGCACAGTGCCCGCCGCTTTGCAAGCAGCAACGATGTGTTCGAGCACCCCTCGAGGGGTCACCGAGCCGGTGGGATTGTTGGGGTTGATGAGCACCAAGGCTTTGGCTGGTGTCGAAAGCAGACTGGTGATTTCGTCCACATCAGGTTGCCAATCGTTGGATTCGTCCAGGTGGTAGGGGACGGCCACTGCATCGAGTTTGGCCAAGATGGCGGTGTAGAGCGGATATCCCGGAGCGGGCACCAAGACTCGATCACCAGCATTCACCAACGCGGAGAGGGCGATTTCAATGGCCTCTGAACAGCCGCTGGTGATCGCAATGTGCTGAATGGCTTTGACCCCTCGGGCCTCTGCGTCCTCGCGAATGGCAGAAAGAGCGGCCGTGGTGCCATCAGAAGGGGCGTATCCGTTCAGATTGTCCTGGATGGCTCGAATGGCCGATTCAGCCACGGCGGCCGGCGGGGAAAATCCGTAAATATTGGGGTCACCAATATTGAGGTGCAGAAGATCAAGCCCACGGGCTTTTGCCTGGTCAGCAAGGGCCAAGACATCTCGAACCGCATATTTGATGTTCTTGGTCCGTTCGGCGGGGGCGATGGGGGTGGCAGGCATGAACCATTATTGTCGCCATGCGGTCCGGCAGACACAACCCCAGTACCAGAGAGGTCCTGTTAGCATGGCTCTTTCGCCGTGAAGGCCCTTTTTGACCGCGCCACAGGAGCTCTGGGATGTCGAAATTGTTTGGAATCGTCTTGACCACCATCACCGCCGTCGGACACACGATGGCAGATGACGTTGACGACTTGATCCGTGAACTGAATGCCACCAGTGCCGCACAAGGCACAGATGACATCAAGAGTTGGCGGGAGGTATTCGGCACCATCCTCGATGCACCCCAGGCTCCGATGAAGATCGGGGCCACGTTCAACATGAGCACGGTGTGGCCCGGCATGGAAGGCTGGTCTGAGGTCCGCGACTGGGCTGAATCCAATTCGGACCTTTTCGAAGCCATCTTGGCCGCACGCGATCGCGCCACCCTCGGGTTGCCTTATGGCGATCTGTCGGAAGCCGACGAAGCATTTGTGGAGGCGGGCATTCTGGCGCAGCCTGCTCCGGCTGGCGATCCCATGAAAACCGAGTTTCCTTGGATTGACAATCTCAACTGGGTCACCACTTGCGTCAGCGCTGAGGCATGGCGACGGGCCGAAGCCGGTGACGTCATGTCTGGCATTGATTTGCAAACTGCCTTGGTGCAATGGCTGCGTCAGTGTTGCACACGAGAATTTATTGACGAGCAATTCAACGCCATCAACTCCATGTCGGTGGCCCTGCAGGTCACCCGAGAAATCGCTTGGTGGAAGCGGAATGAGGTTGATCCGGATGGTCTCAAAAATATTGCTCGCTCCATTCTGCCTCAACTCAAGGTCGATCGGAACAACCTTTTGATGGCTGAGGGAGACAAAGAACTCGCGAAAGTGCGCCTTGATCGGTTGTTCTCTCGTCGTGGTCAGCCTGATGCGAAAGCGTTCTTGGAGTTCTTCACCGATCGCGATGCTGATGCGAAGAGCTTTGGTCGGGTTCGCAACGCTGGATACTGGCGATGGGTTGCTCGTCAGCACAAGCCCGAAGAATTGACGGCCCAGAAACTCGACGATGTCTATGACGATTGGTGGCGGCGTTGGCGAATTCAGGCCTACGACCCGATTTTGAGTGCCCAGCCCCCCGAGTCTGAACGGATGAACTCCACCCGCTACGCCGCGGTGCTGAAGATCGTCCCTGAGATTCGTCCGTTGTTCGAAGCCCGCAATAGGTTGTTGGTCGAGGTCAATGGCACCTGTGCGGCATTGGCCGTATGTGCTCAGTACAAGAAAGATGGTCGGTGGCCTGCTGACATTCGCAGTGCTCGATCCAACACCCGCCGTTTGAGTGTGGTGGATCCTTTCTCGATCGAATCCAAAGTCATCAAGTACTGGAAACCCAATCGACTGCGTATCAACGGTCACCGTGGTGAGGTTGTGATCGACAGTGGTTTGCCGGTCATTTACTCCTTGGGTGTTGACACTTTGGACGGGGACGCCAAAACCCACACCGACAACGGCATTGAGGGCGACATCGTGTTGTGGCCTCCCTTGCGCATGTTGGAACGAGAACAAGATCTTCGAGACTGAACCTGCATCATGAGTACTTCAGAACAAGTCGTCATCATTGGATCGGGGCCCGCTGGATGGACGGCGGCGATCTACGCCGCCCGGGCCAGTTTGAATCCCCTCTGCATCATCGGGGTTCCCAAAACCCAACCCAGCATCGTTCTTCCCGGGGGGCAGCTGATGTTGACTACCGATGTCGAGAACTATCCCGGTTTTCCTGAAGGGGTGACTGGGCCTGACATGATGCAGAAGTTCCGGGAGCAAGCAGAACGCTTCGGCGCTCGAGTCCTGGATGCTGACGTGGATGCTTGTGATTTTTCAGGCCCGCCCCACCGGTTGACCCTTTCCAATGGGGACGTGGTGGATGCGGAGTCAGTGATCATTTCCACTGGGGCAACCGCGAACTGGCTGGGTCTCGACAACGAAATGCGTCTGGCCACCAGCGGGGGCGGGGTCTCCGCCTGTGCGGTCTGCGATGGAGCCTTGCCCATGTTCCGCGATCAGCCTGTGGCCGTCGTCGGTGGGGGAGACACTGCGATGGAGGAGGCGCACTACCTCGCCAAGTTTGCCAGCACCGTGCATGTGATTCACCGGCGAGACAGCCTTCGTGCCTCCAAGGCCATGCAGGAACGCACACTGGGTCTGCCCAACGTGGAAATGCACTGGAACCGCCAAGTCGTCGATGTGTTAGGTGAAGACAAGATTTCAGGGCTGGTCCTTGCAGACACCGTCGCCGGCGGCACCGAAGAACTTCCCGTGACCGGTTTGTTCGTGGCAATTGGTCACACACCGGCCACCAAGTTCCTCGAAGGCTCGGGTTTGACTTTCGATGACTCTGGCTACATCCACCTCAACAATCGAGGCAGCGAAACGAACCTTGAAGGTGTCTTTGCAGCTGGTGATGTTGCGGACAGCGTGTACCGACAGGCGATCACCGCCGCCGGCATGGGGTGTCAAGCAGCGATGGATGCCGAAAGGTGGCTGGCCGGCCGAGAGTAATACACGAATGTTCCGGGAGGATTGAGTGATTCAACTTTCAACAGTATTGGTTGCCCTGTTTTCATTAATCACAGCCGACAAGGTTCGCGTTTTGATCCCAGAGTCAGGACGCTCGGTCTACGTGACGTCAGATGACCTTGTTGAAGTCTCATGGACTCGGCCGGGCCGGAGATCTCCCAAGTCAAGCAAGGGCTCCATTGTGAATTTGGACCCGTCGAAGACTTCGCTTGCGGATTCTTATCTGCTTCTCCAGTTGCCGGACGGCAAAAGGGAGATCGTCCAGCTCGAGGCCGTTCATTCCATTGAGATTTTATCCAGTCGGAAATCAAATCTGTCTGACACATCAACGGCTCAAGGCGGCATTCGCGAAGCTCTTTCAAAAATCAAGCCGGGTCAGATCGTCAAATTGGTCTGGAAGCATCCTGCGATTGATCAGCAATTCCAATGCGAAGGCTCGTTGTCTCATCTGGATTCTCTTGATGAGGTTGGGTGCCTGTTGCTAAACATAGACGGGAATCGCGCGGTTGTGGATTTGTCGCATGTCGTGAGTCTCGAGGTGGTGGGCCAGTCTTCTCCAGGGTCATCCTCGAAGAAGAACTCCTCGTCCGACCAGTCCGTTGCCTCGAGTTCTTTTGCTCCAAACAGTCATTTTGCCCACCTGCCCTTTCATGGTGATCTTGGCAAGCAAATTCAGCCGGATGTATTGCGTACTTTGATCGATCGGTTGCCACAACCAGACCGGTATCCGGTTGTGGTTGTCGACCTGATGCTCGGAAATCCGACTTCAAAGAAGGTCCAAGACATTGAAGCAGTGGTCCGTGCCTTGCAGGCCGAACGCGAAGTTGTTGGGGTCGTTGCCTCAGGTACAACCCTGTGCGGCGTTTCTCCTGACGCATTTGATTTGGTTTTGTTTGAGCAACTCGATCAAAGTGGTGCCAGGGTTTACAAGACGGTCCAAAATACCTCTTCGGCGCGACGCCCTTTTCAAACTTGGCAAGAGGCGAAGCGTTCAGATTGGCTTTTGATTCAAACCCAATCTCTCGAGGCGACTTTGAAGGCGCTTGGTAAGACCGGACCACTCAAAAAGCCAGGGAACCAATCTTCGATTAGCAAAGCCATGCGTGACGCTCATCAACGGTTTGATGACTACACGAAAGATCTGCCTAGGGCGGTGCAGATTTGGGGCACGGTGCCGCGACGTCAAAGGGAGGCTCGTGGGTTGGCCTCCAGTGCAGAAAGCCAGTCCGCATCGACCCAGGCTGGTTATCAACGAAAAATAGAGTACGGCCAGAAGTCTCTGAACCTGTATTCAGGCTTGATCAATGATCTTGACTTTATTCGAGACACTCTCGAACTTTGCTCTTACTACGAGGATTCGTCCCCACTCTCGATTACGGAAGTGAAAGCGAAGGGCCAAGAGTGCCAGCTTCAAGCCACCCAGCTTCGCAATCATCTGAAATCTGGCGGTTGAGTTTTCATTTTTTTTGATTACTCGTCCGGAGCAACTCGGGTCATGATTTTTGCCCCTACCGCGTCGCCCCAAACGTTGACGGTGGTCCGGCACATGTCCACGATCCGGTCGATTCCCAGAATGATTCCAATGGCATAGAGCGGCAGTGGTTCAACGCCTCGTCCCGCGAGCGATGTGTTGACCGCGCCGATCACTATGACCATGGTGACCAAGCCCGCGCCCGGGATGCCCGCAGCGCCCACCGCGGCCAATGTGGCAGTGATCACCACAATCACGAGATCACCCATAGACAAGTCGATGCCAAAGACCTGGAACAGGAAGACCGTGGCCACCGCTTCGTAAAGTGCGGTTCCATCCATGTTGACGGTCGCACCAAGGGGGATGACGAAGTTGCTTGCCTTTTTGGAGCAGCCGCCAGATTCCACCGTTTCCGTCAAGGTGACGGGCATGGTCGCACTGGACGAGTCAGTGGCAAATGCGGTCATCAGGGCCCGGCGAACTTGCACCAAATATTGGAACGGATTGGTTCGGCCAAAAATGAACAAGATGATGGGCAGGACGATCAGGGCGTGGGTCAGCAGTCCTGACAGCACGGTCCCCACGTAGAGGGCCAATGGTCCCGTGAGGTTGGCCAGTCCGATGGATCCCACCGTCCATGCCATCAAGAAGAACACCCCGATCGGGGTCAGCATGATGACCCAGCCGACGATCCGCATGAGCGTGTCGAACATCGACGTGAAAAAATCTCGTGCGGGCTTGGCCTTGTCCCCGCCCATCGCCAAGGCAATACCCAACAACAAGCTGACGACAATGACGCTGAGCGGGTTGCCTTTGCTCATTTCCCCAAAAGCACTGGTGGGGATCAATTGATCCAGAATGTTTTTCCACGCGCCACCTAGGGAGTCTTTGTCGCCTTCGTTGGCCGCTTCGATCCGGGTGGCCGCACTCGAGCCTTGGTATTGGGCTTCGGCTTGTCCCGTCAGGTTGGCGGCGGTCTCGGCATCAAGATCACCTGGTTGAATCAGGGTGACCAAGGTGGCCCCGATCGTGACAGCGATGGCCATCGTGGCCAAGTAGTAGAAGACCGTGGCCCCGCCCACCAGTCCGAGGCGCGAAGGGTCTCCAATCGAGCACACGCCGCTGACCACGCTGAACAAGATCAAGGGAATGATCAGCATTTTGAGCGGCCGAATCAGGACGTACTCCCCGGCCACTCTGGTCCAGTGGTCGGGGCCAATGGCTTCGGCTCCGGCGTACAGCACCAGTTCACCAAAAAGGGTTCCCAGAACCAATGCAGCGATGATCGTCCAATTCAGCCATCCGTGTTTCATGGTCGAAAGGGTACGGGTTTCGGCTCATGTGCGGGTGGTGGTAGGCTTCAACCCTCAGGAGGAACCATGGACAAGCCAACCAACGCCGATCGTATTTATGAGGCCGAAGCTGGTGAAGCTCAACTGAGCTTCCGAGCGGTGCTCACCGGGTGCATCCTCGGTGCCGTGGTGGCGGCCATGAACATCTCACTGGGACTCAAGATTGGCTGGTCTCTTGGGGGCTCCCTGATTGCCGCAATCTTGGGGTACACCTTTTGGATGCCCTTCAAAAGACTTTCCGTGCTGGAGACCAATATCGCCCAAACCGCAGGCAGTGCGTGTGGCTCCATGGCCTCCACCGCCGGCTTGTTGTCCGCGATTCCTGCCTTGGCCATGTTGGGAACCGAACTCAGCTGGGGCCAGTTGGTGCTCTGGGGAACCGCGGTCGGCTTTTTGGGCGTGTTTTATGCCGTCCCGTTGCGCAACCAAATGGTGGTGCTGGAAAAATTACGCTTCCCTACCGGTACCGCAACTGCCAACACCATCCAATCCATGCATGCCGATGGCGCGGAGGCCGTTCGCCAAGCCAAGGTTCTGTTGAAGTTTGGGGTTGCTTCAGGTCTCTTTGCTTTGGGGGCGTACTTCATTCCACAGATGGAATCTCCACCTTTGAAGTTTGGCGTTCTGGGCCTTTTGGCCACTTGGACTTTTAAGCTGTATCTCTCTCCGGTCTTCTTCGGCGTTGGCGGATTGGTTGGGATGCGAGTTGGTGCCTCCATGCTGGTCGGCGCAGTGGTGGCTTGGGGCTTGGTGGGGCCTTGGGCAAAATCATCCGGACTCGCCGCAGGCGAAGTCATGAGTTACGCCGATGGTCCTCGAGGCTGGTTGCTGTGGCCCGGAGTTGCTTTGATGGTGATGGATGCCTTTGGCAATCTCGCGTTGTCGTGGAAATCCATCCTCAGAACCTTCACTGGCGGATCCTCGGCAAACGAAGTCTCCGACATGGAAGATCCCAAAGATCAAATTCCCACCCTGTGGTGGATGGGAGGCCTGCTTGCCGGTGCTGCTTTGGCGGCGTTCGTCTCGAAGTCGGTCTTTGACATCCCCGTTTGGATGACGCTGGTGGCGGTGGCCATGTCTTGGATTCTCGCCATGATTGCCGTCCGGTCAACCGGGGAAACCGACATCAATCCCATCGGAGGTATGGGCAAAGTGACCCAACTGACCTTTGGCGCGCTTGCTCCCGGAAGCACCACCACCAACTTGATGGCCGCGGGAATTACTTCAGCGGGGGCGTCGCAAGCTGGTGACATGATGCAAGACCTCAAAACAGGTCGCATGCTCGGGGCCGCGCCACGAAAGCAGTTCATTGCCCAATGCTTGGGCATCATTTCAGGGATCCCAATTGCCACTGGGGTCTACACCCTGTACTCCAACGTCTATGACATTGGCTTTGATGAAGTGAATGCCCCCGCACCCGCCGCTCACGCGTGGAAGGCGATGAGTGAGTTGTTGGCCAAGGGTTTTGAAGCTCTGCCGCAAGGGGCCGGAGTGGCGGTGGCCATTGCTGGCATTGTTGGCTTGCTTCTTCCCGTTGTGAAAAAGATCCTGCCCGAAGCCCAGCGTGGATTGGTTCCCAGTGGTTTGGCCATGGGGATTGCGTTCATCGTGCCGGCCTACTACAGCGTTGCGATTTTCTTGGGCTGTGTGGTGTTCGGAATCTGGAAGCGACGGTCGCCCGAGCAGCATGCCGGGCTGGCTTTTGCGGTGGCTTCAGGCGTGGTCGCTGGCGACGCCCTGATGAACATTCCGAAAGCCGTGCTTTCTTACCTCAACGTCTCCACTTTGACAGGTTGATTTTCGATGCGATACGACCATCTTGGCGATACCGGACTGGTGCTTTCCCGCGTGGGTCTGGGATCTTGGCTGATCTTCACCACCAAAGAGCAAGATCAATGCAACGATCTCCACCGCAAGGCTTGGGAGCTGGGCATCAACTTTTACGACACCGCCAACCAGTACCACGGCGGTGACGCGGAGTTGGCGGTAGGCGAGGCGTTGTCTCCCTTCCCGCGAGAGACCTACGTGTTGGCCACCAAATTGTTCTGGCCACTGTCGGACCATCCGTTCCCGACGGCCAACGATCGTGGATTGTCCCGAAAGCAAATCTTCAACGAGTGCCACAAGAGTTTGAAGCGTTTGCAGACCGATCACATCGACCTGTATCAGTGCCACCGTTACGACGAGCTCACCCCGCTCGATGAGACCTGCTGGGCCATGCACGACCTCATCACCCAAGGCAAAGTCTTGTACTGGGGGGTTTCGGAATGGACGGCGGCTCAAATCGAAGATGCACACGGCATTTGCCGTGCCAATGGGTGGCACCGGCCCGTTTCGAACCAACCGGTGTTGAACCTCTTGCAGCGGCACTGGGAGGACGAATGCTTCCCTGTTTGTGAAAAAAATGGCATGGGGGTGGTGAATTTTTCGCCGCTTTGCCAGGGCCTGCTCACTGGAAAATACGACGATGGCATGCCTGAAGATTCGCGTGGTGCGGATGAAGAGTTCGGGAAATGGCTCCGTCCATTGATGACCGACGGCACCATGGACAAAGTTCGTTCGTTCACCGCCCTGTGCCGAGACCATGGACTCCAGCCCGCCCAAGTGGCGTTGGCGTGGTGTCACAGCGTTGCCCCAGTGACCAGCACCATTGTGGGCGCGACCAAGTTGTCCCAACTTGAGCAGAACGCCGCGGCCGCTGACTTGGATCTTGATCCAGAACTTCTCGGCTCGGTGGAATCCATCTTCGCCTCGTGATGTCGATCGCCTCTTTTCTGGAGGCCTACCGGGCGGGCCTTTTTCCTATGGCTGAACCAAATGGTCCCGTGCTGTGGTACCGCCCGGTACAGCGTGCGGTCTTACCGTTGGAAAAACTTCGCGTTTCAGAAAGCCTGCGGCGGGTGGTTCGAAGCCGGAGGTTCGAGATTCGGGTCAACACCGCGTTTGCCGAAACCATCACGTCGTGTTCGGCGCCCCGGTCCGGTGAGTCGGTCGACAGTGTTTGGCTGGACGCTCGCCTACGAGCGTTGCTTCTCGAAGCCCACAATGTTGGTCGCGCCCATTCGGTGGAAGCTTGGCGTGATGGCGTATTGGTGGGCGGGCTGTATGGCTTGTCGTTTGGATCGGCGTTCCTTGGTGAATCCATGTTCCATCGACCTCCGGCGGGGCGAGATGCTTCGAAGGTTGCGTTGGTTCATTTGTCTCATGGCCTGCGAGAGGCCGGGTACACCCTGCTGGATGCCCAGATCAAAAACGAACACACCGAACGCCTGGGCGTGGTGGAATGGGATCGTCATCGGTTTGAAGAGGCTTTTGAGGCGGCAACCCTCATGCCCGATCGGATGACCGAAGCGATCCCAGCCATTCGCCGGGGGCCGTTTGGCTGAGTACTCTCCCTATTCGTGTCGAACATTTCTCCACCTCAGTCCACCACCGACCCCCGGCCTTTCCTCCGTAGGCTGCTGTTCATCGGATTCGGGTGTGGCTTGGGCGTTCTGGTTTTGCTGCTCCGGGTGTTCGTGGTTGCTGCCGAGCGTACGGAGAGTGCTCGTGACACTTTGGACCAAGCCGATCAGCGGATCGAACTCTTGCCCACCCGCCGAGGGCGGGTTTTGGATGCCCGCGGCCGGATCTTGGCCCAATCGCGCACGGTGTGGGAGGTCAGGGTGCCGTACGCCATGTTGAGCGACGGTTGGACCCGAACAGTCGCGGGGCGGGTGGCCCGTCGCGCCTCGGGGCGATCGTTGTGGCGGGCTCTTCCTCAGACGCTCCGTGATCAACGTGTGGCCGATGTGCTCCCAAGTGTCGAACGATGGCGTCGTGACTTGTACCGACGGCTCGCGGAGGCTGATGGGCGGCCGGTCGAGGAGTTGTACGAGCGAGCCCATGAGATTGTGACCCAAGTGGAGCGTTCGCAGGCTTCTTTCGTGCGGCGACAACGTTCCAAATACGAGGAACAGTTTGGACCCCCGCCGGCTGGCTGGTCTCCAGGCCAGGTCCGTGAGCGCACATTGTCGTACCCACTGTTGCAGACGGATCAACGGGTGGGATTTGCGTTTGAGCAATGGGCCGAAAAAGCGCGGAACGCCTTTCGTGAAGTCAAGATCGATTTGGATGATCTCGTTGAGGTTCGTTCGCGCGATGATCGTCAGTACCCTCTGGCATCGATCGAAGTGGAATTGGCAGACAGCAGCTTCCCAACTTCCCTTCAGCGATTTGGGGGCCGCTACACCGTCGAAGGATGTGCATCTGATCTTCTGGGTTCACTTGGGGACGTGGGGGCTGAACACATCAAGCAACGTGCCTTTGGTCTCCAGAATGAAGATGCTCTTGGGGGATACCGGGTGGGAGATGAGGTGGGTGTTCGTGGCATCGAAGCAGCTCAAGAGCCCATCCTGCGGGGTTCTTGGGGATTCGTAAAACGCTCCGCCGTTGGAGGTGTGGAAGCAGAGACTGTTGAACCTCAACCGGGCCAAGACATCAGGCTTCATCTGGACATCGAGTGGCAAGCGGTGGCCGAAGCGTTGCTTGATCCCACCCTTGGTCTTTGCCAAGCCCAGGCCAACCAGAAAGGGACTCTGCCCCCGGGGACGCCGTTGGCTGGTTCATTGGTCTTGGTTGAATTGGCCACGGGCAACGTTCAAGTCGCCGCGGGACGTCCAATGGCCACCGAAGGTGATGGTCCGATGTGGCGTCGAGGGGGGGTGGTCCGGGCCACCGAAGCCATCCTTGCGCCGGGTTCCATTGTGAAGCCCTTTTTGCTGGTGGCGGGTTTGTCGGAGGGCAAGGTTCAAGCCAGCGAAGAGATCAATTGCCAGGGGTATTTTTTCCCCGACAAACGCGATCGATTCCGCTGCTGGATCGCAAACCGAAACGCGCGTGAGCATGGTCCACTTGATGCCTCCGATGCGCTCGCGCACAGTTGCAATATTTACTTTTACGAGGTGGGGCGTCGGCTTGGGCTCGAAACCGAAGCTTTATGGCTTCGTCGGTTTGGTTTTGGTGAACGTCCTGAAGTTGGGCTCTTGTATCAACGTGAGCTTGATCGAGGCCCGGTGTTCTTGGGTGAGACCTCCGGCCGAATTCCAGATCCTGCAACTGTACCCCGTGGGCAGCGCGTCTCCGAAGCCATGTCCAGTGCCATCGGACAATCGGCTTTGGTGTGTTCGCCGCTTCAGGCTGCCATTGCGTACGCCCGACTAGGAACCCGCGGAGCCTTGCCTCATCCCGAGTTGGTGGCCAGTGGAAATGTACGTCCGGTTGGCGAAGCTTTTCCGGATGCGGTCATCGATCCCGTCTTGGTTGGCTTGCGTCGCGTGTTGTCTGAACGGTACGGGACGGGACGCGACATCGAAGAGGTCCCCGGCTGCACGATTTTGGGAAAGACAGGAACGGCGGAGGCGCCTCCGATCACCATCGGGGGAGGGCAAAAAAATGATGGCACTCACGCATGGTTCGCGGGCTTGATTGGTCCCGAAGGACAAACGCCAACCCATTCGTTTGTGTCGGTGGTTGAATACGGCGGTTCAGGAGGTCGGACGGCTGGACCCTTGGCCACGGCCTTCTTGCGTGAATTGGCCCGTCGCGGCGCTTTTGTGGAGCCAACGTCATGAGGTGGCTTGCCATGACGTTGGTCTTGGTTCCGGCTTTCCTCCTTTCGTTGTTGGGGCTATCAGCCATCGCAACCGTTGGTGATGCTGGTCGGAGTTTGGCCAACTGGAAGCAGCAAGCTTTCTTTCTGCCCTTGGGCTTGATCGGTGCGACGATTGCAGCATGCGTGCCTTTGCATCTTCTGCGGAAGCATGCGGGGATTCTGGGTTTGCTGGTGGCTGGACTCTTGGTGTTGCTGCTGCTGCCCGGGGTTCCTGAATCCCTGGTTCGCCCTCGAAACGGCGCTCGCAGGTGGATCAGTTTGGTGGTGTTTGATTTGCAGCCCTCAGAGTTGGCCCGGGTGGCGTGGTGCTTGTTGATGGCTCGACTGCTGTATACCGGCGATGCCCACCGTCGGTTGTCGGGTTTGCTTCGTCCAGTGGCGCTGACGGCGATCGCCGGCGGCCTGATTGTGGTGGAGCCAGATCTCGGCACCACCCTGCTCTTTGTTCCTGCTTTTGTCACCATGCTGATCGCCGCGGGCGGACGGATTCGGCATCTGTTGATGTGCTTTGTGCCGGCAGCCTTGATCCCAGTGTTGGTGATCGGGGGCATGTTGCTCGCCCCAGAGACCGGAGAGGCGCGGTTGTCGCATGTTCTGAAGCCGCACCAAGTGGATCGAATCGTGGCGTACACCGCTCAACTTCGGGGTGATCCGAGGTACGACGACGACATTGGGTATCAAGCTGCAAAGGCTCTGCTGGCCACCGCATCTGGAGGCGTCACTGGACTGGGACGCGAAGGAGCGGCTCGGGCCGTGCGGCTGTCTGGTCTTCCAGAAGCCCACAACGACATGGTGTTTGCCGTGTTGGTGGCTCAGCATGGGGCCTTGGGTGCAGTGGTGGTCTTAGGCTTGTACGGCGCCTTGGGTATTGGGGGATTGCTGATCGCCCGTTCGTGCACGCATCCCTTCGGCCGGCTGGTTGCGGTAGGGATTACCACCATGTTGGTCTCGCAGGCTCTGGTGCATGCCTCCATGACACTGGGCCTGCTCCCCATCACTGGAATCACCTTGCCACTCGTGAGTTATGGGGGATCCAGCTTGGTCACCACTTGGGGCATGATCGGTGTTCTGGTCGGTTTGGCGATGACCCCTTCGGGACGCAAGCAGGAAGAACGGTGGGACTTCGCGTTCGGTACCAACCCGTCGTAGCATCACCAAGAATGCGTTTGTCGAGGTTGCTTTCAGAGGTTCCAGGGATCCAGCTCCCCGCGGGAGATGATCCGGTCATCCAAGGGGTGACTGATGACTCAAGAAAGGTCGGGGAAGGTTGGTTGTTTGTGGCTCGTCGGGGCCAGAACGTCGATGGACATCAGTACATTCCCAGCGTCTTGGCCGCGGGCGCTTCGGCTTTGTTGGTCGAAGAAGCGGTGGAGACGCGAAAAGGGGTGGTCACCATCTTGGCCGAAGATGCTTCGGTCGCGTTGGCCCATCTGTGTGAAGCGTGGTGCGAACACCCCACCCGAGAATTGGATCTGGTCGGCGTCACTGGAACGAATGGAAAGACCACGGTCACTTGGTTGATTCATCAATTGGTGCGACACGGCGGAATCGAATCGGGATTGGTGGGAACCGTCGGCAATCAGACGGGCCGGTTGCCGGCTATTCAGCCCGCGACGATGACCACTCCGCCTGCTCCAGAGTTGAGTGCTTTGTTGGCCGACATGGTGGATGCCAGATGCAAAGCGTGTTTGATGGAAGTTTCTTCCCATGCTTTGGATCAACGCCGGGTTGATGCGTTGCAATTTTCAGTGGCGATTTTTACCAATCTGACCGGTGACCATCTGGATTACCACCATGACATGGCCAACTACGCGGCGGCCAAAGCCAGGTTGTTTGAACTGTTGGACGAAGATGGCACAGCCATCGTCAATATTGATGACCAAGCCGCCGAGATCATGATCGATGCGACCAGAGCCAAGAATCTGATTCGGGTGAGCACCCAATCTGCCCCCGGTGCTGATCTGTCCGCCGAAGTGCGATCTGAACATGCTGATGGCACCGAAATCGCGATCACCGGTCTTGGATTCGACGGCGCTGTGGTGACCGTTCCGCTTCCCGGTCGACACAACGTGCAGAATGTGTTGTGCAGTGTGGCGGCGGCACGGGGCCTTGGGCTTACGCCGGACCAGATTTTGCCGGCGTTGCGAGTTCTTCGAGCCCCACCCGGGCGTCTGGAACCCGTGGAAGACCCAGTCGACGAAGTGAAAGTTTTCGTGGACTACGCCCACACAGATGATGCGTTGTGCCAGGTGCTTACCGCCATGCGTCCCGCAGTTCCCAATGGCGCTCGACTGCATGTTTTGTTTGGATGCGGCGGTGACCGTGACCGTTCGAAGCGTCCACGCATGGCCCAAGTGGCAGCCACTTTGGCGGACCGGGTCATGGTGACCAGTGACAATCCCCGAACAGAAGATCCGGAAACCATCATTCAAGACATTCTCAATGGGATCCCAGAATCTGCCCTCGCGCAGGTTGATCATGAGGTCGAGCGTGGCCGAGCCATACGTCGTGCGGTGGGCATGATGAAGCAGCATGACGTCTTGATTGTCGCGGGCAAAGGCCACGAGGATTACCAAATTTTAGGGACCCACCGCATCGCGTTTGATGACCGAAGCCATGTCGCCGAAGCGCTTCGCTACCGTTCTGAGGAAGGGTGTTGATGTGTTGAATGGTGCATTGGCAGCTGAGGTGACAGGAGGTTCTTGGATTGGTACCGCGCCACCGTTTTTTTCCTTGTCAACGGACACCCGTGAGATCAAACCCGACCAGTGGTTTTTGGCTCTGAAGGGCGAGCGGTTTGACGCCCATGACCACGTCGACCAAGCTGTTTCTCTGGGGGCGAGTGCGGTGGTCGTCGCCCAGGCTGCCCAGCACTTCTGTCCACAGTTGGTGGTCCCCGACACCAGAGTTGCTCTGGGACACCTGGCCGCTGCGCATCGGGCTGCGTGGTCTGGGTTCTCCGCGGCTGTCACGGGATCTTGCGGGAAGACCACCACCAAACGCCTTTTGGCGGCGGGCTTGCGGCAGCGTGGACCGGGTGTTGAGAGTCCCAAAAGCTTCAACAACGACATCGGCGTGCCCCGGACCTTGTTGGAATTGACTCGAGATCATGTGTGGCTTGCCGCAGAAGTTGGGATGAGTGCTCCTGGTGAAATTGCTCCACTCGCGCAGATGGTGGCGCCGGATGCCGCCATCCTGACGATGGTGGGCCAAGCCCACGCAGGTGCATTTGATTCGCTGGATGGGGTGCGGGAAGAAAAGCTCGAACTTCTTCGCGCGCTGAGCCCTGGTGGGTTGGCGGTATTGCCCGAAGGACTGCCGGCTGATCTCCCCACAGGTGTTCGGGTGATCCGGTTTGGGTCTGCTGGCAATGTGGTTTGGGACGCGGGTCCGTGGGAAGACCAGCGGCGTATTGGCATGATCGATGGTCAGCGTTGCCGCTTGCGGTTGGCTGGGAGGCACGACGTTGGCAATGCTGCTTCGGCTTATGCGGTGCTTCGTGAATTTGGGGTCTCTGCGACGGACGCGATTGAAGCCATGGAGTCCGTGGCCCCTGAGGCGATGCGTTTGACGCCACGGCAGTGCGGCCAGGCCGTGGTTTGGAACGATGCATACAACGCCAATCCGGAGTCCATCCGGGCCGCGATGGAGGCATTTGCCGACCTCGTGGAACCCGCCAGCCCCAAAGTGATGGTGCTGGGTGAAGTTCTGGAGCTNGGGCATTGGTCAGAACAAGCCCACCAAGAGTTGGGTGAGAGCATCGCGCACTCCCATGGGGTTGATCCCTTCCAGGAGATCTTTTTGGTGGGGGATGCTTTTTCATCCGCCGCCGAGCGTCTCCAAGCTGATGGTTTGCCGGTGACGCATGCAAATGACGCACTGTTACTTCAGGAGCAGTTCCACTCGTTGCTGGATCATCCCGTGGTGGTCTTGATGAAGGGGTCGCGTGGTACAGGCCTCGAACGACTTCTTCCTTCGGCTGGAGAGGAACCCCTTTCGGGGTCGATGGGGTAAACAGCAAGATGTTGTTCCTGTTGTCACTCAAATGCATCGACGCCACCGATTGGTGGTTCTACGGCCTGATCCGCTTGATGCAACGCACCGAATTTCGGGTGGCGTTGGCAGTTCTGGTTGGCTTTATCTCCGTGCTCCTCGCGGCCCCTTCGGTTATTGCTTGGTTGCGGGCCAAGAAGATTGGCGACTTGGCCCAATCCAACCATCGAGACCTTGATGAATTGACTCAGGAAAAATCGGGGACGCCCACCATGGGTGGGATCCTGATCGTCGGTGCGTTGATGCTCTCCGTCTTGCTCTTTGCTGATTTGCGAGAGGGCTTGGTGCACTTCACCATGGCCACAACCCTGTTCTTGGCCTTGCTGGGGGGCTTTGATGATTGGTTGAAGCTCACCGCGGGCAAGCGGGAGGGATCAAGGGACGGTTTGCGGATGTGGGAGAAGCTCCTCTTTCAGGTGGGCTTGTCTGTCTTGATGGGGGTTTTTCTCCACCGACATTTTGAAAGCGGTGCGGCGGCCCTGGTGGGCCTCCAGGGGGACATCGAGCAGCCAACCGCGTTGGTATTGAATCTCCCCTTCTTCGGGACTTGGATCCCTGGATCGAGCAACTTGTCGGAGTCGGTGATTTTGCTTCCTCAAATCGCCTTCGTGTTCTTGGCCATCATGATGGTGGCCGGGACCAGCAATGCGGTCAACCTGACCGATGGCATGGATGGACTCGCGCCGGGGCTGACCGGCGTCGTCACCATCGCCATGATGCTGCCCTGCTGGATTGCCGGGCAAGTTGATCTGTCTCAGGAATTGCTGTTGCCCTACGTTCAAGGGGCAGAAGAACTCCTTGTGCCGTTGGGGGGGTTGTTGGGGGCGACTTTGGGCTTTCTTTGGTTCAACGTCAACCCGGCTCGCGTCTTTATGGGAGACACCGGGGCTTTGGCGATCGGGGGATTGTTGGGCTTTGTTGCTTTGGCCATCCGTCAGGAACTGTTGTTCGTGCTCATCGCAGGGGTGTTCTTCCTAAACATGGCCAGTGTGATTCTTCAAGTGGGATCGTTCCGGCTTCGAAAGGGGCGGCGCATCTTCCGCTGTGCTCCCGTTCATCACCACTTCCGTTTGGGCGGATGGAGTGAAGTGCAGGTGGTGACCCGTTTCTGGATTGTGGGTGTTGTGCTGGCCACCGTGGCTTTGGTCACACTGCGTATTCGCTAATCGAACAAACGGCCTGACAATTCTGCTCCCGCCGGGGACAACGTGGTGCATCCACCTCGCCTGAGTCGACGCACGGCTCCGCACAAATCTTCGGGAGGCGAGGCCGCAAAAGACATTGGCTCACCACTGATGGGGTGGTGAATGCGAAGATGGGTCGCATGCAAGGCTTGGCGGTCAACCACTGGCTTGGCGAGATCCAGTTCGTCGGGCCCAGGTCCCAGTGCCGCGGGGAGACTTCTCTTGCCTCCGTACAAGTCGTCTCCCAGCAGTGGGTGCCCTCGGTGTGAAAGGTGCACTCGAATCTGATGGGTTCGACCTGTCTTCAGTTCCACCTCCACCAAGGTGTGCTCCTCGTATTGTTCGAGCGTGCGATAGATCGAAACCGCCGGTTTGCCCAGTTCGTCGTGTCGAACCGCCTGCAGCAAACGCTGTCGCGGGTGAGGGCCCAGTGGGGTGTCGATCAGTTCTGCGGCAGGCTCCGGGAGTCCGTGGACAATGGCAAGGTACCGCTTGCCTACGGTTCGTTCTTCAAACTGCTTCACCAGCCGCCAATGGGCTGTTTCATTTTTGGCCGCCACCATGACGCCGCTGGTGTGACGGTCCAACCGATGCACGATGCCAGGACGAGCATGATCTTGGCCCACCTTGGAGAGTTCACCGCCACTTCGGTTTTGGAAGTGCCACGCCAATGCGTTGACCAAGGTGCCAGATTGGTGTCCTTTTGCCGGATGAACCAAGAGCCCGGCTGGCTTGTTGAGCACGATGATGTATTCGTCTTCGTGCAGGACGTCAAAATCATGTTGTTCGGCGGGAATGTCCGAGCTTGGTGGGGCGGGAAGAAACACCGAAAGACGATCGCCTTGCCGCAATTTTGTGGAAGCTTTGGGCGTGCGGTCGTTGACGAGAACCGCACCATCTCGAATCAGATGCTGCAATCCAGTGCGTGATAGGAAAGGGATTCGGTCGGTGAGATATCGGTCGAGACGCTTGTCGAGGTCGCGCCGTAACTTGAAGTGCACCACCACCGGTTCCCCATCTTGGGCGGCTGCGTGCAGGGCTTGAAGTTGTTCCACATCAATGGTGCCGCCGCCGCCCAAAATTTCGGCGGTTTGGCCAAGGAGTTCTGTTTCTTCTGTGCTCACTCGTCCCCGAGAATTTCGGTCAACACCGGATCCAGTTCGGTCGGGTTGGATTGTGAAGTTGCACGCGTCCGCAAGTCAGAGACCTCGGCCGCCGTGGGAAGGGTTCGTGGTGTGTCGAGTCCGGCCATGGTTTCACGGGCCGTACGGAACCTTGCGGCAAATGGCGGGATGGACTCAGCCGTGGACTCGGCCTGCTCGTAATAGCTTGCTGCCGCTTCCAGATCACCTCGGCATTCGGCAACGGCTGCCAAGCCCGCCAAAGCAGTGGCGCGTTGGATCATGGGATCGGGGAGAAGACCGGCAGAGGCTTCAGCAGCTTTGAAGGCGGCTTCCGCGCCAGAGAGCGTCTCTTCCCGTGCTTCATCGCTGAGGGTTTCGGTGGAGTCGGCCTCGGCATTCACCGGACGGTTGCGTCGAACCGCTTGCAACTGCAGGTTGCCTGCTTGCAGGCGGGCTTGGACCGAGAGATGGGGCAGTGTGACTTCTTTTTCACTGGCAAGTTCGAGCAGTGAATCAGGGTTGGAGGCGGCACGGAATTCACGCCAAGCATCAATGGTGTTGGCTTGCTGGGTGGCTTGATCTTGGAAGTACCAGATGTAACCACCAGCCGCGGCGGCAAACGCCAAAACGTAGATCGGGAAGCTGGTTTTCAGCCAATGAACGAAGTCTTCGTTCACGTTGGAGTCTTCTTCGGTGGCCGTCTCAATTTGATTGAGACGGGCATCCAACTCGGGTGACTCATCAGCGGGATTGGACGGATCGTTTCGTTCTTCGGTCATGGGTTGCTCCGAACGAGACATCTTAGCGGAAGACAATTCGAATCGGATATGAGAATCAGTGGATCTCTCGGAGTCCTTGTTCAAGCACCTTCAGTGTTGATCGCAGGCCCGAAAATCCACCCTCAGTCCGGGACCACGCGGGTGCGGTCGCGGCCAGAAGGGTTCGCCGAATGGCGGCCAGGCGTCCGTCTTCATCCGCCACGGGTAATCCCAGCTCGCGTCGGTAGCCCGCCATCATGTCGACCGGATCCACTTTGGAGAGGAGTTCTGGCCGTTGCCAGAGTGGACGTTCCAACGCGATGGCATCCTCCACCCAGTGTCCAGCCCTCACCTCGGCAAAATCGATCAACCGGACCTCATCTTGTTCGGTGCGCAGGAGGTTCCCCAGATGGGCGTCACCGTGTACCCAGCCTTTGATTGGTCGGTACCGCCATGCCGCAATCGCCTCGTCGTGGTACTTGACCAAAGCATCAAGCGCGTCACCCCACGACTCGGCCAGATCTTTAGGGAGGGCTTGCAGGGACTTCCTGGTTTGCTCAATTTGCTCCGGCCATCCGGCCGGGGCCGGGCGTTGTTGCACCGCGAAGGGGCGGCTGGCTTTTTGAAATCGGGCGAAGGCTCCGCACGCTTGGTCTACTGCGTGAGCATCTGGATCTTGATGCAATGGGTTGCCTTGGATTCGTTCCATCACAATCCAAGCAAAATCGACGTTGCCGATGGTGTCACCAATCGCAAACAACTCTGGGGCGAGATTTGGGTCGCGCGACTCTCGGATTCTCCGGTGCCATCGTCGCTCCCAAGCTTTGACAGGCAATTTCACCATGCCATCGCGTTGATTGTCCGCGTACTTCACCCAAGCGGTTGCAGCACCGCCGTGTTGCCAAACAGTTCGAAAGGGCACGAGATTCGTGAACTTTTCTTGGTGCTCCATGGCCCAGAGATCCAAGAGATTTCGTGACAGTGCTGAGACACCCACATCGACAGTCTGCGATGAATTGGTTGGTCCTGCAAGGTGGAATACCAGATGATTCTTCTCTGGGATACGATGAACTTCGTGCCGGCTCCCGTTACCACCTTTGTTACGGACCTCGATGGGACCCTCTTGGTCGGAAACGAACCTTGTCCAGATGGTGTCAAGGCTCTGGAGCACCTGGTCGATCGTGGTATTGAAGTCATTGTTGCCACCGGTCGGGCTTTTTCAGAGTGTTCGTTTGTGCTCGAGGCGCTGCCATTTGTGGAACGGATCATCAGCGCGGGCGGTGCGTATGCCACAGATCGCCATGGCCGTGCCTTGTACAAATCACTGATGCGTCCAGAGGTGTCTGACTTAGTCAGCCGTACTTTGGTTGAGGATGGTCAGGCATCCATCTTGCTGAAGGATCCAGAATGTGGGATCGATTACGTTGTTCAAGGTGATGCACCACTTGATCCCGCAACTTCATGGTGGTTCCGTATTCATGACATCCGTATGCACCATGGACCCGATCCTCATCCTGGTTCGACCTTGCGAGCCGGCGCTGTTGGTCCAGCTTCAGTCATGGCCCAAAGTGCCGATGTGATACGGAGCGCGATGGGTTCCCAAGTGCATGTGCAACACTGGGGCGCACTAACTGAGGCGGACGCGGTGGTTGATCGCCCCCACCTTTTGGAGATCTTCGCTCCCGACACCGACAAGTGGACCGCCATGCTGGCGCTTGGGGTGAAGCCAGACGAAGCTGCGACGGTGGGAGATGGTCACAACGACTTGCGAATGCTGTCGTCTGCTCCTTGGTCCTTTTCTCCAGAGGATGGCGATTCGGAAGCCAAATCACGGGCGAAGTGTGTGGTCTCAGGTCATCGATCTGGAGCTGTCGCGGAAGCTGTTGCCCGTCTGCTTGAGGGCATGTCATCATGAGCAGTGAACCACTGGCACAGTGGCAAGGTCGTCATGTGTTGGGCTTTCAGGATTGCATCCTCAAAGGCATTCTTGAAGCAGATGCCAAGGTGCAAAAGATCTACGTCACCGAAGACCGACCTTTTGGTCAGTTGGTCCGGGTGCTGGCAAGACCTGGCGTTCAAACCGAACTCAATCGTCACGGGGTGATGGCCATTCGAGGGGGGACCGTTGGATCGCATCTCGATCGAGCGGCCGCGGACGCCAAATTTGGACGCGGTGCAGTGGTGCCCCTTTCCCAAGCAGGCTTTGCCGCCCAATTGCCGAAGCTCTCGGAAATCGCGGCATTGCGGTTGCCGGCTCCGTTGGTTTTGCTTGTGGAAGATCGACCCGGACCAGGTCGTGTTCCTGTTCCCGGCCGATCCTTTCGTGAACTCAACCTGTGCACCCTGATCCCTGGTGCGATGCATGAGTTGATTCCCACGATCACTTCGGCCATCGATGCCTCAGGACAACTGCAACAGCCCGTGGGTGTGTTGATGGCGCCGTCAATTTGTCATGGTGGTGGTTTGATTCCAGTGGGACCAAATCGCGAGCCCCACGATCCTCAAGGCATGTTGGCTCGGGCCCGCCGTGAACCTTTGTCTGGGGCCACCGCATGGACGTCGTCGGAAGTCTTTGCGGCCATGGAATTGGATCGCTTGGAGCATATTCCCAACGTGGGGGAAATGGCAGACGTGGGTATTGTGGCGGCCGGTGAGTCGGTCTCCGCACTCAGGATGGTGCTTGATCAAGAAGGTCGCCGCCACCGGGTCCCATTGCTTGCATTACGCTCACTGCTTCCAATCAATGAATCAGCAGTGGAGCGACTCTTGGAGCGTTGCCGGCGTGTCTTGGTTTTTGAACCGGGTGGTTCAGGTTTGGAATGGAGGGTGCTTCAAGTCGCTGAGCGGATGCGTCGAGCAGCACGCCGTCCCGCGGAAGTTCTTCCGGGATTCCCTTTTGGCCCGACCGCGCCAGATACATCTCAGTCGACCGCATTCGCTCAGGCGTTGCGTCGCCTGGACGGCATTGTTGTCAGCACTCCCAAGCCCACCACTCCCGAGCCGCCGCCCCGCGGATCGACCGTTGGTACGGCGGGCGCAAAGATGGTCGTACTGCGTGCCCTTCGCACCTTGCCCGATGGAGCCAGAATTGACGACGAATCAGCGGACATTCTCGTCACCGTCGGCGATGAACCTGCCCGGTTCCTCGAGCGACTTCGTGCCCACGGTGATCAACCGGCTTGCTTTATTGGGATTGATTTTGATGGTGCATTGGAGAGGATGATTCGGGCAGGACACGGGCACGTCTCCGTGACGCGGCGCACCATGCAGGACCTTGATCGGTTGTCTTCAGATATTGCTCTGTCCGGGCGGGAGAGATCTCTTTCTGTGGTGCTGCTGAGCGATGAAGATCCTCCACGATGGGATGTCGAAGCAGCGAGACGTCGGTACCGAGATCTGGACCGGTTGGGATACGCCACTCAACGTCGAATCTTTCTTCCGCTTCGCAGCATCTCTGCCCTTGGTCAAGATGCAGAGGCCCTTTCAGAACGGCTTATTTCATCTCGGATCGAGACGGCCAGCCAATTCGAACAGGAGCCTTGTACTCCCGGAGCAAAAATTGAGTTCCGGCCCTTGGTCCAACTTGTTCGAGTTCGTCGCAAGAACTCCCCTTCTTTTTCTGCGGGTGATCTTCCCGAACCATCTCGTCCGCGGCTCAGTGATGCGTCGTTGTTCCGGGTGCACATTGCCGGAACTCGGGGGCCTCGTGGCGGCTTGATCTGCGAGGTGATAGCGCGCGCCGCGGCGGCCGATGATTTGGCTTTACGGTGGATCCATGACTCCACGGCCTGTGGTCCGGGTTGGCGTGCTTCCACGCAGGTCGTCATCTCGACCGCGACCACCGAGGAGGGCTTGAGTCCGCGGATCCCTGATGGCGAGGCTGATCTTTTGTTGGGCGTCGAAGGTGCCGAGGCGGCCCGAGGTGTTTTTGACAACATTGCTTCACCAGATCGCACGCGGGCCATCGTGAATGGTGGGGCTTTGCGTGGTGATGGTACGGATCGACCTTGGGGAGAATTGGTTCCTTCCGTGGAAGATCTTCTCGTTCGACAAACAGAATTGACCCTGGTGGATTTGGCCACCCCAGCCCGCAAAATTTTTGGTACCGACCGGGCGATGGACATGATGATTCTTGGCTTCGCGTACCAGCGCGGCGAAGTTCCTTTGCGAGGTATGGCGATTCAAAAGGCATTGCGCGAGGTGGAGCGTGAGGGGTTCGGCCGTCTGGAAGAAGCGTTCTTGTTCGGCCGATCTGTGGCATGTGGTGGTGGCGAGATGGAATCATCCGAAACGTCTGCGCGTCGCCAACGAATCCGACTCGAACGGGCTTTGGCCAAGGGCGGGAGTTGGGGGCAGCGGGTTCGAAAGGACATCAAGCGTGTGAACCTGGCCTTTCGTTGTACAGACACCTCGGATACTCCACTCGCAGATTCTGCTCGCCTTTTTCTTTTGACCTCTATCATTCGTTCCCATGAATGGGGGCGTCGTTCCGTGTCTCGATCTTTTTCGGACGTATTGGTGTCCCTGGCTCCCATTTTGATCGAGCGCCCAGAACGGGTTCCTGAAATCATTCAAGTGTTGGTTCGGTTCTTGTTGCCCGATGACCCAATTGCATTGGCCACACTGGGAGAATCCCTGGAGCACCGACTGCGGTTGCGTCAACTTCTCGACGTGCATTCTGCCCGGGGCGACTCTGTTGAACGCCGTTATCTCACCGAAGTCGTGGTGCGGTTTGGCGGTCGTCAGTGGCGGGGTCGTTTGCGAACAGGTCCGGGTGCGGCTCGGACGCTTCGCGCGATGCGGTTTTTGGCTCCAGAGTGGCTCCGAGGTACGGCGAGTGACCGAGAGCGAAAGGTGCTCGTGCGTGAGCTTGCTCTGCGACTGTGTCGCCGGGAACAACTTGATGCTGATCTATCCGCGTTTCGTATGCTCGCCGAGGTCGACGATCCGCGAACACTCTCTCCTGGTTTGATTCGAGATTGGATCAGGTCGAATGCTTCGATTCGTGTTTGAGTTGTCCGCAAGCCGCCGCAATATCGCGCCCCCGGCTTTTTCGGATGATGGTGTTGATGTTGTTTTGTTTCAGAACACTTTGAAAGCGAATCACGGCTTCATCGCTCGGTCGTTGAAATGGCAATCCTTCAACTTCATTCCAACGCAACAGGTTCACCGAACCACGCAAACGACGAACGACATCAACCAGCGCATGAGCATGTTCAGGTTGGTCGTTGACTCCCGCTAGCAGCACATATTCCAAGGTGATTTCTCGACCGGTTCGGTCGAACCAGGCAGCGCAGGCATCAAGAAGATCATCGATGGTGCTGTACGCTGCCCATGGGATGAGTTCTCGGCGCAAGTCATCGGTCGGGGCGTGCAAACTCAGGGCGAGTTTGACGGGGATTTCAAAATCCAACAGTTTTCGTATGGCGGGTGGAAGGCCAACCGTGGAGATGGTCATTCTCCGTGCCCCAAGCCCGGCGGCATCCGGTTCGTGCAGGAGGCGGATCGAATCGGTTACCGCTTGAAAATTGGCAAGCGGTTCCCCCATGCCCATGAACACCAAATTTGTAATACGGCCTCCACCCAGATGCGACAAGCGGTGCACCTGTTCGACAATTTGCCCGGCGGTGAGATTGCCATCGTGGCCGCCCAAGCCCGTCGCACAAAATTTACAGCCAACCGGACAGCCAATTTGACTGGAGACACAGGCGGTGCGGCGTGTTTCCGTGGGAATCATGACGCACTCTGTGGCTCGTGAAGCATCCAAGATGGGCAAAGATTGGCCGGCATCAGGCTTGGGCCATGCCGTGAGTAACTTTTGGGTGCCGTCACTGGCGAGTTGATCGGTGACGACGGTAGATCCGTACAGAGTCAGGTGTTCTTGGATTGCTGACTTCGCCTTATTTGACATGTTTGTCATGAACTCAGGGTCCAGAACACCATGCTTCCACACCCAGTTACGCAGCTGCTTCGCGGTATACGCGGGGAGATCGTTGCTCAAGCACCATGACTTGAGTTCTTCAAGATTAAGGCCGAAAAAAGATTTCAAATTGAATGGCCTTCGGCTGTTATTGAAATGAAAGGAATTTGTGACTGAGTCATCCAGTCTCTGGTCTTTCCGTCAGCGTCGACCGAGATTCCGCCCCGAGGAATCTCCGCATCATTCTCTTTCATAATTTTTCTCATGCTCCTGGGCAAAGGGAACTTCATTCCTTCTCCAGGTGCGTCAATGACTTCAATGTCCGCTTTGTACAGAGTCACAAAATGTGAAATAACTTGCTGCACCAAGTCTTCCGGCGCGCTTGCACCAGCGGTAACCAGAACGCTTTCAGCCCCCATGACAAAGTCATCCTTGAGCTCTCGAAGGTCATCGATTCGGCAGGCTGGAGTTCCGCGGTTTTCAGCAATTTCCGCCAAGCGGACAGAGTTTGATGAATTTGATGACCCGATCACCAAGACTCTATCGACCGATTTCGCGTAGGCGGCCACGACTCCTTGTCGGTTGGTTGTGGCGTAGCAGATGTCTTCCCCTGGAGGCCCTTTAATCAAAGGGAACCTTTCCTGAAGAATTGAAATGATTTTCTCGGCGTCATCGGTACTTAGTGTTGTTTGAGTGAGATAGACGAGATTGCTTGGGTCTTGAACTGAAACGGATTTGGCGTCATCTTCTGATTCAACAATACGAATTGATTCGGGGGCTTCACCGTGCGTGCCAATGACTTCTTGGTGGTCTGCGTGACCAATGAGCAAAATTTCTAATCCCAAATTTGCATAACGAACTGCTTCGGCATGCACCTTGGTCACCAAAGGACATGTCGCATCGATTGTTCTTAAATTTCGGTTTGCGGCGGCTTCACGAACTTTGGGGCTTACACCATGTGCGCTGAACACCAAAACAGAATTGGGTGGGATCGAAGGGATATCCTCCGTGAAGATGACACCCTTGGCTTCGAGCCTTGATACCACATGAGTGTTGTGCACAATGTCATGGAAGACATAGATAGGGCCATCAATGAGGTTTGTCAGGCGATCGACGACTTCCACGGCCATCGCTACACCAGCACAAAATCCTCTTGGGTTCGACAACAGAATCCGCATCTGAACCCTATCGTAGCCTCACTCTTCAGTGCACTGCATTGCAAATACCACCCGGTCAGCAGCATCTCTGATGCGAAGGTCCATGGGCTTGCCCCGCCCGTGACCGGCTTCCCGGTCGACCCAAAGCAGGATTGGTGCGGCCGTTTCATCTTTGGTTTCGCGTTGCAGCAAGGCCGCCAGTTTTCGGGCGTGCATGGGATGCACACGGTTGTCGTTTTCTCCCGCGGTGATGAGCACACTGGGGTACTGGCGTCCTTTCACGACATTGTGATAGGGGGAGTAGGGCAGGATCCAGCCCAGATCTTCCTTCACTTCGGGATCTCCATATTCGGGAATCCAGAATTTGGCCATCAGGAACTGGGGATAGCGCACCATGTCCAACAAAGGCACCATAGAAATACTTCCGGCCCAGAGGTCGTATTGCTGAACGGCCGCAACGCCGGCCAGCAATCCTCCGTTGGAACCGCCCATGGCAACCAAACCGTCTGCCTTCGCGATCCCGGCTGCCACCAGATGTTCCCCCGCGGCGCGAAGGTCGTCGAACACATTCTGTTTGCGTTCAAGCATGCCATCTTGGTGCCAGGCTTCACCAAACTCACCGCCACCTCGCAGATTCACCGAGGCATAGACTCCGCCAGCTTCAATCCAAGGCACCATGCTGCCAATAAATCGCGGCGGAATCGTGATGTTGAATCCGCCGTACCCATACACGATGGTTGGTGCGGGCCCTTCGCTCCCCGCCTTCCGCACCACGAACATGGGAACCCGCGTGCCATCCTTGCTGATGCACCACTCACGTTGAACGTCAATGGAGTCTGGATCGAAAGGAAGATCGGGGGAGGCCCACAGGCTGGTTTGATTGTCCGCAAGGTCAATTTGAAGGATTTGGTTTGGTGTGTTGAACGATGCATAACGGACAAACGCAGAGGTGCTGCTTCGTTCTACAGCAATGGAAGCAGTGCCAATTCCGGGCAGAGGAAGGGGGCGAACGGATTCGCCTTGAAGGTTGCTCACGAAGAACTGGGTGGCCGCTTCTCGTTCGACGGTCAAGACCAACTCGCCTCGACAGTACGAGGATGATTGCAACACTGAGCCTTCAGCGGGGGTGAAGATCTGTTGCCAGTTTTCTCGATCTGGACGCCATAGATCAACTTTCCACAAGGCGCCACCCGAATTGCCTAGGGTTGAAATCATGTACAACGCATCGCCATGGACAAACTGTGGTTCGAAGCGTGCTTCGTATCCAATGGCCACCGGTTGCAGAGCTGATTCGCCATCTTTCAGGAGTTGTGAAGTGGGGGCGGCCAAGACGTCCTGTTTGCTCCAGCCTTCGAAGTGCACCGCCACTGCCCAGCGACCTCCATCGTGCAGCCGGAGATCGGGAATTCGGCTTGGTGATTCTTGCTCCAGCAGGGTTTCATCGTGCCGAGGGTGCCGTCCGATGGTGTGATGGCGAAATACCCGGGAATACGCATCATTCGGGTCGGTGAGGATGCCGTAGACAAATCCGGTGCTACCCCGCCATCCGCAAAACTCGGCTTTCCCGGGGATTTCTTCAGTCAGCCAGATCCCAGATTCTGCATTCAAAATGTGCAAGATGCTCATCTCGTCGCCAGCCCGAGAAAGGCCGAATGCAATATGTTTGCCGGTGGCATCAGGTGCGAACCAATCGATGGCCGTGAGGCCATCGTTGTCCAAGGCCGACGGGTCAAGAATGACTTCAGGTTCACCTTCTGCGCCCTTCCGGCGCATCAAGGACGCTTGCTTGGCTTCGCCTCGACGTTCGAGATTGAAGTGGAGTTCACCACGGACGGTCGGAAGACCGATGCTGTCGACTCGGTACAACGCTTCAATGCGATCTTCGACCATCTCTCGCTTGGGGTGTGCATCCAAAGCGGTTCGGGTTCTCAGATTTTGCAGGTCGGTCCATGCTTTGACCTCGTCGGATTCCGACTCCAGTGGCTCAAGCCAGCGGAAGTCGTCTTGGACATCAAAGCCGTGGATTGTCTCGGTCAAGGGCTCGAATCGGGTGGCGGGCGGGGGTGGAACCTCGCGAAGAATGACCGGTGAAATCAGCAATGGAAGAGCTTGCAGCATGGGTGACACTCGGGTGTTGATTGAACTTTCCGCGGAACGGGTCTGTCGTCAGACTGTTTGGGCGGAGGGGGATTCAGGGGGATTGGGAAGAAAGGTATGCAGGCGGATGGTTTCAGGCATGGCCCCGAGTACTTTGAATACTGCGGGGTCATCGCTTGGGTCCACATCAAGGAGCACGCATGAGCGATGGGCGTTTGAATCGAGCGCTTCGGCGTTGATGTTGAGGCCAACCTGAGCAATCGTGGCGTGAAGGCGGCTCAGAACCCCTGGAACGTTGTGGTGAATGTGCAGGATGCGAAGTTGGTCGGGTCGTTCACGAAGGGCCACTTCGGGCAGATTGACCGCCCCGATGGTGCTGCCGGTGGTTAAGAACTTGGCCATCTTTTCCGCGACATCCCGCGCAATATTCTCTTGTGCCTCACGGGTTGATCCGCCGATGTGTGGGGTCAGAATCACGTTGTCAATGCCACACAATTCGTGGCTGAATGAAGACTCGTTTTCTGAGGGTTCATCAGGGAAGACGTCAATTGCAACGCCCCCAAGATGACCGGTCCGGAGGGCCACCGCCAACGCGCTCAGATCCACAATGGAGCCGCGTGCGTTGTTGAGTAGGAAAGCACCTGATTTCATTTTTCCGATCGCGTCGGCATCGATCATGTGTTGGGTCAACGGAGTGTCAGGAACATGTACGGTCAATACGTCAGACGCCCGAAGCAACGTGTCCAGTGAATCTACTTGACTGGCGTTGCCCAAAGGAAGCTTGGGTTGATGGTCGTGGTAGAGCACCCGCATTCCCATGGCTTCGGCGAGGATCGAAACTTGAGCGCCGATGTGTCCGTAGCCCAAGATGCCCAGGGTTCGCCCTCGAATTTCGTGCGCCCCGCTGGCAGATTTTTTCCAATGTCCTTGATGCATCCCAGACGATCGGTCGAACAATTTTCGGTGGAGGCAAATAATCTCACCCATGACCAACTCGGCCACACTTCGGGTGTTGGAAAACGGGGAGTTGAAGACGGGGATTCCAGAGTCTGCGGCACAGGCCAGATCAACCTGGTTGGTTCCGATGCAGAAGCAACCCACAGTACTGAGGGCAGGCAGCTTTCGCAGGGTCTCAGCATCCAAGTTTGTTCGCGAACGAATGCCTATCCCTATGGCTTCTTTCAAGATGTCAGCATTCGCGTCTGAAAGTCTGTCGGCACGTTGAACGTCAACGTAATCAGTTTGCAGACGTAGGTCTGCCGAATCGTGAATACCTTCGAGGAGGAGCGCAGTAGGGGGCATGACATGTTGAGGATACCGGGGCCATGATGAGTGAGCCGACGGAATTCTCGATCGACGATCAATAGCGACGCATGACGCCGATCACCACCCCTTGGATGACGCATTCTCGCACAAAGATGGGTTCGAAATCCGGGTTGGCCGGTTGCAAACGAATCATTCCGTCTGGCTCTTTGAAGTACGTCTTTAGCGTCACCTCGTCTTCACCAATTAATGCCACGACCCGTTCACCATTTCTTGCGATTTGCCGGCGTTCTACCAGCACGTAGTCGCCATCTAAAATGCCTTCATCCCGCATGGATTCCCCCCGAACTTCCAGGGCGAAAGTGCCATGCCGTTCTCCAACTCTTGGGCCAAACAGGTCCTCAAGATCCAACTGCTCGGCTTGAGCGCATGCCTCGATGGGCAGTCCAGCGGCGACCCGTCCCACCAGGGGAAATGACAGCGATCGTTCTTCGTCGGGGAGGACAACGTCCTCAGCGAGGGCCAAGGAGCGGGTTCGATTCGGTTCCTGTGTCAGAACCCCCTTCGCGACGAGCAACTTCACGTGCTCGTGCACGGTGACTTTGCTGACGCCCAGGACGTCCGCCAGCTCTTGCATTGTCGGTGAACAAGCATGGCTCATTCGATGTGTCCGAAATGCCCGCAGTAGATCGAGCTGCCGCGGTGTGAGATTGAGTGGTCCTTGTGCGTGTGAACCCGTCATGGGGAAGAATCTCCGTAAAGAGTGAAGGAGTAGTGAATTCTGGTGCAGAGCGTTGTGTGTGTTCAGGGCCCTGATTTTGTGAACGCGAATGTTGAGTATGCGGGATGGTCCGAATGCGTTCGGCCCGGCAGCGCATTTGAAGCAAACTGACTCGGTAGCGCGCCAAAGCATTGGGAATGCTGGTGCCGGGAGGGCTTGCGACTGCGTCTTCGTGATCAAGGAAACCCAGCCAGCGTGCCAAACGTCCCCGTGGTCGCCATCTGCGGATCACATCGAAATGCTGGGTTGCTGCATGCTGAGTTCGTTTCTTGCGGGAGCGTCCGAGACGGCGGGTGGAATCGCCGTCTCGGTTGCTCTCGCGCTGATCATGCTGCCCGTCGCCTTCGCTCAACGGTCCATCATGATCTGGGGTGGATGCTGGTGTTCGGCGGTGTTGGCCATCGTCAGCCAAACGGGTTGCGGCAATTTCCGAGATCACACGGAGGCCGGTCATCGCTTCGGATGTGTGCTTGGCATCGGATTCGGCCACGATATGAGTGCGGTAGCCAGCGCCGGGACCAAGACTGACAAGGGGGTGGGACATTGCAGGATTCTCCATTCGCTTCCCGAACATCGACCGAACGGTAAGGGTTTCGTGAGGGTATGTGTGCTTGATGTCGGCCCGAACTGACAATATGTGTCAGTTTTGGTGTGATTTTTGGCTTCTGATGTCCAGAGAGCGGTCAAGTCATACTTCTCTTTATGCATTCTTCTCACGATTGGAGCTATCCCTTGCGACGTTGGTGGGACTCTTCCCCGATCCCTCTTGAGGTTCGGGGACGGGCTGGACTGCACCACTGGTCGTTGGCTCCGGAATCGCGTTTCTTAAATCATGGTTCATATGGGGCCCGGCTCCGCCGAACTGTGGCATGCCAACAACGTTTCGCAGCGGGTGTCGAAGGCGACCCCATGCGTGTGCTGACCGACCAACTGGAATCCAAACTGCACGAGGCTCGTGATGGCATGGCCCAGCGACTCGGGGCCGACGCTGAAGGGTTGGTCTTTTGTGAAAATGCGAGTACCGCCATTGAGTCGGTCCTGCGCAGTATTCCATTTGCGCGTGGCGACCGGGTCGTGTGTCTGGGGCACGTGTACAACGCGGTGCGGCAAGCGCTCAAGCGACGCTGTCAAGAAACCGGGGCAGTTGCGGTTGAAGTGCCGGTGCCGCTGCCCTTTGACTCCGTCGCCTTGGAACATGCGGTCATGACAGAAATTCACGCGGGTGCCTCACTGTGCATCTTGGATGCCATTACCAGCGGTTCTGCACTTCGGACGCCCTGGACTTCATTGGCCGCAAAAATCAAAGCGTGCGGGGTACCGGTCCTGGTGGATGGTGCCCATGTGCCAGGTCAAGATCCTCTGGTGTTGCGAGAACTTGAATACGACTGGTTTGCAGGAAACCTTCACAAATGGGCTGGTGCCCCGCTTGGTGCTGCGATCCTTTCTGTCGCCCCAGAGAAGCGCGAGCGGACTTTTGCTCTGCTCACAAGCCATCACTGGGACGAAGGGCTTTCACGCTCCTTTCACTGGACTGGCACGAGGGATTGGTCGCCTTGGTTGGCGGCCCCCGAGGCTTGGGACCACATGGAAGAATTCTCTGGCGGCTGGGAGGTGCTTCGCGCTTATCAGCGGGCAGGGTCACAGGCCGTCGACGAAGCCTTCGCCATGGCTTTTGGGACCGAGAGCATCACTCCAGATGCCGCCCGAACCGCGATGTGTTCTGTCCCTTTGCCTCAATCTTTGCAGGGCATCGATTGCTTGAAGTTCGAGCATGACTTCGACCAACGCTTTGGTCTTCGAGTTCCCATGCATGCCCTCTCCGATCAGACCATGGTCAGGGTGAGCATTCACCTGCACACTGAGCTTGCGGACATTCTGGCCTTGGGCGAAGCCATCTTGGCGTGCGCTCAAGAGCAAAGCTGAGAGAAGTTTTTCGACAACACACTCTGTGGGCCACTTTCTGTTCTTACCTTGGCGGCTTGACCAGATGGTCGTGGTCTGCAAGTGGGGAGTAAAAATTGGTGGGCACACTTTTATTTGCCGTGGCTTCTATGCATCTTTGGGTTGACATCGAATCGACAGTCGGACAATCAAGATCTTGGACTGTGATTGATCTGGCGTCTCATCCTTTGAGGGCCGATGTTCTGCTGCAAAGCTTGAGTGTCAATTTGGGGGGGCATGCATTGGTATACGACGGAGAGACCATCCTTCGGGACCACGGTTCTCCGGGTCAATCTCAAGGCCGCCGGGGGGGGGATGTCCTGAGAATCGAGCCAGAAGTGTCTGGATCAGAAGCAGTGAATCTTCGTGATCACCACGAGTGGATGCGGCAAGAATGCTCAGGGCCATTCACTTCACTGGCGGTCCTTGACGACAACACTCTGCTGGTGGTGGGACGTCAGAAGCAAGGAAATAGACGGGTCGAAGTATTGTTTCTTCTGCAACGCGTCGCGTCTGATTGGTGGTGTTGGCCCTTGCTTACCGAAGGTGTTGAGAAGAAGGGCGTCGTGCTTCGATGTTTCCGAGGCGTGTGGGGCGCATCAGGACAGGGAAGCCGCGATGGGGTGCTTCAGAATTCGTGTTGGATTTGGGGGCTGTGTTCCAGCTCGTGGGGGTGGCAAGATCGACAATGGAAGTTGACCTGGGATGTCTCAGTCCGACCCGTACAGGTCAAGGTAGAACTCACGGATTTGCAGTCCGGCGGATTCTCGATTCCGACTGAATTGGAATCCTTCTCTCTCAAACAATTGGACCGCCGCGGTCTGCTCAAGACGGGCGTCGAGCAACACCTTCAAAAATCCTTGATCCCGGCAGTGGGCCAAAGCCGCCCGCAGCAATCGTGCAGCAATGCCTTGGCGGCGAAAGTTCGGTGTGACCCTCAGCCGGCGCATCTCTGCCACATCGGTCTTCGTCGCGACAACTCCGACCATCCCGATGACTCGATCGTGTACCCGTGAGGTCAGCTCCTGTGCTGAAGCTGTCGCAAGCTGTTCTGTGACAGCCGCAACCCAAAATCGATTGTGGATAGAGCCGATGTACGTTCCGGAAAAGTGTTGCAAATCAGCAGGGACATCCAGACCCGCGTCCCCAAGCTCTTTGGAAAGATTTTGATCGTTGATGCTCTCTTGGTGCAAGGCCAGAATGGCGGCGGCATCGTCTTCGGTGGCTTGACGGATTTCAACCTGTGAGCAGTTGGCGTTGCCAGATTGGGTTGGATCTTCCAGATCGCGCATCGATCGAGCCTACCGGTGATCGAACTCCTTCACCAGTCAAAGAAAGGATGAGTTCCGAGAATTTTTGACCAATAGTGGCCTGTCAGCTCGTTAAGTCGCGAATTTTTTCTTTGTAGGCGGCTTTCAGTTTTTCCAAATCACCGAAATAGGCGATGGCAGCCCAGCGGCCCAAGTGGGCGTTGCGTCTTCGTCCGCCACGCGAAATGACAGCGGGGTGGTTCATGACTTTTCTTCGGAATCCACCATTGGCGGCGTCTTGCAACATTTGCTCAAAACCATCTCGGTAGGGACCTTTCTGATCAGCGAGCAACAAGGCCAGGGCCCAGACTTGGGCGTAGTACCCGAGCAGTTCTTCGTTGCGACGACTCCCAATGAACGATTGCACTGGTCGATCGAGCAAGTCCTCCAGAGGAATGAGTCGGCCAGAACGCGCCGAATCGCGAAGTCGTCGCCGGCGTTCCCAGTTGTCCCAAGGTCGGAAAGCCGGATTGTCGTCGGCTGGTCGGAAGCGCAAACCTTCCATGTAAGTGGCAATGCCTTCGTCCAGCCATGAGGGAATGTCTTCACGGAACGTGGATTGAACATACTGGTGCCAACCCTCGTGGACCGCGATCGCGAAAGTGTCCCGGTCTCGACCGGCCCAATCGATGTAGTACAAATAGCCAGTGCCGTTGACGGCAAAACCACCTCGACCAATCGAAGCCAAAGATTCGGCTTGCTGGGGCAGTACTTGCCGGGTCTTCGCCAACCATTGGTTGCGGTCGCCAAGCACGTAGGTGTCCAAAGTGGACTTGGGATCGGGGAGGGTGCCGAAGGCGGTCTGATATCGGAAGATCGCGTGTTCAAGGAGGATGGGCAAGCGGTCCATCACCCGTTCGTAGCGAATGTTGCTTCGAATCAAGTAGTGCTGGGTGGACATGACTCGTCCGGATTTTCCAGCAAAGGACCAGGGTGCGATTTCAATGTCGGTGTTGATGGCGTTCAACGCGGTCATCGGAACTTGGTTGATGCTGGACTGGCCAGGGTTGACGCCGGAGACCTGAGTTGCATTGAGAGCTGAAGTCGCAGATCGAGAAGATGTCTTCTCTTCGGTCAGCGGGACACTTCCGCAACCAGCCAGGAGCAACAGGAACCATCTGATACGCATAGCCCGAGCATACGCGTTTGAAGGTCAAGGCGTCGGTGGTGTTGGCATTTGGTTCAGTTTTGAACCGCAGCGAGGGCTGCTTCAGCTGCCGTCAGGTCTCGCTTTGCTTCCTCATACCGTTTTCGAGTTTCGGCCACCACTGCTTCAGGCGCGTTGTCCACATAATTGCGGTTGGCCAATCGATTCTCGAAGCCGTCAACCGATCGCTTGGCTTGATCCACCGCTTTTTCCAATCGGGCCCGCTCTGCAGCCGGGTCCAGACCGCCCGAGGTTTGGATGCCAAAGCTTTGTCCTTCGAAGGTGGCAGGCGCTGCGGTGGCTGGAGCAGGATCGGCAGAAATTTCTGACACGCCCGCCAACCGCTCCACCAATCCATCGAGCGCGCTGATCAACGCCAGCGTATCACCACCAACGTGCAGGACCACTTCGTCGCGGGGCTTCAATTGCCGCTCGGCGCGGACACGTCGGATCTCATCGATCAGCGTCGTGCCTCGCCGTACCAATTGGTCCAGTGATTCTTCCAGTGATGAGGCGTTTGGCGCTTGTGCGGTCGCCATAGGCCCATCTTGGGACGTCAATTCGAATCCTGAAATGGAGGTGTTGCCACGGGGAATGGACCGTCCAATGGTCTCAGTGACGAATGGGCAGATGGGGTGTAAGAGCCGAAGAATGGCGTGCAAACATTCCGCCAAAATGCACTGTTGGGCGGGATCGTCTTTGGCTGTTCGGTTCACGGCCTCCAAGTATGTGTCGCAGAAGTCACGCCACAGAAGGTCGTACAAAGCATCCGCGAGGTCGGCAAAGCGGTATTCCTCCACGGCTTGATCGATGCGAGCACGGGCGCTGCCAATGCGGCCCACCATCCACCGATCGATCGGTGGACGCTGGTCCAAATCGATGCTGGCTGGCGCTTCGGAAAGTCGATCGAGACGGCTTCCGGTAAACCGGGCCGCATTCCAAAGTTTGGTGCAGAAATTCCGGCCGGTGTCAAATCGACTGGAAGTGTTTCTGGCCAGCGGCGTCTCCTCGCTTGGGGTCGCCAGACCAGCAGCATTTCCATACGGGCTGACCAGGGTTTTTCCTGTGTCAGGACATGTTTGGTTAGGGGCCGCCACCAGATAGCCGGCGGGGGAGGTGATTTCTTCTGGCGTAAACGTGTTGCCCGAGTGGGGTGAGACCATGTCCACGGGAAGACGGGCGTCTTGGGTTCCAGTAGCAATCTGAGCCAGTGTAAAGCGCAGTGCATCCGCACCGTGGGAATGGATGATGTCTCGCGGATCGACCCCGTTGCCCAAACTCTTGCTCATTCGTTGACCGTGCCCGTCTTGGATCATGGGGTTGATGCAGACGTCTCGGAAAGGCACTGGCCCGGCTCCATCCAAGAAGTATCGATTGAACATCACCATGCGGCTGACCCAAAGGGTGATGATGTCGCGGCCGGTCACCAGCACGGAAGTTGGGTTGAACTTGTCCAGAAGTCCTCGGGTGGACTGGTCTTGATTTGGATCAGGCCACCCCATCGTGTTCAACGGCCACAAGGCACTGGAGAACCAGGTGTCCAAGACGTCCTCGTCTCGGACAAAGCCGTCGGACTCCAAGGCCGAAATCAGATCATCTTCTTCAGGACACACGTGGACCAGCGAAGCGCCGCCTTCGGGCTCTTGGACCTGAACCGCCAATCCCCGGTCACGCCAATGTTCGGCGACAGCCGAAGCTTCTCTTGTCGGGACGGCTTTCGACCACACCGGAATTTGGTGACCCCACCAGAGTTGGCGGCTGATGCACCAATCGCGAAGTTCCGCGTGCCAAGATTCGTACGTCTTGGCAAAGCGCCTGGGATGGAACGCCAGAGCTTCATCTCCCTCGGCTGGAGAGACCGCGTCACTCTTCCGGCTTGGGCTTGGTTGGGTGTGTTGTTCAGGATGCAACGCACGCTGCGCTTCTCCCACCAAACGGTCATCGCTGACCCGGACGTACCACTGGTCGGAGAGGCGGGGCTCGATGGGAACGTGGGATCGATAAGAGTGGCCAACCGCGTGTTGGTGGGGCCGGACATTTTCCAGAAGCCCTCGCTCCCGAAAAACTTCGATGAGTTTTTCTCGAGCCTCAAACCGATCCAGTCCCAGCAAGACTTGGGCTTCGGGTTCCATGGCCGCGGCGTCGGTCCAGCCGTACTCCGCGTTGATGCTGCCATCTGGCGCCATCACATTGATGGCTTCCAGGTCGTGTCGCTGCCCAATATCCCAGTCGTTGGGGTCATGGGCGGGGGTCACCTTGAGGAAACCGGAGGCCATACGCGCTTTGGGGTCTTCGCTGTTCGCATCCGGCTTCACTACGTAGTCGTCGGCGATGATGGGGATGATGCGGTTGGCCAAAGGCAATTTGACGCTTCTGCCGACCAAGGCGGCCCGCTCCGGATCGTCGGGGTTCACTGCGACGGCGGTGTCTCCCAACATGGTTTCTGGACGCGTGGTGGCCACGGTGACGTGTTCCCCCGTGGCTTCTCCGTTGTCGTCTACGAGGGGATACCGCAGGTACCAAAAGTGACCGTCCACTTCGCGGGATTCCACTTCGTCATCGGCCAGCGCGGTCTGGCTGACGGGATCCCAGTTCACCAAACGCTTGCCTCGATAGATGAGGTCATCGGCGAACAATTTGGCAAAGGCCAAACGCACCGCTTTGGCGCAGATGGGATCCATGGTGAACCGTTGCCGAGCCCAGTCCGCGCTGCACCCCAAGCTTTGCAGTTGCTCGGTGATGGTTGCTTCGTATTCGTCTTTCCACTGCTGCACCAAATTGACAAAAGCCTCGCGGCCCAACTCCGTGCGATGTTGCCCTTGGGCCAACAGTCGTTTCTCCACCACGGTCTGGGTGGCGATTCCCGCATGGTCCGTCCCGGGCATCCACAAGACTTCGTATCCCCGCATTCGGTGGTGCCGGGCCAAGATGTCCTGGAGGGTGTTGTTGAACGCGTGTCCAAGGTGCAAGGCCGCCGTAACGTTTGGTGGTGGCATCAGCAGCGTGTACGACGGTCGGTCCGTGGTCGGATCGGCATGTCCTATCTTGGCTGCGTCCCAAGCCGCACGAACCGCGGGTTCATGTTCACTGGGAACGTAGGTCTTCGGCAATTCGGCAGCGGGGGGTGACGCGTCAGTCATGGATCGAGCATGATACGCGGGCATGCGACGATTCCTGAACGGCAAGATGTCCTCTTTTTCGCCTCTGCTGTGGGCTTTGACCTTGGCATGGTGTTCCGGATGTGGGAGCGAGTCCTCTGGATCAGGGGCTTTGGATGCAAAGGCCGACCCTGAAGCCTTGCGTGCGGCCTCCGTGTTTTTGGACACCGGCAAGTACGACGAAGCCCAAGCCATCGTGGTCCGAGCTTCTGAAGTGGCCCCCCGCGATCCGAACGTGGTGGCTCTGCGGGCCGAGATCGACTTGGCCCGCTGGAAGCGAGACCGGATCTCCGGAAAAGCTCAATTGGCCGTCGACGGATTTTTGCGGGCGGCGGAGTTGAGCGGAGATCCAGCATCCCGCGCGGCTTACCAACGCAATGCCGCCGTGGTGATGTCCGAACAGGGTCAAACCGAACAGGCTGTGCTCACGCTTCGTGCGGCCCGAAAAGCGGTGCCTGAAGATCTGCAAACGGCGTTGTTTTTGGCGCAAGTTCTGTCGTCTTCCTCCGATGCCGACCACGAGGAAATTCGAACTCTCTACGAATCCGTTCTGGTCTTGGATCCTGAGACGTATCCCGCGGAGGTGGGCTTGGCCATGCTTGATCTTCAACAAGGATCCTTCATTGCGGCACGTGATCGAATCGCCAGCTTGCGTGACTCAAGGCCCAACGACCGAGACCTTCGTTTGTTGCATGCTCGTATTGAACGGCTTTCGGGTCGGCCAAGCGTGGCGGTGGGCTTGTTGTCTGTGGTTTCACAATCGGATCGAGTGGCCGCCAACATGACTTTTGAATACGCCGCAGCGCTTCTTACCACCGGCCGGTGGCTCGATGCTGAACTGGCGTTTGATTTTCATTCGGCCTCGAACCCAGAGGACCCTCAACTGTTGGATTGGGCCCAAGCGCTGCACGGCTTGGCCATTGGGGAGGCCCGCCGGAATCCAGAGGCTCAAACCTCAGCCGATCGATGGGCGGGTCGGGTTGCACGCCAGCGCGGTGGAGCCTGAAATTTCAGATGCCAGGGCGGACTGCATGCACCTAGGAGTGCGAGCGGCCATGGAGACGTCTCCCTGATTCTCGCCAAGGGTCGCAGGGGAAGATGGCATGCTCACGTGGTTTGGTGCGAAGACGGGTGCTTCGAACGAATCGAGTCATGGCCAAGGTGGTTGTTCCGAGGAACAACAGCCCCAGTAGAAGGGTCACGAAAGCCAAGATGAGTTGTGAAGCATTCGACATGAGGTCATTTTGCGCCAAACTTTTCAACTTCGTGGAAGGAACTGGCCAAATCTCGAACCCCAACCGATTCAAAGCGGTAAGAATGCCCTGACAGGAGCCCCGCATGCTGCGATCGACCGATTCCACCCGCCTTCCGATTTCGCCAAAGCTTCCCCATGGGCTTTCTCGCTCTTGGTGCTTGGTGGCCTGCCTGGTGTTGGCGAATCTTGGCCCGGTGGCCGCGGCCGACGATGCTTCTTCGGATGTTCGCTTGGAAGCGAGTTGGTCCCAAGAAGTCTGGAGTGAAGCGCTGGCCGGCAATGCTGATCGCTGCTTGGGATTGTTGCAACAAGCGCCAGCAGGCCTCACGGTTGCCAATCCACCCCTTGCGGTGGCCTTGCAGCAGTACAACCAGAATCGATCCCTCGCCGAATCTGAGGTCCTCGCGGACCGGGCGTGGGCATGGGATCGAGTGGAACAAGATATTGACGAAGGCCAGCCGGTGCTGGCGTTGCAAGATCTCATCCGGGTTCAAACCACTTGGGTGGATCCCGCCGAACTTCTCAACGATTCCAAGGCGGTTGCTTTGATCGAAGAAGTTGAGGGTTTGGCGGCCAAATATGAAACCGAAGGCGATCTCCTGAAAGCCCGTCAAGCCTTGTACCTGCTGAACACCATCTATGACGGCGTCCAAACGCGCGATGGCGAGGATGCTTCTTCAACGAAAGGTCGTCGTGACGAGTACGAGCAACGCCTTCGAGTTCTTGGACGCAAGGTGCAAATTCTCAGTCTCTACGCACCGGCCCAGTTCCATGAAATGCGCAAGGATTGGGCGGTGTCTCTTGGGGAAGGTGAGGATTTTCCAGACTTCAATCCCAATACCGTGCTCGACTGGCGGGAAGTGACCCGGGGAATCACCGAGGTTCCCCTGTTGTTGGGGATGCGACGGTCCGTGACTTCACACATGGACGGTCCCAGTTGGCGACCGCTGTTGATGGAAGCATTGCGGACAGCCCGAGAGTTTTCTTCTCTTCCCCGCCTGGCCACCGTTGATGATTTTTCAGGCCTTGCCGATCCCGAGAAGGTTGCGCTATGGGAAGAGGCCATTGACAGTTTGATGACTTCAGTCGAGCTTGACCCACGCGTTGATTTTCGGCGGGCCCGGGAAGTCATGGGCCAGTTGTTGGACACCAACACTCGATCGGTCCAAATTCCAACCCCAGCTCTGGTGAAGGAAATCGGGGATGCCGCCCTTACCAGTCTCGACGACTACACCGGATTTATTTGGCCAGATGAGGTCCGGAGATTCCAACAAAATACGGAAGGAAATTTTGTTGGAATCGGGGTTCAGATCCGCAAGGCCGAAGACGGTGGCATTCTTGTGGTGGCCCCTCTGGAGGAGTCCCCGGCTTGGAAGCTGGGAATTCAGAACAAAGATGTGATTGTTTCCGTCGACGGGACCCTGGTTGCAGATTGGAGTCTCAACGACGCGGTTGATCGCATCACAGGAACTGAAGGCTCCACGGTCCGACTGGAAGTTCGAAGGCCAGATGTCGAAGAACTCATGGTGTTTGATGTTCCAAGGCAACGCATTGAGATTCCCTCGGTGAAGGGGTTTCAAATTCTCGAGCGGGATGAAGATGGCAAGCCGACTTGGGATTGGCGTCTCGATTCTGAGTCCAAGATCGGATACTTCCGGCTGAACCAATTTGCCCGAAATTCTCACTTGGATTTGATCAAGGCGTGGAACACGTTGTGCAGCCAGTTTGATTCTGAACCGAGTGGTGTCGTGCTTGATCTTCGGGGGAACCCCGGCGGGCTCCTCGAAAGCGCGGCGGCCATCACGAACCTCTTCCTTCGAGAGGGCACCGTGGTGACCCAAGAGAGCCCGGGCGGCCGCATCGAGCGCCGAGTCTGGGCGCGTCCTGATGGCAATGTCTTTGGGGAGGTCCCCGTGGTGGTCTTGGTGGACGAGGGCTCCGCCAGCGCTAGTGAGATCGTCTCGGGTGCGTTGCAAGCCCATCGCCGAGCGGTGGTGGTTGGCGAACGCACTTTTGGTAAAGGCTCTGTACAAACCGTGCAGCCGGCCGGGCGTGAAACGTTTGCGAAGATCACTGAGCAGTACTACCGACTTCCATCGATCGGCGACCAGCCTGGTCGCATGGTGCACAAAAAGCTCAACGCCAAGGTGTGGGGGGTTGACCCTCAAGTTGAGGTGTGGTTGCCCGAAGGTGCGGAGGAGCGTCGTCGAGGAACGTGGCGCATGTCTGATTTGCGTTACGCGCCCTCGCTCAATGATCCCGAGCTGCTGGATGAAGATGGCACAGATGCCCCTGAGGATGTGTCCGATCCCGAGGACGATTCGTCTGAAGAGCCCGCTGCGGCCAAAAGCCCATATGCCATCGAAGAAGTTGAGCTGGGATTTGATCCCAATCGGACGATTGAAGAAGGGCTCGATCCCGCGCTTGAGTTTGCAAGATTGCTGCTGATCGTGCGGGGGAGTGAGGCTCAGCCTTAAGGCGTGATCCCGAGTTCAATCCCTACGGATTCATTTGAAGGGCGTTTTACAACTCAATGCCTTCAATTAGCCGGGCCACTTCGGTCATGTCTTTGTCACCGCGGCCGGAGAGGTTGATGACCAATTCGGTATCCGGACCAAGTTCCGCCGCCAGGCACAACGCGGCGCTGACCGCGTGTGCCGTTTCAAGTGCGCACAAGATGCCTTCGGTGCGAGCCAACTGTTGCATGGCCTGAAGGGCGGCTTCATCAGAAACGCTTGAGTACTCCACCCGTTCGGCGGCGTGCCAAGCCGCATGTTCCGGGCCAACCCCGGGGTAATCCAAACCCGCGGAGCAGGAGTGGACATCAGCCGTCTGTCCCCATTCGTCTTGCAGCACAAACGAACGTGAGCCGTGCAGGACACCTGGTGATCCATGGGACAGAGGAGCGGCGTGCTCGCCTTGCTCAGGCCCGCGTCCGCCTGCTTCGACGCCAATCAAACGCACGTTGTCATCGGAAAGGAACGGATGAAAAATGCCAGCGGCATTTGAGCCGCCACCAACGCAAGCAACCACCGCTTCGGGGAGCCGGCCACGCTCACCCAGGCATTGTTTACGGCATTCCTTGCCAATCACGCTTTGGAATTCTCGAACGATCCAAGGGAAGGGGTGCGGTCCAACCACCGATCCCAAGATGTAATGGGTTTCACCAACTGAACCCATCCAGTCTCGCATGGCTTCGTTGGTGGCATCCTTGAGGGTCTTTGACCCAGAGTCCACCTCATGGACGGTTGCGCCGAGCATTCGCATACGGAAGACATTGAGCCGTTGGCGTCGGGCATCCTCCGCGCCCATGTACACCTCGCATGGCAACCCAAACAACGCGCAGGCGGTTGCGGTGGCCACGCCGTGCTGCCCGGCGCCAGTCTCGGCGATGATTCGCTTCTTGCCCATGCGTTTGGCCAACAAGGCTTGCCCAATGGTGTTGTTGATTTTGTGGGCACCGGTGTGGGCCAAATCTTCCCGCTTCAAAAGAATGGTGGCCCCACCGATGCCACTGGACAGTTGGGGGCAGGGGGTCAGCGGCGTGGCTCGCCCGACGTAATTATGCAGAAGCCGATCCAGTTCACCCCGAAAATCCTCGTCAGCCAACGCTTCTTTGAAGGCTGTATTGAGTTCTTCAAGGGCGGGTATCAGCGTCTCGGGAACGTAGCGCCCACCAAACTCACCAAATCGTCCGGCGGCATCAGGTTGGGTTGGTGTGAACTTCGTCATGGTGGTTCTCTATTTTCGGCTGTTTGCCCCAAAGATGCGAAGAAGAAAATCTCGGCACAGATCCTTGGCTTGGGCGCCGTACTTCCCGAATCCAATGTGCTCTTTTAGCGCGCCGGTTCGATCGTAGGCTTGGAGGTCTACGGGGTGACCTGCGTTGTGTTCACGCAGCTCTTCCAAAAACGCGGATTGCCCTTCAAATCGAATCCATTCGTCCAAACGGCTGTGCTGGGCCAGCACCGGGATGGGAGTCCAAGTGGCCAAACGCGCCATGGGGTCTTCGGATTGCAACGCTTCTGGGGTCAGAGGCTGAAACATGGGCCGGTGGGCTTGGGCGGCCCAATTGCCAGTGGAAGCTTCCATCAACATGGCTTGATATGGATGCGGCGTGACCAGTCGATGGGCGGCCGCCATCCCTCCGGCACTCATGCCGCCGATGGCAATCTGTTCAGGATTCACGGGCAAGTCCGTCACCATGGCCGCATGCACGTCGTCCAGTTCCTGGCTCATTTCCAGGATGGTCTGCAATGTGCCTTCGACCGTTTGATACGAGGCCACGGTGCGCTCACCGTGACCAGGGAGGTCAACTCCGATAAATCCGATCCCTGCACGCAGCAAGCGGAGGGCGCGGCCGGGATCAATCTCTTTGTTGGCTTGCCGCCCGTGCAGCCAAAGCAGGACGGGAGGGGGAGTAGAAGAGGATTCTGGAAGCACCACCAACGCGGGAGCAGGCCCAAGGGTGGTCAGTGTCGCTCGTTCGCGTACCGCGGAGGGGAGTTGTCCTAAGTCGGGCATGGGAAGGAGAAGGGTATCCTCTCCAAAGTATGAGTTTGCGCATTATTGCAGGTGATCATCGGGGGCGGATGCTCAAGACTCCCCCGGAATCCTTGGCCACCAGGCCTTATCCCGCTCGCGTTCGCGAAGCTTTGTTTTCCATCTTGCGTGGTTGGTGGGAAGACGCCAAGGTTGTGGACGTCTTTTGCGGCGTCGGATCAGTTGGACTTGAAGCCATCTCGCGAGGTGCTCGCGAAGCTTTCTTCGTGGAGCAAGACCGCAGGGTGGCCAACTTGCTTCAGGAGAACATCGAATCCATGGATTGTTCCGATCGGGCCGAAGTGCTTCGGGCGGATGCATTCAGTCCTCTGGTTCGCCTGCGTTTGGGGCAAGATTGCGACATTGTGAGTTTGGATCCTCCGTACGCCATGATGCAAGATGAAGAGACCTTGGCAAAAGTACTTGAGGCGTCGATGGGCTACGCCTCCTGTTTGCGACCGGGCGGATGGTTCGTGCTGCGTACTCCGGTGGATCCCGAACACACTCCGCATGACATCGATGGGCTCTTGGGCCCGGAAGTGCACACGTACGGACGAGACATGTTCGTTTTGTTGTACCAGCGGCCACCCGAGGGCGACGATGGGGAAGGCTGAATACCAAGCCGCATGCCACATTGTGCGGGCGTTGAAGGGGGCCGGCCACGAGGCGGTGCTCGCCGGAGGATGTGTGCGTGATCGTTTGCTTGGGATCGTGCCCAAAGACTACGACGTGGCCACCTCAGCAACGCCCGAACAAGTGAAAGCGGTGTTCCCCGGATCCAAGGGTGTGGGCGAAGCGTTCGCCGTTGTGCTTGTTCGCCACGAAGAAGTGGTGACCGAAGTGGCCACCTTCCGCAAGGATGGTCCCTACGCAGATGGTCGTCGTCCTGACTATGTGGAATTGGACGGAGCGACGATGGAAGAGGATGCGGCTCGCCGCGATTTCACCATCAACGGGTTGTTTGAAGATCCTGATCGCGAAGAAGCATCCAAGGTCATTGACTTCCACGATGGCGTTACCGATTTGAAGAAGCACCGTTGTGTTCGGGCCATTGGTGATCCCGCGGCAAGGATTGCGGAAGACCGGCTTCGCATGCTGCGGGCTGTTCGGTTTGCGGCCCGCTTCGGGTTTCACATCGAAGCCGCCACCAAACAGGCGATTGTGAAGCACGCCCCCGAACTCGGGGCGGTCAGTCTCGAACGGGTGGGCGGTGAGGTTGTGATGATGCTGGGGCATCAGGCGCGGGCTCAGGCCGCGGGGATGCTCCAAGAATTGGGTTTGGATCGGGCCATCTTGGGATCGGCCGCAAATTCTGATTTCCCTCGGTTGGCCAATTTGTCATCCGAGGCCAGCAATGCCGCCGCCCTGGCGGCCTGGGCTCTGGACCGCGGCATGTCTGGTGATGTGGCGGGGGTGCTTCGAGATGCTTTGCGATTGTCCAATGACACGGAAGACGCGATTCGCGACGCGCTGGGGTTGCTTCCTCGGTTGTTGGCCGAGTGGTCTGCTGCTGGTGTGGCCGCGAAAAAGCGGATGGCGAACCATCCGGGCTTCCAGGCGGCGTGGTGGCTGCTGGAGGCCACCTCGCCCGAATCCGCCCAGGCCATCGCGGCCGAAGTGGCTGACTTGTCGCAAGGGATTGGTCTCGCCCCGGCGCCGCTGCTGAGTGGAGATGAGCTGATTGCGGCGGGGCATCGTCCCGGACCACACTTTGCCGTTGCCCTCGATGCGGCATACGACGCTCAATTGGCAGGGCTTGTTTCAACTCTTGAGGAAGCCATGGTCATCGCTGAACGAACATTTCGCGGTGATCTGGCGTAATTGACCGGTCGGTTTGGGCATTTCTGGCCTGATATCCCCGGATCCCAAGGAGGAGTGGGGTAGGATGCCCCTGTCTCAAAAGATTCAAATCAGGAGTTCAACATGCCTCGATTGTTCATCACTTCGCTTTTGACCCTTTTCACGATGACTTCGGCCTTTGCCGAGGATCAGATCGTGAAGATCAACGGCGCGATCATCTCGGGTCAGATCATCTCTGAAGACGGAGATGCCGTGGTGCTGTCGATCCGTGGCATTGAACTTCGAATCCCCAAATCCGAGATCCGGGAAATTGTCCGGGACGAAGAGGATGCTCCGGCGTCGTCCGGCGCCTCGAAATCGTCCTCATCCTCCCCAATGGTCGAGATGCCCCAGGCTGAGGCCGCCAACAAATGGGAGCGTCGAATGGATGCTTCGGGCAATCAGGTTCCTCTGGTTGCCATCATCCCGGTTGGCACCGAAGGTCGAGAACAAGTTGGTACTGACATTGTTCCCGAGGTCTATGAAGCCATGATCCCTGTCTTGAGTGACATGCAGCCTGACTACGTCGTGTTCCGTGTGAACTGCAATGACAAGCGGGAGAATGGATACTGGTACCAAGTCAAGCGGGAAGAGTCTTCTATGAACGACTTCGATCTCTTGGGTGAGATCGCCGATGTTTGGCACAACCGTTTTGAAGATGAAGGCATTTACGCTCAACCCATCTGTTGGGTTGAAGATGCTGTTGGTTCTTCTGCGGTGTTGTCTTTGAGCTTCTGCGACCTGTACACCTCATCTGAAGCCACCATTGGTGGCCTGCAAGGTGCGGCCCAGATGTTTGAGCGTGTGCGGAACGATGAAAACACCTACGGCAAGTACCGCGAAGCCTTTTTGGGCATGTTCCGGGGGCCGTTGGAACTTGGCCGAATCCGCTGTGATGGCGTGGGCCACGACAACGCACTGCTTGATGCGTTGGTGTACCCGGACATGCGGCTTTCTGCCACTTGGCAGGGACGGTCGGTGAAGTGGGAACTGAACCGCCAGGGTTCCTACATCGTGGATGACAACGAAAAGTCAGCCGTCGAGTTTTCCGCCAAGGAAGCAGGCGACTTCTTGATTTCCAGAGGCATGGCCGACGACCTTGATGATCTGCTTCTGCTCCATGAACTGGTCGACTTTGATCTGGATGACACCTCCTGCCAGGAAGTCTTTGACGACTATGCCGACGATTGGCGCAAGGCCTTGTCTGATTGCAAAACTGCCATCGAGGAGATGCAAGAGCTGCAGGCAGGGGTTGGGCCTTCAGACGCCATGCGTCAGGCTCAGTTCCGATTAACCCGCATGAAAAAGATTCTTCGCATGATGAATCGGTACTCAGCCGTTGCCCTTCGCTGTCAAATGGAGTTTGGCCTGAGCAAGTTGGGTTTGAAGCTGCAAATTGAAGAGCTGGAAGAGCGGATCCGAGCGATGCGGTCCAATGACCGTGGTCGCCAAGGTGGGGGTGGTGGCGCCCCAAGAGGCGGCGGACGTGGTATCGGAGGCCGCTGAGTCCCCTCATTTTTCGAGAACACGTTGAATCTTCAATCAAATTGATCAGACTTGAAGCACACGAAAGCAACAGCATGAACAACAGACTTGCCCTTACCGTCCTTTCCATTGCCTTTATCGCGGCGTCGGCTTTTGCCGAGGACATCCGCTTCCAGTTGGCCAATGGTGGCAGTGCCGTGGTCGATGTCGCGTCCAGCGTCGAGGTGACTGTCCTCGAGCAAGGCGTGAATCGGACATACACCGGCCGTATTCAGGGGCTCAAGACCAAAGCTGGCAAGCCGGACGGTCAGTATTTCATGCTCAATGGTGATTTTGGCCGGAAGCTCATCATGATCCGTGATGTTGCTGGAATTGCATCTTCGGATTCTGCAGGTGCAACTGAACTCAAGGATCCCATGCTTTCTGAGCGATCTCCTTCTTCTGCAAATCCCGCAGATGGTGAGGTCGGTTCTTCGAAGAAGCAAGTCGTGATGTACCTGCCCTTGGAAGGGGGAGTGGGTCAAGAGTTCCGTCACCAAGAGATCGTCAGAATCGGCGAGTACGCCGACGAACTGTCGCCAGGAGGTGGCGCGATCATCGTGCTGAAGATCAATTCCAATGGTGGTTTGGTGGCCGAGTCCATCAAGATCAATGACACCATCCGGGATATCAAGAGCCGAGGGCACCGGGTGGTCTCGTGGATTCGCAAGGCCATCTCCGCGGGTTGCAATACCGCCATGGCCTGTGACGAAATTGTGTTCAACCCATTGGGCACGGCTGGTTCTGTCACCACTGTCCGGGGTACGGCCTCCGTTGACGAGTCGCAAGATCCCACAGTGATGGAACACTTGATCATGACGGCAAAGGAGTCTGGCTATTCCGAGCACGTGGCTCGGTCCATGAAACTGAATCGCTACATGACCGCGTACGTCAAAGATCCCGAAACCGGCAAGGTTGAGTGGTACGGCGGTGTCGACGGCAATTGGTACGAGCCTCTCCCTGAGGGTGCGGTGGTGATTTCCACCAAGGATCAGAACCTATCCTTTAACGCCAGCAACGCCTTGGCTTGCGGCTTTTCTCGCGGTACTTGTCGCGATCTCGACGAGGTGGCCGAGTACTTGAACTTGCCCGAAGGCGAGTGGTATGTGACCGATACCCGCGGAGAAAAATTGGCCAAGAAGTGGGCCGATACGTACAAAGAGTGCTCCGAGCGCTTGCAGATCACTATGCAGCAGTGGCAATTCAAGGGTGCCGCCGAGGGTGCTGAAGGCCGCCTGCAGCAACAAATCAAGATCGTGCGAGAGTGGATTTATTGGGCAAAGAAGGCGCCATTGGTCGTGGCCATGAACACGCCCTTTGGGTACGAAGAGGACCAGATCCTCCAGCGCCTCGAACTGATGCTGAAGCAACTCCAGCAGCAGCTTCGTGACATGCGTCGCGACTAAGCAGCTCTTCTGGGATGCTTGGGGCCCTTCCGTTGCCTTGAGGCCCTGCAACGTCTACACTTGACGGCCCTCCCCTTCGGAGGGTCGTTTTGCGTAATCTCCTTCACAGCCATCCCGGACACCCTCATGACCCCTGCTTCCGAATCGTTCACCGGTCCCTTCGTCGACAAAGGTCTTGCCAACGTGGTGGTGGCCGACAGTGTGATGAGCTTTATTGATGGTGAAAAAGGCGTGTTGGAATACGTCGGCATCGATATTGACAGCCTGGCCCGCAATTCCACCTTCGAGGAGTGTTGCTTCCTCTTGTGGAACCAGCGGCTCCCGAAGGCTGAGGAGTTGGCGTCGTTCACCAAAGAACTTCAAGCCGCGATGACCATTCCTGCTGGTTTGATGGACGTACTGAAGGCGTTGCCAGTCGACACCACCCCAATGCACGCCCTTCGAACCCTGGTTTCTGCCCAAGCCCACTTCGATGCGGAGGCAGAGGACGGTTCGCCCGAGGCCAACCTGCGGAAAGCCCTGCGTTTGACCGCTCGGACCCCTTCCTTGATCGCCAACTTCGATCGGCATCGCAAGGGGCTTGAGCTTATTGCGCCCGACCCTTCCAAAACCGTGGCGGGCAATTTCTTGACCATCTTGAATGGTGAAGCCCCCACCCCAGCCATGGAGCGTGGCTTTGACATCTGTTTGATTCTGCACGCCGAACATGGCTTCAACGCCTCGACCTTCGCGTCGATGGCCACCATCTCGACGCTGTCTGATCTCTACTCCGCCGCCACCACCGCGGTGGGCACGCTGAAAGGTCCATTGCATGGCGGCGCGAACGAAGCCGTGATGAAGATGCTCAACGAGATCCCTGGTGAAGAAGATGTCGAGCCTTTCATCAAAGCCCGTCTGGCCGCGAAAGATCGGATCATGGGCTTTGGTCACCGCGTTTACAAGGTCTACGACCCTCGAGCCACATATCTCAAGACGTATGCCGAAGATATTGCCAAAGACACCGGGAATGATCGTCTTTTCCGAATGAGCAAGAAGATCGAAGACATCATGTTCGAAGCGGTTGGTGCCAAGGGCATTCACCCCAACGTCGACTTCTACTCTGCAACCACCTACCACTGCCTCGGCTTGGACCTTGACTTGTTCACGCCGATCTTTGCGATGGCCCGGATGCCGGGCTGGGTCGGGCACTGCATCGAGTACTTGCAAGACAACAAACTCATGCGACCTCGCTGCGATTACGTCGGACCACACGGCGTGCCGTACACCGATATCGCCGACCGCTGAACCGATCGCTCGTCGTCATCAATTCGCAGGAGACGCTTCTTAGGCTTCTTCTTCGGGAGCCGTGCTGGCCACAAACAACTCCTCGAGCTGTTCAACGTCCACAGGGCCCGGGGCGTTCGACATGAGGTCTTGGCCGGTCTGGGTCTTGGGGAAGGCGATGACGTCTCGGATGTTGTTGGTCCCAACCAGAAGCATCACCAGCCGGTCGAGTCCGAAGGCCATTCCGCCGTGGGGCGGAGCGCCGTACTGCAGCGCGTCCAAGAGGAAGCCGAACTTCTCTTTGGCGGTGCCTCCATCGAGACCCAGAAGTTCAAAGACTTTGGCTTGGATGGCTTGGTCGTGGATCCGCACAGAGCCACCAGCAATTTCTGATCCGTTGCAGACCAAGTCGTAGCCGGCCGAAATGCAATCGCCGGGGGCCGTTTCCAACTTGGACTCTTCACCCGGCATGGGGCTGGTGAAGGGGTGGTGGATGGCTTTCCAACGACCGGCGTCCTCGTCACGTTCGAACATCGGGAAGTCGACCACCCAGAGGAAGTTCCAGGCCGCATCATCGATGAGTCCAAGATCGCGGCCCAGTTTGAGCCGAAGTTCACCCATCACCTTGAGGCAGGTGTCAAAGGTGTCCGCTGCGAACAGAACCAAGTCTCCCTCCTTCGCCCCGAGGGCTTCCCGCACGCGATCGGCGTGGGGGGCCAAGAACTTGGCAATTCCGGTGGCAAAGCCATCGGCCGTCACTTTGGTGACCGGCAGTCCGCCCGCGCCGAATTGTTTGGCCAAGGCGTCGAGTTCGTCGATTTGCTTGCGGGTGATTTTTTCCGCTCCACCGGGGATGACAATGGCTTTGACGCGGGGGTTGGGCTTGGCCAAGGCATCATCAAATACCCGGAAGCCGATGTCACCGGCCCAGTCGCCACAGTCAACCAGTTTCAGGTCAAAGCGGAGGTCAGGCCGGTCAATGCCGTAATCCTCCATGGCATCGTGCCAACTCATCCTCGGAATGTCGCCGATGTCGACCCCAAGGATCTCTTGCCACAGTCGAGTGGCGAATGACCCCATGATGTCCATCACGTCTTCCCGATCAACGAAGCTCATCTCAAGGTCAACTTGGGTGAACTCGGCTTGACGGTCGGCCCGAGGATCTTCGTCCCGGAAGCAGCGCACAATTTGGAGATAGCGATCACAACCAGAGATCATCAAGATTTGTTTGAAGATCTGTGGACTTTGGGGCAAGGCGTACCACTGGCCGGGGTACTGGCGACTGGGCACGATGAAATCCCGAGCCCCTTCGGGACTGGATTTGATCAGGAACGGAGTCTCCACTTCAAGGAACCCCTCGTTGCCGAAGTGGTCTCGAACGATGCGTGTCACTTGGGAACGGGTTTGCAAGATTTTCTGCATGCTGGGACGCCGAAGATCGATGTAGCGGTACTCCAAACGCTTGTCTTCGGAGATTTTGTCCGCCTCGTGGTCGTCGGGCAAAATGGGTGGTGTCTTGGACTTGCTGAACACCTGGATGCGTTCAGCCACCAACTCAACTGCGCCGGTTTCCAACTTGTCATTGGCCCCACCGTCCCGCATGCGAACTTTGCCTTCCACGCCAATACAGTCTTCACGGCGAAGACCTCGGGCGATCTCCACCAGCTCGCTGTCTGAATCTTCCAAATCGCACACCACTTGGGTGAGTCCCGCTCGGTCGCGAAGATCGAGAAAGACCAAGCCTTTGCCTTGCTCTCGGTAGGTATTGACCCAACCACACAGCCGGACGGATGCGCCGGCGTCGGAGTCTCGAAGGTCGCCACAGGTATGGGTACGTTTGATCATGGTCTTGGGTGTCCCAAAATGGGGGGTGAAAATCAATCTGAATCGAACACTCTATCGGCAAAGCCGACAATCTCACTCCCCTGATACCTTGGAAGCGTGACAACGGTCCTCTTCACCGCGTTTGAGCCTTCTGGTGACCGCCATGCGGCGCCGGTGGTGGCCGAGTTGCGTCGTCGCCATCCGGAATGGCGCCTTCTTGCCGCGGCGGGTCCCTTCACGGAACAGGCGGGGGCGGTGTTGGTGGCTGAGACTGCATCGGCTGGAGTTATGGGGCTTGAAGCCGCGCGGCGTTTGCAAGAGTTGCCGGCGTTGGTGGGGCAACTTCAACAGCTCTTGCCCGATCAAGGCCCGGTGGTCCATATCCCGGTCGATTCGCCCGCGGCTCAATTCCGCATCACCCCGGCCTTCCGGGCCCGAGGGGCCAAGACGGTCCATTGGGTGGCCCCCAAAATCTGGGCCCGGCGGTGGGATGGGCGTTTGGCCAAACTTCGCCGCCAAACTGATGCTTTGGCGTGTCTGTTTCCCTTCGAGGCAGATTGGTTTGTACGCCGTGGCATTCCCGCAACATTCGTCGGGCACCCCAGCTTCAGCCGCGCGATCGAAGCCTCACCAACGGCGGGTCTTCCTGAGACAACGCACCGCGTCGCGATCTTGCCCGGTTCTCGATCCCAAGAGATCCGCGACAACTTGCCGCTGATGCTGGAAGTGATGGATCGGTTGCGTTCGGAGATGGACGTCTCGGGGGTGATCGTGGCTGCCGACTCCCGTGCGGCACAGCAGATCGAAGCGTTGAATCAGAACAGGTATCCGGTGCGCTCTGGTGACATCGACGGGGTCCTCGCTTGGTCGAGCTTTGCGTTCGCGGTTTCCGGCACCGTCACCTTGGATGTGGCCCGTCATCGGCGACCAGGTATTGGGATCTACGCGTGCGGTTTGGCGTTTCGGATGATCGCCAAGATGCTGATTCGAGGCATGGTGCTGCCGCCCAACCTGGTCCTCGGTCGGGAAGCCATGCCGGAACTCGCCCCCATTGCGATGGATCCAGAATTGGTGCTCGGTGCGGTACGAGCGCTGCTGAACAATGACCAGGCGTTGCGTCAGCAAGTGAAAGCTTGGGATGAACTCCACGAGATGTACGAAGGCCACGACCCCGGGGCCGGGGTGGCCGACTTGGTCGACGGGGTCCTCGCGTAGATCAAGAGAAACTTAGTTCGAGTCGAATTCACCCGCCCGCAGTCGCCGTTTGTAGTCGGCAAAGGCCCGCAAGGCGTAGGGGGCAAAGATCAGCATGATCGGGATGTTGCCCCAGATCATCATGCCATTGCCGAAGACCGAAAGGGTGTCGATTTCACTGACACCGATGAACGGCATGGTGGCCAGCAGGACCAAGCCTGAATACAGCAGCCGGTAGAACGGGACCAGTTTGCGGCCTCCCAGCCACACAATTCCGGATTCACCGTAGTAACACCACGAGATGATGGTGGACAGGGCAAAGAGCCAGGCGCTGAAGGTCACCAAAAGTTGGCCAACCCCGAGCCCACCAATGCCCACGCCGGCAAACGCCCGGTCAAAGGCGTGGGCGGTGAGGGCCGCGCCTTCGTAACTGCCGTGCAATCCCACCTCGGCTTCTTCCGCAAACAGCGGCGCCGCGGTGGCTGTGATGGGGTTGAAGCTGACGTTTGGTCCGTCATCTCCCATCCGAACCGTGCCGGACACTCGGGCCAAATCGGTCCCGGTGTTTTCGCTGGCCTCGGTTCGGATCAAGAAGAAGATTTCGTCCCCGTCTCGCCAACTTTGTCCCTCTTCGAGGTTCAGAATTTCTCGCGCGGCTTCGGTGCGTTCGGGAAGGGTGTCCAGCGTGGCCACCCAGGAGTTTTCCGTATCTGGAGCCGCGGCAAAAGTGATGGCGTCCGAAGGCACGGTGGCTTCCGCGTCTCGGTTCCACGCGCCGGTGGACAGGATGACCAACGCGGTGATGGTGCACACCACCAGGGTGTCGATAAACGGTTCCAGGCCCGCCACCACGCCTTCGCGTACGGGTTCCTTGGTTTGGACCGCCGAGTGGGCGATTGGGGCGGAGCCTTGGCCGGCTTCTGAGGAGAACAGCGCTCGCTCGATGCCGCGTTGCATGGCGTATCCCAAGCTGCCACCGATGAATGCTCCGGTGGCCGCGGCTGGTTCTCCACCCAGGAATTCAGGCGCCCCGTGCTTCCAGATGAGGGCAAACATCGCGGGGATGTCGCCCAAGTACATCACCACCACGGACAAGCCGGCGAGCAGGTAGATGCCGCACATGAAAGGCACCAGCTTGCCGGCCACCGAGCCAATTCGTTTGATGCCGCCCACCAGCACAAAGGCGGAAAGCAAGGCCAAGACAATGCCGGAGACGGGGCGGGGGATTTTGAACGCGTCGTAGGTGCTCTCGGCCACATTCCAAGCTTGGAACATGTTGCCGCCGGTGGTGGCGCTGATCAGCAGGGTGACCACAAAGATCCCGCCAAGCGCCACGCCAATTGTGCCAAAGCCCATGTTGCGTAGGCCCTTCTTGGCCACAAACATGGGGCCACCGGCCGGGTTGTCCGGATCTGAAACATCCCGGAAGAGCAGCGACTGGGTGACTTCGACATGTTTGATGGCCATGCCAACGATGCCGATGACCCACATCCAAAGCACGGCTCCGGGGCCACCGGTGTAAATCGCCATGGCGACCCCACCAATATTGCCCAAACCAACCGTCGCCGAAAGGGCGGCCGAGAGGGCTTGGAAGTGGCTGATCGCGCCTTCCCCACCTTCGGTGTCGTACTTGCCACGCACCACATTCACGCCGTGAGTCAGGGCGAAGTATTGGGAGAATCCGCTGAAGAGCGTGAAGCTCACCCCCATCGCCAAGAGGACGTAGATCATGTATTCGTGGAAGAGGACATTGCCGATGTCCGCGATGAGGCTCATGAACGATTCGATCATGGGATGCATCATGACCGAAATCAGGGTGATTCGGCAACTCCGGAAGACATCCGGCTTCTCTACACTGAATTCGTGCTTCCCTTCCGCCTTCGCTCCGATCTCACCCGCCATCGCCTCGCCGATGTTGAGCTTGCGTTCGGCTTGGAATGCCACCCGGGATCGGAGTCTCTCGGTTTGCGGGCGGGCTGGTCTCGCGAGCAGGTATCGACCCTCGACAGCGAATTTGGCATGGAGCCGCGTGATTCATGGCACATCATGGTCGATCGACATGTGTTGCCGAAATTGCTGCATCGGCTGTGGCCGCTCTTGGGCCGGTCATCCACCCCAGTCTTCCCCGTGATCGAGTTGGGGTCTCGGGATGCGTTCCGGGCGGTTGACACTTTTGTGGGGGCGGATCCTCTGCCGCTGGCTGAGTTTTTGAGCACCGTCCGAAATCTGGAAACCTTGTTGTTGGAGGATGCCCATCTTGCGTTTGGTGCGTACTCCGACGAAGAGATACCGTCAGAGGTGTTCGTTGACCACTGGAAGGGTATTGCCTTGACGGTTCGGTCTTCCGATCGGGAACGGGTGGAAGCCATCTTGGAAGCCTTCCATTTGACCCAAGTGGAAGAAACCTGGTCGAAGCTTGATGACCGTCAAGCGGAACAGGTGCTTTCTATTCGAAATATTTTCGAGCCTATCCCCAGTGGGATCCCCGACCCGGCTCTGTTGCAGCCGGATGTCGACCACTTCTTGTTGTATCTCCGGCGTTGCTGGTCTTTGGTACCCAACCTTGAAGATTGGGAATCCAATTTGGATGAGGCTGGTCGATCGTTGGGCCGGTGTTTGTGGATGGTGCAGGGTGTTGTGCGCAATCCCCAAAGCAATCTCAGGGCACGACTGGTGGTGTGGGCCCAAGCTGCCCACCCGAGAGCCCTGAGCAAGACCTTGCTGGCCTGGGCCAAAGATCAGCCGCAGTGGGTGTGGGAAGATGAATTGGGGACCGACCGATTGTCTTGGGAAGACGCCCCACCTGAAGTGGACGTGGCCCGCGAGGGGGTCAAAGGGGATGCGGTGCTCCACAGCTTGTTGGAAGAATTGGATCCATTGACCGCTGATCTGGTCCAACTGTTGGCCGAAGAATTTCCACCCGACGACACTCAGGGAGAAAGATTCGATGCCATCGACTGATCCCGAGTGGTACGCCAAGGGTTTGCGGTTCTCTTGCACCCAGTGTGGCAATTGTTGCACCGGAGCACCAGGGATTGTGGCCTTCTCTCTGGAGGAAGGCGAAGTCATGGCCAAGCGTCTGGAGATGAGCGTGGGTGATTTCTATCGCCGCTTCGCCCGGAAGGTGAACGGTGCGTGGTCGCTGACCGAGCGAAAGACATCGTTTGGGTACGACTGTGTGTTTTTGGATCGGGAGAGCAACCCGGGCGTGGCGGGCTGCCGCTTGTACGAAGATCGTCCCAAGCAATGTCGGACGTGGCCATTCTGGCCGGAGAATTTGGAATCGCCTCAGGCATGGGAAGATGCGAAGGCAAACACGCCATGCCCGGGGATGGGACGAGGGGTATTGGTGCCGATCGATTCCATTCGAATTCAAAGAAATGACCCGGGATAAGAACTTGGTGTTGAGGAGCCACGCTCCTTCGTGGCCGATTTTGGTCAGCATCTTGTGAATTGTCATGCGTCCGATTGGACCAGTGTCTACTCGTGAACCGTTTCATCAGCGTGTAATTCATTGGGCCGACTGGAGTTTCTTCACAGCCTGTGATTTGTTTGGATCCGCTAACAAATCATTGACCTATTCAATACGTATCGAACGCTCAGTCTTATTGCTCAGAGGAAATGATTCCATCGCCAACTCAGGCGTTACTGGAACATCATCCTTTGGAGAACCCAAAAATGCTTTTGGAACTTCTTGCCGCTTCGGCAATCTCACAAACCTACGAACTCACAATTTTCCACTGCAACGACACGGAAAGCCAATTGATCGATCTTGGTTCTGGTCTGGAAGACTTTGGAGGAGCGGCCCGATTTGTCACCAAAATCAATGAACTTCGAAATTTGGTCGGTAATTCGATCACCGTATCCTCAGGGGACAACACGATCCCTGGCCCTGAATTCAACGCATCCTTGGACAGCGGCGTCTGGTATGACGCCCTCGCGTTCAACGCGATCGGCTTCGATGCCAAATGTATTGGAAACCACGATTTTGACCTCGGACCTTCAACCTTAGCCGAATTCCTCACCGACGGCATCAATGGCTCCGCAACATACTTGTCAGCCAACCTCGATTTCTCGGGTGAATCGGCACTTCAAGAACTGGTTAACTCGGGTCAAATCGCTTCCTCGACTCTGATTGAAAAGAATGGGGCCACAATTGGAATTTTTGGTCTCACAACTCCAAACCTTCCGTTCATTTCTTCCCCAGGTGCAGTGGTCGTCTCTGACCAGTTGGTCTCCATCGCTCAGTCAGAAATCAATTCGCTCCGTGCCGACGGGGCAGACATTGTGATCATGCTCTCACACCTGCAAGGGTTGGAAAATGAACTTGAAATTATTCCAGGGTTGACGGGACTTGATGTTGCGGTCGCCGGTGGCGGAGATGAAATTCTCGCCAACACAGATGCGGTTCTGGTCCCTGGAGATTCTGTGGACCGACCCGTATATCCGTTGATGCAAGGCAACACCCCTGTGGTGACGGCCGCCGGTGCCTTCGCTTACATCGGCCAATTGGACCTCGTGTTTGATGTGGATGGCAAAGGGAACTACACGCTTTCATCGGCATCCGGCAATCCTGTTCGGGTGGCTTCAGACGCCTACTCCGATGGTGTGGTTGCGGATGCCACAGTTCAATCCACCGTGGTTGATCCGGTTGTTGCTTACGTTGCGGATTTGGCGACCAATGTGATTGCCAACAGTGAAGTCGGTCTTGATGCCGTTCGGAACAACATCCGTGCCGTTGAGACCAACTATGGCAACCTCATCGCTGATTCTCAATTGTGGCAAGCCCAACAATCGGCAGCCGAGTTGGGATACGCCATGCCCGAGGTCGCCATTCAAAACGGTGGTGGGATTCGCAACGATTCAGTTGTCATTCCTGGGGATTACACCGCACTTGACACGTTCGACGCATGCCCCTTCGGCAACTTCCTTTCAGTCCTTCCGAGCGTGAGTTCTTCCGTCATGCATGACCTTCTGGAAAATTGCGTCCAGCAAATTGAGTATGACGCCGATGGCGGTCGTTACGGTGGCGGTACCGGACGCTTCGGACAGATTGCCGGTGGCACCCTTCAATACAACAACGCTCGATGCCGTGGGGATCGGGTGATCTCATTCGTGTTGGATTCAGGGCGGGCCATTGTCGTGGATGGTGAACCCGTATCGGATGAATCTGTCAGCTTGGTTCTCAACAGCTTCATCGCGGCCGGTGGTGACGAGTATCCAACCGCCGACGAACCAATTGTGGTGGTGGGTGTCCCTTACCAACGGTGCTTGCAGAATTACGTGGTCGATGCGTTGTCGGGTTCCATCACCGCTTCGGATTATCCCGAGGGTGGAGTGGGTCGAATTCAGCGAGATTTTGGGTACGACTTTGATGGATCAGACACCATTGATATGGCTGATGTCCTCTACGTCATCGACAACTGGGGTTCCTTTGACAACTTCGACTTCGATGTCTTGCTGGGTGTCTTGGTGACTTTCGGCGAGTAACCAAGCCCGAACACAACAAGTCTCCTCATTAAGGGGGGTCAGTTTTATCTGACTCCCCCTTTTTTATTTTTTGATCGCTGACACAACGGAAACCCAAGTGGTTCGTTGAAGAGTCGGGGGTAGCAGACATGCGGGCCGAAGGTCGGTAGCTCGAACAGTACGAAGCGTGACACAAAAAGGAGCCGCCGCGCTGGCTGCGGGTGTCGGCTGCGGTCGGCATCCGGGGATCTTTTGGCGCTCCAGTCGGGCGAGTTTCGTGGTACGCGAACTGGTCGTATTGGTCGGCGCACCATTCCCAGACATTCCCGGCCATGTCAAAGAGTCCGTAGCGATTGGGCGGGAACTGTGCCACGGGAGCTGCCCCTGCATGTCCGTCGGCTTTGGTGTTGACCGTCGGGAAAGTGCCTTGCCACACGTTGGCATGCTTCGGTGCAATTGCATCATTTCCCCACACGTACTGGGCACCGGACTGGCCACCTCGAGCGGCCGCTTCCCATTCGTTTTCGGTGGGGAGTCTTTTGCCCGCCCACTTGGCGTAGGCGGTTGCGTCGTACCAAGACACGTGGACCACCGGATGGTTCATGCGGTTTTCGATAGAACTCTCTGGGCCTTCTGGGTGACGCCAACACGCCCCGGGGACCCAGCGCCACCAATCGGTGAAGGTGGCGGCGGGGGTGCCTTCGGGCGGGGGTGCGAACACCATTGATCCGGGCAACAACTGTGCTTCGGAAGGCTTGGGGGTGCCGGGGGGCAACTGGGATTTGAGCACATCCCAGTCAACAGGCTGTTCGGCGGTGGTGCTGTAGCCGGTGGCTTCTACGAACGCGGCAAACGCTTGGTTGGTCACTTCGGTGGCGTCCATCCAAAAAGGGCCCACATCAACCGAGTGCACCGGTGACTCGTCGGGCCTTGCTTCCGAATTGTTGCTGCCGATCGCGACGGTACGGCGGGGGACGTGAACAGCCGGGTGGTGCAGAGGGTGGGCTTCGTCACGCGAAGACAAACTGGAAAGGTCCAGAAGGGCACATCCAAGATGCAGGGTGAAGGTGAGCATGTGGTTCTCGGGGTGGTGTTCGGGACCTTGGGATGATTGGCCCCAAGATCATCCTAAGAAGAAATGCAACTAGCGACGGGTGAAACGAGACGAGCCCGGCCAAGGCCGGGCTCGCGTTGAACAGATTGCGTTCAATCAGCGCGGTGATCAGAGACCAGAGGTCTTCATCACGGCGGATCGCATGGCCGAATGGAACTTGTCGTAATCAGGATCGTCTTTGGCCATGGGGGTGAAAGTGCGAAGCATCTTGGTGCCATCACCGATGGTGTCGGTCAAATTTTCCGGTCGTGTTCTCGCCGAAAAGGCTGGATTTGCGCAATCCTTGCCAGCGTGAGGAGCAGCACAATCTGAACACACCACCGGATCACATGCCCTTGGGTGGAGAGCCTGGTTCCATTGAATGGCAGGTCGTTGATCCACATGTTCAGGTTGGCCAACGACATGGCAATCACCAAAAAGAAGAGGAACATGGCGGACCGTTTTCTGGTGCCAGGAATCACGAGGCCTACGCCAAACAACATCTCGAAGCTGCCACTCAGCAAGTTCCAAAAGGATGGGGCGCCGAGGTACGCCGGGACAATGGCTTCGAATGGTTCGGGGTTGGTCCAGTGCAGCAGGCCAATACGGCAGAAGGCCAACCCGAGCACAATGGCGAGTACGTGGGACAATCCGGAAGCGAGTCGACGGGAGGGCATGTGCCCATTCTCACCGATCTGGGATGGGATTGCGGGCGATGAGGGAGACCCCTTACGTCAAAGTTCCTACGCAATGGCAAAAGAACGTAGGCTTTTGGCGTGGATGAGACACTTCTCTCAGCAGTGCCGTACTTGATGATCGGATGTGGGATCCGTCTGGGGTTCCTCAGTCGCACGTCCAAGCAGCACCCCAGCCAAGCGGAGTTGCGTTGGCTGGCGACTTTGTTGTTGTTGGGTGGCTCGCTGGTGTATCGAATCACCACTGCTTAAAACGATGCTGGTCAACGCCCTTTGGGCGGCTTTGGGTAGTCCTCGTCTTCCCGCCAGGGCGTCCAGTCGTAATCTTGGTACTTCTCTCGCCGCATGACGGTGCCGTCAGAGAAGTACAGGCGGTGATATTTCGTGTCGGTGGACTTTGGGGCCCAGACGATTTCGTTGGCGATGACGGTTGGCTGTTTTAGGAGGAAAATCGAGTACGCCAAGCCTCCGGTCAGTGCAACCAGAAGAGTAAGAAGTGCATTGGCTTGGATCCTTGACATAAGCGCACCGTATCCGAAGATTTGTATCTCACGGTGCGGATTTGCATTGTGTCGATCTCACAACTGGCTGAAGGTTGGTTCAAAGCAATTGGCGAGGACCGCGGCTTGTAGTATTTGTTTATGTGCTTGCTGCGAAAATGGTTGTTCATGAACATTGCGGTTCTGTTTTATCTGGTGCCATTCTTTGTCTTGATGGTCTTGAGCAAAGGCGGTGATGGCATTGAATCATTTGTTGCTTCTGAGTTTGGAGTGGGAACGGGCCCCGCTCATTTCATAGCGTCTCTCCTTCTGATGCAGCCCACCATCGCGTTGCTTTTGAGTCGAAAGGCACTCGCAAAGATTTGGATCCCATTCGACCTGACGCGTCTCTAAGCGGATGTCACCGGAAGCGTCTATTCGATTTTCACTTGGCATGAATCTATGAAATTGGTTCTGATCACTGCCGCAATGAGTTTTGTGCTCGCACTTGGTATCGGCGTTGTGCTGAAGCCCTGGGTTGACAAGTTTACGGGCAAGATTTTTCGAAAACCCAAAGGCTGATCATGCACATCAGTTGATGCGTTGAGATTTTCTTTTAAGCCTCATCCATTCGGCAAGCCAAGCCCGCATTGAAGCTGAACAGTATCTGGGCAGGTTGCTTGGTCACCCCATTGGTTCAGGACGGCAAGCAGATCACCAAACTCAATCTCTCCGTTGCCGTTGATGTCGGTGCGGCAGGCCATTTGGGGGGAGGAGATGACGGCCCAGCCATCACTCAAAAAATAAGGGTCGTCGAAACATCCAGATCGAGATTGGATAAAGCAAAACGATCCGTTCCCCGAGTTGTAAAACTCTCGAGTTGCAACAACGTATTTGCCTTCAACAGTCCCATCAGACCAGGCTCTGTACAGGCGATCTCTATCTGTCCCATACCAAACAACCACCGGCTCACTCGGCCCAGCAACACTGGCGGTAGCAACGGCAACAGGCTCAGCCTGAGGGATTGGGGCAGGTTGGGGCGCAGGCTTGAGGGCAACGGCAAACAGGCCAGCACCGATGATGCACGCGGGAATGATGTTGTTGTTCATGTGATTTCTCCAGGAATGAGTCTGGAGAATA
>NHCD02000004.1 GCA_002168105.2 Phycisphaera sp. TMED24
CGGGCACCACATCTTCGACCTTCGGTGAAAGGAAGAACTCCGCCAGCAACAAGACCGAGGTGACCCCCGCGAACGTGATCGTCATGCCCAGCATGACCGCGGGAATTTGCGGCCCCTTGCGTCCACCTTTCAGGAGCGCGAGCGCCAAGAACGCGAGGTTCGCACCATGAGCAAGAGCACACCACCGGCAGAGGTAGCCCTCGACCACCATCACCCCAATCAGGAACAATGACGCCAATCCACCAAAGAGTCCCAGCAACCGTGCTGGCCCCACCAAACGCCCACGACCAATGGTCCAGCATTGAGCCATTGCGGCAAACCAAGCCATCCCAACGTGAGCGGTCGGCCAGCCAACCACCGGAAGCGCGGACCAAATACTGTCCTTGGCCCGATCGCAACCACTTCCCGCCGCTTGGGCCGCGCTGCCACCAAGTTCAACGCCGCCACCACAACCGACCACGGGGGCCTCTTGGATGTGAGACCAAGACAACACCGCACACGAGGCAAAAGCCACCAACATGAGGATCATGCCAAGGGCAAGTACCCAGGTGGCCGGTGCATCAGAGCGACGGACGGATTCGTGATTGTTGGGCATGCGCAGGTTCTCCCTAGTTCTTCCATCGGATCCGACGGGCCAACCGCCAAAGTCTTACTTTGAACTCACATTCTTTGGGGCGATTCCATGCCCAGAAGGTCCAAACCGTCTGACAGGACTCTTCGCACCAAATCACACAATCTGAGCCGTGAGGCCTGCACCGCGGGGTCTTCGGCCTTCAAAACCGAACACTGCTGGTAGAAGCTGGCAAACAAGCCCGCCAAGCGGTGCAAATAGCCGCAGAGGTGGTGCGGTTCCAATGAATGTGAGACTTGATGCACCACTTTGGCATAACCGAGCAACTGGAGTCCCAGATCCTTTTCGGCTGGCTCCTGCGGTTGGAACACTGCCCCTTCGGGCACCCCGCCGGCTCGGTCCAACAAGGAGCAAATCCTCGCGTGGGCGTACAGCAGATACGGTCCAGTGTCGCCCTCAAACGCCACCATGCGATCCATATCAAAGACGTAATCCTTGCCCGCATCGCTGCTCAGATCCGCGTATTTGATGGCCGCAATCCCAACCGCACGTCCGATGCGGCCAAGATCTTCTTGGGAAAGACCATGGGTTGGCGCCGATGGGTCCTGCGAACGCGCGACCACCGCATCGGTACCCCGACGAATGGCTTCCTCAATCAAACTCATCAAACTGGCGTTGGTGCCACTTCGGGTTTTCAATGGCTTTCCATCGGCACCGAGGACGGTACCGAAGCCAAGGTGGTTCAGTTCGGCCGACGTGCCGTCGGCACAGGTATCCCATCCCAGCATGCGGGAGGCTTCGAAAACATCACGGAAATGATCCCGCTGGCGAATGTCCACGATGTACAGAATGCGGTCGGCATTGAGATCGTGGGTGCGGTGGCGAATGGCGGCCAAATCCGTAGTGGCATACAAGAATCCACCATCGCGCTTGCGGATAATCATGGGGCGATCGCGGGCGGGGAAGTCCACAACAATCGCGCCGTCGTCTTCCCGGGCTTTCCCCGAAGTCAAGAATGATTCCACCACGCCAGCCAGTTGATCGTTGTAAAAAGATTCACCCTTGTCGCTGTCCCGGCGCATACGCACCCCGAGCAAATCAATGGTCTCTTGCACGGCATCGAGCGTGCAATCGATCATTTTTCGCCAATCGGCGTGAAGTTCAGGGTCGCCTGCTTGCAGCTGCACCAAATCTTGCTTGGCCGCCGCGATCACTTCATCTGCGCCCTCGTTTTGGGCTTCCAATTCAGCGTGGCGATGCGACCCTGCAAAGAAGCGACGGGTGGCTTCAGCGCCTCGACGATCGGCCTTGGCGTTGGCCTGGGCTTCTCGATACGCCGTGTCAAGGTCTTCGAGCGTGACCTGATCCAAATTGACACCGTTGTTCCGAAGCTGGGTCAAGACCAAGGCGATGGGTGTTCCCCAATCACCCAGGTGATTTTGACGGATCACCGTGCGGCCACGCCGTTCCAGAGTTCTGGCAATGGCATCACCAATGACGGCGGAACGAAGATGGCCAACGTGCATGCGTTTGGCCACATTCACCGAGACCATGTCAATGGCCACGGTGTGATCGGAAGGCTCCGTCACCACCCCAAGGGTGGGCGTGTCCATCGCCGACAGTGCCGCCGCCACCGCCGCCGGCGCCAGTCTGAGATTGATGAATCCAGGTCCCGCAATCGATGACTCCGAGACAACGTCACCAAAGTCGACGTGGCTCAAAATCGTTTCCGCCACTTCACGCGGTGGCTTCCCCAATCGTTTGCCCAGACCCATGGCGACATTCGCTTGCCAATCACCAAATTCACGCTTCTGCGCTTCGCGCAGAATCGGGTCGACATCATCGAAGCCCTCCCCAAAAGCTGCACGAATGGCAACTCGAAGCGATTGATCAATCAAAGCAATGGGATCGGCGTTGGTCATGCGGGGAGAAATCCTACATCCCTCAGCCACTTATTCCCCAGAGATCTGGAACAGCAAGGCCAAAAGAATGCCGAGCATGGCGATCCCGAGGTTGGTGGCGTTGGAGACCGATGCACCCGCCAAGGCCAGATTGGCACTTGGAGTGGTATCCCGACGCAGCGCTCGGGTCGCCACCGTCAATTCAGGAAGACTGGTCACCAAGGAACCTACAAAATAGTGCAAGTACGCGAAAGTTCGCACCCCGAACAATTTGCTCAATGAATCTGCGTACAAATCTGTTGCCGCCAAAAAGATCCAGTTGATGGCGGCTGATGAAATTCCAAGAACAATCAACATCCTGAGCAGCCGTTTGATGTCACCAGCACTGTTGAATCCATCGTCTCCCTCGTAGACCTCTGGATTTCGACGTCGGTCCCGACGCGCCCAAATCAAAAAACCAAAGAATCCAGCTGCACAGAGTGCCAGGCTTATTCCAGCATTCGACGCCACCAGCTGACCCTCTCCATCTGATGCCAAAGACCGCATCGCTGCTGTAGCGAAGAGCCAAAGGATGATGGCGGCAATCACATGCTTTTTCACCAATTTGAATTCGGACCTCAATCTCCCGAACCCACCAGACGGCCCCGTGACAGCAATCCACAAAGGTGCGATCAGAAGGACCAAGTAGATGTTGGCCAGGTTGGAACCCAATGGGTTTCCTATCCCTCCCCAATGCCCGATCAACAAGGCATAACCCATCAGCAGCAGTTCAGGAAAATTGGTACCCGCATTCACGGCCAGAGTGCGATACCGGCGGCCCATTTTTCGGCCCACCAAGCCTGCCAACTCATCCGCCATGCCATCGCTTGACCATGGAATCACATAACGGCCAAGCACACCACCGACGGCAAGGCACAGCGTTGGAAAGAGCCACGGCAACCCCTCCCAAGCCCGAGCCAATCCAACCAGTTGTGCGACCACATCCATAGGAATGTCTATCTTAGATGAGGAGTACACGCCATGGTGTTTCCACAGCACTTACTCTTCATGCACAATGGCAAACATGCCCCCTTTGCGTCTGTTGTTTGTTTGCACTGGAAACAGCGCCCGAAGTTTGATGGCCGAGGCCCTGGCCCCGCAGCTCTTCCCAGGACAATTGGAGGCCGGCTCAGCTGGAAGCAGCCCCGCCGGAAAACCACACCCGCTCGCTCTGGCCGCGCTCAAACAGCATGGCATCCCCCACGAGCACCTCACCAGCAAAGGTGTTGATGCGGTTCAAGATCAGCCTTGGGATGTGATTGTCACGCTTTGTGATGGGGCCCAAGCGGACTCGTGCCCAGGCCTCTCTATCTCAGGTGCCATCACCACACATTGGGGCTTCCCCGATCCGCCAGCGGCCAAAGACCCGGAAGGCTGCTTTGAACGGGTCTGTGGAGGCATCGAACAATGCCTTCGCATTTTTATGGCCCAGGCCGATCGACCACTCGCGGAAAGAGCAAACGCCGCCGCTGCCGTGGCCGAGCGGTTCTGCATGGCGGAAAACTGGGCATAAGATTCCAACATGCGAGCAACGAACGAGCCCACGACCCCTCTGGAAAAAATTGACCGCTGCGCAGACCTCCCCCACCGGCCCCGAGTGCTGCTTGGAAAAATGGGGCTCGACGGCCATGATCGTGGTGTCAAACTGATTGCCCGCGCTCTGCGAGACTCGGGCATTCACGTGATTTACTCGGGTTTGTGGCAAACCCCACGTTCACTCGCTATCGGCGCACGCGATGAAGACGCCGATGTTTTGGCCTGCTCCATGATGAGCAACTCTCACTTGGTGTTGGTGCCTCGACTGGTCAACGCCTCGGCCGAACTTGGCCGCAGTGATATGGCCATCGATGTTGGCGGCATCATTCCCCAAGAAGACGTGCAAACCATGCTTGATTCGGGGGTAAGAAAAATCTTCCACACCGGAACCAGCATGGATGAGTTGGTCGAGACGGTTCGATCGGCCGTCAAGCCGCGGGTCGCTCAATACGAAGGGAATGCGGCCTTGGCTCGATCCATTTCTCTGGCCACCGAAGGCCGCGCGCCCGCGGAGGCCCCTCGCCGACGCCCGAGCACCGTCATCGGCATGACCGGCTCACCCGGGGCGGGCAAGAGCACGCTGGTCGCCCAAATCGCAGCCGAAAGTGTGCAACGAGGCGAGAAACTCGCCGTCGTGGCATACGACCCCATGAGCCCCATCACNGGAGGCGCGCTCCTCGGNGACCGNCTTCGNGTGGATTTTGGNCGNGTGGATGAATCGGTGTTCTACCGATCGCTNGCGATTGCNGGNGAAGATTANGANNCCCTGCCNGAGATCNTGGAGCTNATCGGNGGNGCTGGCTTTGACCGTGTCATTGTTGAAACGGTNGGCGCCGGNCAAAACGAAACCAAAATNCGTGAATGCGTGGANCGCACCGCNGTNGTNGTGGTCCCNGGTATGGGNGACTCCATCCAAATGGACAAGGCNGGGATCTTGGANATCGCCGATTGCTTNGTGGTCAACAAGAGCGATTACGAGGGATTGGAANGGCTNCGCCGTGAACTCAAAGACGCCTGCGGNGGNCGACCCATCGTGGAAACNGTGGCCACCGAAGGCCGCGGTACCGAAACATTGCTCGACACCTTGTTNGGNTGACCNCCGATCGCAGTCGCNAGCCANAGGTGCAACACCCCCGCCAGAAGNGTGGCCANNGCCAAAACTCTGAGGGTNGGNAGACAATCTCGGGCNGGAAANGNCTGNGACACGNCNTGGGCATCGGCCCAGANCNCNCCCCACTTTGGCGGNNGCCGNNGATTTTCCTAGGATTTCTNCCATGCCCNCCCCTGCCNCNTCACTCCNCCATCGCCTCCAACAGCCNGNNACACTGATNTGNCCCGGGGTNTTCAACGCCCTGGTGGCCCGAATGGCCAAACAGGCCNACTTNGAATCGGTGTACATCTCTGGNGGAGCCACGGCGAACGTGGCGGGCGTTCCCGATACNGGTCTGCTNAGCCTGACNGANTTCACCCGGACCATCAGNGANATNGTTGANGCNTCNGGNCTNCCAGTCGTGGCCGATGCAGACACNGGTTACGGCGAAGAAGAAAACGCNGTTCGNACNATCGTGGANTACGGNCGNNCGGGNGCNGCNGCCCTCCATGTTGAAGATCAAGTGTTCCCCAAACGNTGTGGNCATCTTGANGGCAAACAGTGTGTNCCNGCTGATGANTTNGCNCANAAAATCAAAGCAATGAGTGAGCATCGNCCCTCCGATGACTTNTTGCTGATTGCNCGAACCGACGCCGCNGGNGTGCATTCTTTTGCNGATGCCGTCGCNCGAGGNCAGCAGTACCGAGANGCGGGNGCTGACATGATCTTCCCGGAAGGTCTNCGNACCGAAGAGGAGTTTNCGGAATATGCCAAAGCNTGCCCNGGNCTGTTGNTGGCCAACATGACAGAGTTNGGCAAAACACCNCANATCTCAGCCANGANATTTGAGTCCCTTGGCTACGACATGGTGATCTANCCCCTTTCCATGATGCGTCTCGCCATGGGTCANGTGGCCCGNGGGNTGGCCCACCTGCANGANCACGGNTCGGTTGAGGGNTTGATGGACGAAATGCAGACNCGNACCGAGCTCTACGAAAGTCTGGGCTACCAACCNGGNTCNCCNTGGTGGTTCCCGNGTTCACCGGATTGATCCCACCATTCAGCCGCTAGAATGNCNCGCCCTGACAGGAGGAATGCCATGAGCGCTGACCACTTCGATCTCATCGTCATTGGCGGAGGACCCGCCGGCTACGTCGGTGCCATCCGCGCCGCCCAACTCGGTATGAAGGTCGCCTGCGTTGAGCGGGGCAAACTCGGTGGCGTCTGCCTGAACTGGGGCTGCATCCCCACCAAAGCATTGCTGCACAACGCCGAGCTGTACCAGCATGCGATCACGCATGGTGCGGAATGGGGACTGAAGACCGAAGGGGTCGAAGTCGAATGGGACAAAGTCATCGGACGAAGTCGGAAGATCACCGGAACCCTGAACGGCGGCATTGCGTTCCTCTTCAAGAAAAACAACATTGAACACATCGACGGCCACGCCACCATCACCAGTGGAAAATCTCCCGTCGCACCGTGCAAAGTTGAAGTGCGGGAAGCGGGCGAGGAGTACTACACCGGTGAAGGATCTGGTGCCGCCAACCGAACTTTGACTGCGGACAAAGTGCTGGTGTGCACCGGGGCCCGACCACGTCACTTGCCCAATCTTCCCCACGATGGAAAAGTGGTGATCTCGTCTTTCGAAGCGATGACCCTCCCGGAGAAGCCCAAGAAGATGGTGGTCATTGGTTCCGGAGCCATTGGCATGGAGTTCGCGTACTTCTACAACGCTTTTGGGACCGAAGTCCATGTGGTCGAAATGCAAGACCACATCATGCCCATCGAAGACCAAGACATCTCCGCCGCGGCGCAGAAAGCCTTTAAAAAGCAGGGCATCCACTTCCACACCGGGTCCACCGTGGCCGATGCCCAGATTTCAGGCAGTGGGGCCAAATGCACCATTCGGAAGGCTGGTGAAGCATCGGGAGGGACTGATGTGGACGCCGATGTGGTCCTGGTCGCCATTGGTGTTGAAGCTCGAGTTGACGGTGTGTTTGCCGAGAACCTTCGCCCTGAAATGGTGAAGGGTTACATCAAAACCGATTACCAAGATGTGCCCGAACCCACATACGCCACCAGCATCCCTGGTGTCTACGCCGCGGGTGACTGCATCGGTCCCCCTTGGCTGGCCCACGTCGCCAGCGAAGAAGCCGCGGCCGCGGTCGAGCGTATGGCAGGACACCACACCTTGGGTGTGGATTATGAATCCATCCCCGGCGCGACCTATTGCAACCCTCAAGTGGCAAGTGTGGGGATGTCAGAGCAAGCGGTCAAAGACGCTGGTGTTGAATACAAGGTTGGCAAATACCCATTGAAGGGACACGGCAAAGCCATCGCCGTTGGGGCCACCGAAGGCTTGGTGAAGCTGATTGTCAGCAAGAAGCACGGTGAAATTTTGGGTTGTCACATCTGTGGTGAAGACGCCAGTGAGTTGATCGCCGAAGTGTGCGTGGCCAAGCGTCTCGAAGCCACCGTCGAAGACATTATCTCAACGGTCCACGCCCACCCAACCATGCATGAAGCCGTTCACGAAGCCGCTTTGGCCGCGGACGACCGCCTGATTCACGGCTGATTCAACCTGGCGTGCCGCTCTTCGGGAAGCGGCTGGCCGATGGTGATTTTGGGTCCGCCGCCACCGACCGGCGGTGGTACGCCATGGCTTCCTGCACTTGACCAAGAGCCTCGAGGCAGAGTGCTGCGTGGTGGAGCACGGCGGCATCCTCACCAAGCTCTTGGAGGGCGGTTCGCGCGGCGGCCAAACCTTGGTCGGCCCGCCCCATGCTGCGCAAACCCACAAGCCACTGCTGAACCAGAATCCGATTCTTCGGGAATCGGGCCCGTGCNGTCTCGTAGGCNGTCTCAGCTTCTGGGATTTGACCGGCTTTCAACAGTGCAATGGGATACATGCCCAAGGCATCAGAATCTTCCGGATTCAGTTCAATGGCTCGAGCCAGATGGGTCACGGCTTCTTCGGGCCGTCCACCCCGTCCGGCAAGCACCCCAAGGCCGCGGTGGGCCATGGCCAATGATTCATCTTCGGCGATGGCTTTCCGGAAATCTTGGTTCGCCTTTTGCATTTGGTTGGTCATCAAATGGCACATCCCGCGGCGAGCATGCGCGGAGGCCCGATCGGGGTAGACCTCAATAATTTTGTTCAACCAAACCAACGCCACCCCCCATTCACNCCGGGCCATCGCTTCTCGGGCCCGATCGGTGTTCGCTGAAGAAGAAACCGCACGTTGAGCCATGCGCACTTCAGCGGGATCAAATCGAAGCGCTTTTGGGCCACGAAGAGCACGTTGACGTTCGGCTTCAGCCAATTCAGATGCGCCGAGTTGAAGGTAGACCGGAGAGAGCGTCTTTTGAATGTCGGCATCACCTGGAGCCAGAGTTCGGGCCTCCTCAAGAAGGATTTGGGCACGCTGGATCTGCCCAAGAGACATTTCGGCCCGTCCCAAAGCCAGAAGAATCGCGGGATGGCGGTCTTGGGATAAGGCCTGTTCCAANTCTTCTTTGGAGCCGTCCAAATCACCAGATCTCAAACGTGTGCTCCCTCGAGAGAATCGCAAGGAAGTCAAGTTGGGCTGTTCGAGCAACGCCGAGTCGACCGCCTGGGCAAGACCTTGTATTTCTTGGCCTAAAGCTTCTTCGCAACGCAGCATCAGAATCAAATCACCGGGAGTGAAATCACCAGAATCAAGGCGGACGTCCCAAGCAACCTTGGCGACTTCGTACAACTGATGGGCTTGCAGAACTTCCGCATAGTTCGCCCAATACTTTGAGTTTTTTGGGGAGATCTGGAGTTCTTTGATCGTGTCCCCAATGGCTTGAGCCACAGGTGCTTCTAAAGTTGAAACATCAACGACGGGAATCGTCGGGGTTGATGATCCTGGTTCCGAACACGCCGACACCAACCATGCCAAACTGAAGATCAATCGCTTCATCTGCCAGATCCTTTTTGCGCCTGAAATCTTGTGATGTGTGGTTCCACTTGAAAGGCATCTTGACTGCCATCAGGCCACCGCACCGTAAGCTCTGCAGGTAATTGCGATGCGCCCAGACCAAAGTGAACTTCTGGCGGTTGAGCCGAGGCGTATCCGTCGGAANTCCCCTGCCTGCGTCGTTGAATCTTGTCTCCGCTTTGACAAAGGATGAGTGCATGCAGCACGGGGTGGCCCGCTTGATCCACAGCTTCGACAAACAATTCCCGAGCCTGGGTCTTTGGTGGTGTCACCAAAATACTTGGCGTCTCGACATTCACAATCAAGACTTCAAGCTGACCTTGGCGATCAAAATCTCCGGCCACGACCGCTCGAGTCAAACCCACCTCGGACAAGACTGGATCTTTCGGAGCCAATTCGAATCCCCTTCCTGAACGAAGGTACAAATCATTGGGCTCCGCCATGCCATTCCATGGATCATCCAATGATGGGAGAACAACGGAAGAGCCTCGAGTCACTCGGCCATTTCCCACCAACAAATCCTCGCGGCCATCTCGATTGAAATCTCTGGCCACCACCCCAAAGCCTGTTCGTGGCATGCTGGCCACGCCCAACCCCAATGGAGCCGTGGAATCCAAGAATGCGTTGTTTTTACCGATGTACAACGTGTTTGACTCCGCGGCCAAGTGGGTGCAGTACAGGTCAGGTGCCATGTCGCCATCCACATCCAAACTGACCACGCCCATTCCGGCTTCTGTCTCGCCCATGAGATTTAACGCCAATCCACGTTGGGCAGCTTGTTCGGTAAACAATCCGTCTTCCCCCATGACCCAAAGATGGTTTTCATACCCATCGTTGGCAACGTACAAATCAAGAAGATCGTCGCCGGTGAAGTCATCAACCACCACACCCAAACCAGCGGCGGCCACACGGTCGAGGCCATGATTGACACTGACATCAGTAAAAGTTCCGTTGCCATCGTTGTTCAGCAAGAGATCATGAAGCGCGGGGTGGGCCGTCGGACCACACAACTCCAGTCTTCCTGCAGGATCGCGACACTCTTTATCAGGGTTCAATGAAATGTCTGCGTAACGACACACAAACAAATCCAAATCACCATCGAGGTCATAATCCACAAACGTCGCGCTGGAAGAACATTTCGGTGCCAGGAAGTCGGTGGACTGCTCGAAAATGCCCACCCCATTGTTGCGGTACAGCTGGCAACCCAAGCGACCCGTCATCAGGACATCAACATCACCATCGCCATCGACATCACCAGCGGTGGCACCTATGCCAAAAAAAGTGGCATCAAATCCCGACCCCTCACTTGCATCAACAAACTCGAGGTTGGTGGTTTGCCGCCAAAGTCTGGTGGGTGATTTGGGGCTGGTCCCTGTCAACAGAATGTCCAGGTCACCATCCCCATCAGCATCAAATACGGCCGCACCACCCGTGACGCCATACTCGAGCCGTAAGGCACCGTCCCGAGGGACCTGAACCGCCGGTCCGAATTCTTGGATTTTGCGCCACCCNTGCGAATCCACAGCATTGGGCTCATCTGGGGCACAAGCGGTGAAGAACCCCAAAAAAACAATCATGGACCATCGCATTGGATTGATGGTAACGCTCCCAAAGGAGGTGGATTGTTCGGTTTGGACGGGATCTGAATGCCCGATAACGGCCAAAAATCCGGTCCTTGTCAAAATTCAGTTGGTCAGAGGATCCATGAGACGATCCAAGCGAACAATAGGACTACCCGAGGTGCGGATTCTGCCGTATCGTCAGGGAATTCCATACGTTTAGGAGTCTCTATCCATGCTTCGCTCCCTGCTCATTTTGGCCGCCTGCACCAGCCTTGCTTCGGCCCAAGAATTTGAATCTGTTCGCGTCACCAACGGCTTGTACTACCCCGTTGGCGCTGAAGCGGCCCCAGGAACCATCAATCGGCTGTATGTCCACGAACAACGTGGCATCATCAAGATTGTGGACACGCTCAATGGAAGCGTTTCTGGAACATTCATGAACATCGACTCCAAAGTTGGTTCGTTCACCGGTGAAGGTGGCTTGCTTGGTCTGGCCTTCCACCCGGATTTTGCCACCAACCGCATGTTCTTTGTGAACTACACCAACAACTCTGGCAATACGGTCATCGCCCGGTACACCGCCAACAACGATGACTCCGCCAGCGCGGCAAGCGAAGAAATCTTGATGACGGTCAGCCAGCCATATTCCAACCACAACGCTGGCTGGCTGGAATTCTCGCCAGTTGATGGGTACCTCTACCTCTCCATGGGAGATGGTGGATCGGGTGGTGATCCCGGCAACCGAGCCCAAAACATCAACACCAAGCTCGGCAAGATCCTTCGGATCAATGTCGACAATCCAACCGGATACACCGTCCCTTCCGACAATCCGTTTGTGGGCGTCAGTGGTGACGACACCATTTGGAGCTACGGCGTTCGAAATGCATGGAAGTGCTGTTTTGACAGCCTCAACGGTGCCATGGTCATGGCTGACGTCGGTCAAAACGCTTGGGAAGAAGTGAATTACGAACCCGCTGGCGAAGGCGGCCGAAACTATGGTTGGCGTTGCTACGAAGGCAACAACGGCTACAACACCTCGGGCTGTCCTTCGCAAAGTTCACTCAGCTTCCCCGTCCACACCTACTCCCACTCGTCTGGAATCTCCATCACCGGCGGCCGGGTCTATCGAGGTCCTGTGGCATCCCTGTATGGGCGATACTTCTTTGCCGACTACGCATCAAACCAAATCTGGAGCATCAACCCCGAAGGCGGCTCGTTGATCAACCACAGCTCCGCGTTCTCACCCGACGTCGGTGGCATCTCGAGAATCTCTGGTTTTGCTGAAGACAACGAAGGCAACATGTACATTTTGGATCGCGGAACCAGCTCCACCAACGGTGAAGTGTTTGCCATCCGAACCACGGTTCCCCCGACACCTCAAGCTTGCTGCTTCAACAACGGCTCATGCACCCAAGTGCTTCCCGCCGACTGTGCGGCCGCGGGAGGCGATGGTGGGTTTGGCGAAGTTTGTGAGCCTCAACCTTGCCCCCCGCCAACCACTGGTGCGTGTTGCATCAGTTCGAGCTGTGCCGTGTTGACTCCCGAGGCTTGCAGCACCTCCAATGGCAGCTTCGCCGGATTGGGAACCGAATGTGATTCGGCTTGTGCCCCAAGAGCGTGCTGCTTGGGTGGAAGCAACTGTGTGGATCTGACCCCCCCGACCTGCGCTTCGCTTGGTGGGGAATTGGCTGGTGACGAATGCACCTCCAACACGTGTGCCCCGGCCTGCCCGGCCGATCTCGATGGCAACGGTTCGGTTGACTTCGCTGATCTCGTCAACATGCTTTCAGGTTGGGATCAGCCTGGGGCCGCTGACTTGGACGAAAGCGGTTTGGTTGACTTCAACGATGTCATCATCCTGCTTGGCGTCTGGGGCCAATGCGACGGCTAAAGCCGCCAAGTGACCAATGCCCTGAGGGCCAAAATTGTCATTCACCAAAGCCCCTCGCCTCTGGCGAGGGGCTTTTTCTTGGGTTCAAGTCAAATTCAAAGGCTTGGCGAAGCCCTCATCGCTGGTATACTTTTCCGTTCCCGTGCCTGCGGGAAGCCCTCGGGCTTGTAGCTCAGCTGGTTAGAGCGCACCCCTGATAAGGGTGAGGTCGGTGGTTCGAGTCCACTCAGGCCCACTTTGCACCGATGACCTTCGAGGTCGTCGGTGCTTTTTTTGGTCGAATGGGAAGAGTCGAATCTTGAGAGACGGGCAGGAAATGCTCCAGACTCAGATCTCGAATTCCTGACCATTTCCGCTTTTGAGCAGCCCCTGTGCCATTTCCAAACGTTCCAAGAACTTGGACATGGTGATTCTCCTGGCTGGATCAGGGTCAACTGCTTCCTGAATGGTCTTGGCGACAATGTTTGGGACATCGCGATTGACTTCGTTCGCCGGGATTGGCGGCTTCAGGAACCGCTCTTCGACCGCCCCCGTGGTCAGACCATTGTTCTGCCCACGAGGTGGCAGTGCTGTCGGAATAACCCGGCCACACAACACCCAGTACATCGTAGCGCCCAAGTTGTAGACATCCGTTGCGGGTGTGATCTCACGCCGATGGGCTTGTTCCGGAGCCATGTATCCAGGAGTGCCCTGAATGCGTTTCTTGACGGTTCCAGATTCACAGGCTTGGCCAAGGTCAATGATCTTGACATCTCCATTGCTGGTCACCAGAACATTGATGGGCTTCATGTCACAGTGCACAAAGCCTAGCTGTTCAATGTGTTGCAAACCTTGAGCCAGATGGATGAAAATCCGAATGGTCTCTTGAACATCAGGTTTGATGACATCAAGGGTTCGGCCATCCACAAACTCCATCAACATGACCGCGCCAAGTGATTTCAACCAACGCCTTTGCCGCTTGAAATGAAACACTTTTCGCAGCACTGGATGATCCAAAGCATTGGCAATTCGGGTCTCAGATTCCATCTGCTCAACCCAACGATCATCCTTCTTGGGATCGTTGATGATCACATGTTTGAGTGCCAAGAGTTGGCGGGTCTTGGGATCTTTGGCCGCGTAAATTTTGCTGAACGCACCTTCTCCGATCAATGACAAGATCGGGTAACCATCAATCTCTTTCGGGAGTTGCGTCATGGTGGCCGGCATAGGCAAAGTGGTCATGAGAGTTCAATCGGAGGATCCGATCAAAATCCGAACGGGAAAAGTACCTGTTTTTTGAATTTCGTACCGGTATGTGGCCCAAATTCTGTGGACACCAAACTACTGGCTAATTTTTCGGAACAATTCAGCCCGATCCAACAGCGAGTTCTCGGTGATCTCGCAGTCCACGTTGGCCCCTGGAATACTGAATTCTTTGCACAAGAATCGGCAAAAATCGACCAAATGATCGGTTTGGGCTTTCGCAGGCAGCCGGTGGTCCGAGCCGACGAGCCCAATCACGATGGTTCCGGTCTGCTCTGGTGGTGTGCGTCCCTGGGCCAAGCGCTGGGCATCCCAAATCTTAGAAATGTGGACATCTCCCAAGTCCACACCATTGCCATTGCCCACCAAAAAGTGCCAGCGGTCTGGAGTCAACTGAGCAAGTGTGGAGAGATCTCCGTTCTCACTTCCCGTCTGCTGAATCAAAATGCGATTCCAAGCCTTCAGAGCGCCTTGGCGAGGTTCAAGTTCACGTCGAACCTCGGATGCCCCAGAACTTTCCAGCTCGTTGGCCTTCCGCATGAACAGTCGGCCGCCTTCGGTGGGCCGAACCACCAATTCCAGGAGCATGGTCAAGGCAGAAATGGCCATGACAAACGATCCCAGCACAACTTGGCGTCGGACACGATTGGCCCGTTGCTGTCGGCGATGCTTGGCTGATGTTTGACGTTTGGTCATTTGGCTCTGCATTGATATCGGCGGTCTGCGACCGTTTTCATTGAACAAATTGCCCGAAGATTTGGGTGTGGGGAAAGATAGCGATTCCGCAAGGATCTTGGCAGGCCTGGGTCAGATTTCACGGTTGGATTTACCGTTGAAGTCGTGCGCGAAGATCGGTCTCAGGCTTCCCAAACAAATCAACCCGTTCGCCCCGGCGAGCTTCGCCTTGAAGCTGCAACCAAGTGTCAAATTGATTGCGGCTGGCGCGATCAGGGAACAACTGGCCAGTGCTTGCGCATCCTGACAACGTCCAAAGGGCCAACAGAGAGCACAATCGCTGGATCATTGTCATCAATCCTAGTCGCAAACCGCGTATCCTCGGGCCATGCGACTGGCTGAAGTGGAACACGGTCTCAAAGAACTCTTCCCTCTGCATTTGGCAGAATCCTGGGATCCGGTTGGCCGACAACTTGGCCGGGATGACCAGCCCATTCGGCGAATGATGCTCACCATCGATGCCACCGAAGCGGTGGTCGAAGAAGCCATTGCTGGTCAGGTGGATCTCCTCCTGGCCTACCACCCGGTCCTGTTCCATCCCCCAAAACGTTGGAACGGAGACGATCCCGATGTGCGCCCGTTGACTCGGGCCGCCGCCCATGATTTGGCCATCTGGAGCCCCCACACCGCCTTTGATGCCATCCAGGGTGGCGTCACGGACTGGCTGGTGGAACCCTTTGGTTGTGGCCAACCGCTCCGCTCGGCCAACACGCCTGGAGCCAGCCGAAAAATTACCGTCTTCGTGCCCCAGAAAGACCTCGAACAGGTCCGGAATGCCATGGCCGCCACAGGGGCGGGTTCCATTGGGGCGTACCGAGAGTGCAGCTTCTCCGTCCTTGGCACGGGCACCTTCCGCGGCCTTCCCGGGACCTCACCCGCCATCGGAGTTCCAGAACAGCTGGAATCGGTGGAGGAACAGCGGCTCGAAATGGTGTGCCCAGACTCACAAGTCCCACTGATCGTCGCCGCCCTGCGGGAAGCTCACCCCTACGAAGAGCCTGCGATTGATATCACAGCCCTGTTGCCGCAGCCTCAACCAAACACGGGAGCCGGTCGGATGGTTCGCCTTGAAAAAGCAAAGTCCCTGAACCAACTGGCTGAAATGGCTCGGATCCACCTCAACGTGGATGGGGTGGAAGTGGCAGATGGTGCTGGAGCACCCTCCAAGCACAAAGTCTTGGCCGCTTGCCCCGGTTCAGGGGCCGATCTCATCCCTGAGGCGGCTGCGGCTGGGGCCACGATCTTTCTCACGGGTGAAATGAAGCACCACGAGCAGTTGCAGGCCCTGCGACATGGAATGAGTTTGATCTTGGCTGGCCACACCAACACCGAACGGGGCGTGTTCAAGCCTTGGACGAAAGTGCTGCAGAAGGCCTTCCCGACCATCAACATCAAGCGTTCCCGGCGAGATCGGCACCCCCTCCGGCGGGTTTGATCCGCGGGCTATCCTGATCATTCTGATGTCCAAGTGTGTACGGATTCTGACCCCCGCAAAAGTCAACTTGGCCCTCGCTGTTGGGCCGCTGGATGCAGAGTGCGGATTGCATCCCATCGCGTCCTGGATGCGAACGGTCGATTTCAGCGATCAACTCGAGTTGAAGAAATTGCCCGAAGGGTCTTTCAGTCGCTTCGCCACCGTCTGGTCAGAACATGCCCCCAGACCGACCGAGATCGATTGGCCGCTGGCCAGAGATTTGGCATTCCGGGCGCACCAAGCCGTGGAAGCGCATGCAGGAAGATCGCTCCCGGTCCAATCTCTCCTGACAAAAGAGATTCCAGTCGGATCAGGACTGGGAGGTGGATCAAGCAACGCCGCCGCCATGTTGCGGGGCCTCGACGCATTGTTTGAACTTTCGCTCGGGAGAGAAACCCTGATCACCATCGCGGCATCACTCGGATCCGATGTTCCATTTTTTCTGCAGGGTGGTGATGCGGTGGTTTCAGGGTTTGGTGAACAGTGTGTCTCCACGCACTGCGAACGCTTCCCGGCTTTGGTCTTGGTCTTCCCTGCGACCGCATGTCCAACCGGTGAAATTTTCGATGCGTTTGATGAGCAAGAAGCCCAAGACTTTGCCCCCGAGCGTCTTGATGGGGTGCTTCAAGGTTCTGATCTTGATGGTGATGACCTGTTCAACGACCTGCTGGTCGCCGCCGAAACTGTCGAACCCGACTTGGTTGAGTGCCGAACCGCACTGAGGCCTTTGGCGGAACGCACGGTTCACCTCACCGGCTCCGGATCAACGCTCTTCATTCCTGCCGACAACACCATGCATGCAGAAGCCCTGGCCACAGCTATCGAAGACCGCCTTGGTCTGAAGGCTCGAGTGGTCTCGGCGGTGGGGCTGCCCCAAGTGGAGACGGATTGCTCATGAGCCGACCCTTCGTATGTTTTCTGGTGTTGGCTGGCGTTTTGCTGACGATTGACTTGGCTTCAAAATCTGTGGCCTTTGCTCGGGTTGCGGGTGAGCCCGTTGATCTCTTGGCCACCGGAGGTCGCGCTGAGGCGATTCCGGCCCACGACCCCGTCATCGCCGTCCCCAAACTGTTGGCTTTTCGACTCACGCTGAACCGGGGCGCGGTCTTCGGTTTGGGCCAAGGTGGAGTGGCCCTGTTGGCGGCGGTCTCCGCGGTGGCGGCCATTGTGGTTTTCACCATGGGATACCGACTCCCACCCAAAGCCCAGCGGAGAAGAGTGCTGTTGGCCATGATTTTGGCCGGCGCCCTTGGAAACCTTTGGGATCGGGTCATGTATGACGCGGTGCGGGATTTGTTTTTGCTTTTTCCAGGTGTGAATTTGCCTTTTGGTTGGTCTTGGCCTGGTGGTGCCAAAGGGTTGTATCCCTGGATTTTCAATGCCGCTGATGTGTATCTGGTGCTCGCGCTTGGAGCCTTTGCATTCGGTCTCGATCAACCACGAACCAAACAACAGGAATCGACATGAACATCGACACGTCTTTTGTCCCTTTGGAGCTGGATGGCACCTCATGGTCTGCGCTTGAACCTTTGTACATCTTACTTCGAGAACGCACGATTGACGATGCCGCCGATCTCGAACGCTTGCTCCTGGATCGATCAGAGTTGGATGCCCATGTCAGCGAAGCAGGAAATCGAATCTATGCCGCGATGACGTGCGACACCACTGATGAAGCCATCGAAGCGGCGTACCTCAAGTTTGTGGAAGAAGTGAGCCCGCCGCTACAACAAATCGCGTTTGAGATTGACCAGCGCGTTGCGGAGTCTCCATTCTTGAGTGAACTCTCAGACCATTTTGATGTCCTGGCCCGAGACACCAAGTCATCCGTAAAGCTCTTCAAAGAAGAAAATGTTCCGTTGCTGGTGGAAGACACCAAAATGGGCCAACAGTTTGGCTCCATCTCCGGCGCCCAAATGGTTGATTTTGAAGGCGAATCACGAACCATGCCTTGGATGGGCACCATCCAAGAAGACACGAACCGAGATCGTCGTGAAGCCGCGTGGCGGGCCAGTTGGGGGCGGCGGGCCGAGGACCGAGAGGCGTTGGATGATCTGTACGACGCCATGATTTCAAACCGAACCAAGATCGGCGTCAACGCGGGATATGAGAACTACGTCGGCTACGCCTTTGCCAGCAAGGGACGATTTGATTACACCCCCGACGATTGCAAGGCGTTCCATCAGGCCGCCGAAGATGTCTTCGTTCCCTTGCTCCGAAAAATCCAAGAGGACCGTCGGCAGCAACTGGGGTTGGATGTGTTGCGACCTTGGGACTTGGCGGTCGATTCCACGGGGCGAGCCCCACTTCGACCATTCCGAACCGAAGCCGAACTGGTTCAAGGCTGCAGCAAGATGTTCACAGCCTTGGATCCAGAACTCGGAACACTGTTTGCCCGACTCCAAGATGGCACCAGCCTTGACCTCGAAAGCCGACCCGGTAAATCGCCCGGGGGGTACCAACTGCACCTCGACCGACAGCGAAAAGTGTTCATCTTTATGAACGCGGCGGGTACCCACGATGACCTGCAAACCATGCTGCACGAATCCGGGCATGCCTTCCATGCCATGTTGAGTGAACATGAAGAACTGGTGCACTACCGGCACTCACCGATCGAATTCGCTGAAGTGGCCTCAATGGCCATGGAAAAATTGGCCGCGACGCAGCTCGGCATGTTCTACGCCCCACAAGACGCGGCCCGAGCATGGCGGGAGCACCTCGAAGATTGCATTCGTTCGATCGCTTGGGTGGCCACGATTGATGCGTTCCAACACGAAATCTATCGCAACCCCAATCTCGACCGAGCGGGTCGAACCGCCTTGTGGTTGGACCTTGATCAACGATTCGGTGTGAACTGCGACTGGTCTGGCTTGGAAGACATCAGACAGATGCAGTGGCAGCGCCAACTGCACTTGTTTGAAGTGCCCTTCTACTACATCGAATACGGGATTGCCCAACTGGGAGCACTGCAACTGTGGCGTCGCAGCACCTCCGATCATGCTGGGGCGCTCAATGACTACAAGTCCGCACTTCGTCTGGGAGGATCAAAGCCGCTCCCCGAGCTGTTCGCTGCCGCGGGAATCCCCTTTGACTTCAGTCCAAAAACGGTTCAGCGGGTCGGTGAGACGGTTGCAGCAGAGTTGGAAGCACTCCCGCTCTGATGGAGCGACCGCTCAATCAGCTTCCGCTTCCTGAGCCGCACGGACCGATGGTGGAAGCTTGGTCGCAGAACGCAGCACCAAGAATCCAATCACTCCACTCACCGTAGAACCGATCAGAACACCCAGCTTCGCGGTATCAAGTGTCGTGGGCGACTCGTAGGCCAAGCCAGCCACGAACATTGCCATGGTGAAACCGATTCCAGCCAGCATGGAGACTGCGGCAATTTTGGTCCAACCCACTCCACGCGGCAATTGGCCAATGCCCAACTTCACCGCCAAGAAGGTGGCTCCGAACACCCCAATCAACTTGCCAAAGAACAGTCCACCAGCTACTCCAAGCGCCACTGGGCCCAGCAACATGGACGTGTCCATACCTTCCAAACGCACCCCGGCGTTGGCCAAGGCAAAGATGGGCATGATGAAGAACGTGACCCAAGGGTGAAGCATGTGCTCCAAACGAGTCAGTGGGGTTTGGACGTCTTCACATCCAACCTCCAGCGCGTGTACTGCATGCTGGCGTTCATAGTTGGTGGGAACATCATTGTCATGCTTGCCAACATCGGAAAATCGGTCCAAGGCAGACTTTGCTTCCTCTTTGAATTTGCTGGCATCAATTCGCATGGAGGCGGGCACAGTGATTGCGACCAAAACCCCGGCAATGGTCGCGTGAACCCCACTCTTCACAAAAGCCAACCAAACCACTACGCCAAACAGCAAATACACAAGTGGTTTTCGCACGCCGGTGATGTTGAACAAGCCCAGCAACGCCAGTACGGCAAAGCCGATCCCCAAGCTGGGGATATGCAAGCTTTCTGTGTAGAACAAGGCGATCACCATGACGGCACCAAGGTCATCGACAATGGCCAAGGCCAACAAGAAGACTTTGAGGGCCAAAGGCACGCGTTTGCCCAACAAGACCAAGACACCAACCGCGAACGCAATGTCGGTGGCCGTTGGGACACCCCACCCACTGATTTCGGGTGTACCCCAATTCAATGCCGCGTAAATCAGCGCGGGTCCCACCATCCCACCAATCGCGGCAACAATCGGCACCGCTGCTTTTCGCACACTGGACAACTCCCCCACCAACAATTCACGCTTGATCTCCAGACCGACCACCAAGAAGAAAATGGCCATCAAGGCATCATTGATCCACCAGTGCAGGTCGTGTTCGAGGGTCAGGTAGTCCAACCAAGATTCGGGGGCGGCGGCCACACCACCGCCAGGGACATCACCGTCTCCGCTGTAATGTTCGTCGTGTCCCCCGTGGGCTTCACCATGACCTCCCACCGAAACGTTGATTTCGGTGTGCCATAAGTCGAAGTACGACTGCCCAGAGTCACCTGGAAGGTTGGACCAAATCATGGCCACTGCGGCCATGGCCAACAACAGAATGCCCGCACTCGCTTCGGCCGCCATGAAGCTCTGAATTGGGGACAAAACACGGTCGATCGGCTGTGGACTGCGGTGCGGACGAGGGCTGGCCATGAGAATCTCCTGAAGGCGAGGGCTCCGATCCGAAATCGACCCGTAGCATGCTTGGGCATGAGCAGAAGTCAGGGCAAATCGGATCTCGAAGCTTTCTTCGCAGATGGAACCTCAACCTTGGAAGCCATTGGCCGCTATTGGGAGGCTTTGCAAGACGCTCCGGTACGGCCCGAGGTGGAACCCGGCGCAATTGATCGAATGATGCCTCGAGAAGCGCCAGATGAACCACTCCCCTTTGCTGAAGCACTGCAACAGCTGACCGCTCTTGTGGAACCAGGATTGGTGGGTTGGCAATCGCCGCGATGGCACGCGTTCTGGCCGGCGAACGGAGGCCCAGCAAGTTTGTTCGGGGACATGTTGAGCGCGGGCTACGGCCAGCAAGGCATGCTTTGGGCCACCAGCCCAGCCTGCACCGAAGTGGAAGCAAGAGTGGTCGAGTGGCTTCGTCTGTTGCTTGGCCTTCCGGATCGATTCTCAATTGATGGCTCTGGTGGAGGGGTGATTCAAGACAGCGCTTCTTCAGCCACCCTTCTCGCCATGCTGGCGGCCCGAGAGAAGGCCGGGGATGGATCGGTTCGTGAGCACGGTGTGGGGAACCAGCGCTGGGTTTCGTACGTCAGCGAGTTGGCCCACTCTTCATTCGAACGAGCAGCAATGATCGCCGGTCTGGGCCGGCTTTCGGTCCGAAAGGTTCCGACCAACGCCGCGCTGGGGATGGATGCCCAAGCGCTGGATCACATGATCCAAGAAGACAAGGCCGCGGGATTGAAACCATTTTTCGTGGGCGCCACCATTGGCACCACCGCGTGTGGTTCATCAGATGATCTTGAAGCCGTCGGATTCATTGCCAAACGTGAACACCTGTGGCTCCATGTTGACGCTGCCATGAACGGTGCGGCCGCACTTTGTCCTGAATATCGAGAGATGCACCAAGGCATTGAACATGTGGATTCTTGGTGTTTCAATCCGCACAAATGGCTGCCGGTTCATTTTGATTGTGATGTGTTCTGGGTGGCCGATCGAAATGATTTGATCAACGCGATGTCGGTCAACCCTGAGTACCTTCGGAATGAAGCCACAGAACAAGGGGGCGTGATCGATTATCGAGACTGGCAAATTCCTTTAGGAAGACGCTTCCGAGCGCTCAAATTGTGGTTGACGCTGTACACCGAAGGGGCTGAAGCACTGCGAAGCACCATTCGAAAGCACATTGCTTTGAGTCAAGCCTTCGCCCAGAAACTGGGCCAGCTCGATGTAGAGGTCCTCGCTCCACAGACACTTGGTTTGGTTGCTTTTGCCGCCATAGACAACAAAACGACCGAAGAACTTCAACGACGCATCAACCACAGCCGAAAGACTTGGCTTACGCATGCTGAAATTGACGGTCGGCGTTGGATACGGGTTGCCGTGGGCGCTTGGCGCACCGAAGAACACCACATGGATCTGCTGTACCGCGAAATTGAGTCAGCTCTTAAAAGCGACGCGTAAGACCGATCCAGACGCCTGATGTGTCGTCATCGTTGTCTTGATCAAAGAGATGCTGCACCCCCAAATCAATCACGGTGCTGCCATCAAGTTCGATTTCTGCACCAATGCTCACAGTGGGCTGGTAGTCGGTGCCAAAAATGAGACCTTGGTTGTTGAGATCGAAGGTCCAGCCTCCAAATGAAGCTGGTTCAAACCAGTTGACCGCCAATCCACCGGTCTCTTCAAAGCGTCCGTTGTTGTCTTGGTTGCCCAAATCAAGCCGAACTTCCAACTGTTGACCGCTGCGGTACCGTCGATGCCAAGTCGCATTCAGCATGATGTCCACATCATTGCCGGCCGCAGGAAGGTCTGAAGTCGGTAATCCCAGAGCGCCACGAATGGCAAAAGCGGTCGGCGATCCACTCTGACCCCACAAGTTCCACTTCGCCGCCACGATGGTGTCGTTGATGCCGTTGATCTTCTCGGATTGACCGGGGCGTTCATCGTCGATGACAACCCCGTTGAACGCGACTTGGTACTCCAGATCGTCGCCCGCACCAATACGAAGGGTGGTGATCCCCAATGTGAGATTCTTCTTGAGCCCCATCAATCCGGTGACTCCAGTTCGGTTCAACCCAATGATGGTGCTCTCGATCTGATACTGGCCATCGCCAACAGTAAGAGCCGATTGGGCCCCAGCGGGGTCAATCTCATGGGTTGCGGCCAGGGCCATCGACAATACAACTACAGACATGCGCAACAATCTCCCAATTTGGCTTTCCCATGAATCGGTCCTAACGTGTCTGCTTCGTCAATGAATGATCTGCTCCCCATTCTGATTCCTGGATTCGCTGCCGCTTTGGCGGCCATATTGGTGACCTTGGCGATTGAGCGTCTGGGGGGACAACTCGGGGGCATCTTGGGCACCCTTCCCCTCACCGTGGTTCCCGCCTCATTGGGACTCTTCCATGCGGATCCCAGAGCCGATGTTTTTTCCACCGCCATGTCGGCCATTCCGCTTGGCATGTTGCTGAACGTTGCTTTTCTGGGGGTTTGGCGGGTGTGGCCCATCCGAGCGGGTGATCGATCCACCGTATTGATGGAAACCTTGGGCTTGTCGCTTGGGTTTTGGATCCTTGCGGCGTTGGTCTTGGTGTTGGTTCGTGAAGCACTCTCGCCCAATATGACCCGCGATGTCCTTGTGGGTGTGGTGGCCCTCATGACCACGGTGGTTTTGGGCGTTCGCGCCTGCCGCGATGCACCTCCGGCCCCCAAAGGGAACCGACGGGTCGGCTTTCGCGTGTTGCTGCTTCGCGGCATTGGAGCTGGGGCAGCCATCGCTTGTGGTGTGGCGTTGGGCCGCGCGGGGTGGATGACCGCCGCCGGAATGGCGTCGGTGTTCCCGGCGATCTTCTTGACCAGCATGTTGGCCACATGGATGGCCCAAGGACGGGCAGTCCCAATTGGAGCTTCTGGGCCAATGATGCTTGGTTCGGTGGCCGTTTCAATCTACGCCTTGGTGTGTGCCTTCACCATGCCGTGGGCTGGGAGCGTTTGGGGATCGATTTTGGGGTGGGTCGCAGGCTCTGTCTTCGGCTCGCTTCCGGCCTATCTTTGGCTGAGGAAGCAGGCCCCGGGGGCTTGACCATGATGAATGGCAGTGTGCTGTACTTCGAGCGAACCAAACACGGGATAAAATCGTAGTTCAGACCACCAAGCAGATGTGGCATTGGTGGGAACAGTCAGCTTTGACAGACCAAAACATCAATATTCAGTGGAGCTTATGGCATGGTGACGGAAGATCAAATTCTTGATGTACAAAAGAAGTGGGGGGAGGGCATCATCAATATTGGGCGAGTCTTCCTTGAAAAGGGAGACTACAAGGCGGCCGCTGAACAGCACATCAATACCTTCTACAACTACCAAGAAGGAAAAGTTTTGTTCAAGCCGACTCTTGCTTCCATCAAACAATTTCGTCTGGACTTTGATGCGGCGCTCTCTTATTTCATCGGCGGCAACGATGATTTTCCTGAAGACCATGGATTTGCCATCAAGCCGTGGACAGAGGTTCGATGGGAGAACATTGGCACCACCATCATTGGAGACACCGGTCTCGCTATGGGCAATTACTACTTCACTCCACACGACGGCAGTGATGTGGTGAAAGTGGAGTATTCATTTGGATACACACATGACAGCCAGGGAAAACTAAAAATCATCCTCCACGACTCCCACGTGCCCTTCTCCGGGACGTAACACATACCCCCCCACTTTCAGTCGGCCCCTCAGAGACATCGCAAGCAATACTGCAATCCGATAGCCTTTCCCGCTATGCCGAAAGAAGTTGCTTGCGCGATTATTCGAAATGATGCTGGTCAGATCCTGATCGGACAACGACAAGAGGAAGGATCACTTCCTGGATACTGGGAGTTTCCTGGTGGCGGTGTGGAGCAAGGCGAGCTTCCCAGGCAAGCGGTGATTCGAGAGGTTCAAGAAGAACTTGGGGTGGATGGCGTTCTGAAAGCAGAAGCTGAAGTGATCACCATCGATCCACGCTTCAAGCTGCACTTTTTTGAAGTGACCATCACGAAGCCACCGAAAGCGCTGTACCACCAAGAGCTCCGGTGGGTTTGGCCCAAAGAGCTGCATGATTTCAAGATGCCTCCTGGAGATGAACCCGTCTTGGAACGACTTGCGCACGAAGTACCCGAAGGCTGATCGGGCCACTCGAACCAAATAAAAATCGACCCCAGTCCGAAGACCGGGGCCGATTGGAGCTCAACCCATCCATGGGTTGGCTTGTCTTTGTTGCGGGCCGGGCTGACCAAAAAATCAGCGGCCAAATTTTGATTTTGAAATTTCAATCATGTCAATCAAACGAGCCCGTTCCTTGTTCAATTCGCCACGCTCGGACGGCTTGGCTCCCAAGATTTTTTGGTCAACTTGGGCAAGCTGGGCTTCAAGATGGCGAACCCGCTTGTTGTAGTACATCGAATCGTCAGCATCGCGAAGCATTGAAAATTTGCTCATCTTGGCAACGCGAACGTCGTACTCGTTTCGAAAATCTTTTCTGGACAAAGCCGCAAGTTCACGACGGGAAGATGAAGCCCAACCGTGCTCCAGACGATCCTTCATCATCCGGAGATCGTTGAGAAGAGATTCTGCTTGATCTGCACCTTGCACAAATTTCTCGAACACCGAAAGGGTTCGATCGAATCCTTCAGCGTCAAAGCGAACATGTTCGTGGCTGGCGTAATAATTCATCATCGCGCTGGACCACACCTTCGCGGCTTGCCCCACCAGCGAAAGGTTCACTGGTTGTTCTTTCAATTCAAGCTCGTAGAGGAGATCAAGTGGCTCCTGATCTTCATGCACTGGCTTGCCCTTCCACTGCATCTTCAAGACTGCCGGGGAGATTTCTTTTTCCGAGGAAGTTTCAGACTCAGACCGACTCACGAACAACGCAATCGTTCGTGTTGCACCGGCCAACATGCCGCCGACTGGGATTTCAAGGGCACCAGGCCGACGGTGCAATCCATTCACACCATGGCATTCCACCTGCAGGCCCTCCGGAATTTCAACCACCAAGGTGGCTTGAGAAAGCATCATGTGTCCAGCAGATTGAACTTCTTCCAGGAGTGCTTGGACCAGCTCATGTTTGTCGGTGGCGTGGTGCAAGCGTCCCGCTCCCCCGTCGGCCAAAGCCTGGACTTGCAACGGCATGTAATGGTCACCAACACCAATGCAGCTGGTTTGAACCCCATTTTGGAGAGCACGGTCTGCATGAGCATGCAACTGCTCTGGATTTGTTTCTCCGTGGTTGCCATGACCGTCGGTCAGAAGGATGACTTGTCGAGCCCGACCTTCGGCATCATTGGCTGCAGCCAATTGAGACAATTGGTTGGCTCCTGCGGTCCAACCGCCGCTGAGGAACGTTGAACCGCCAGTCCGAACCTGTCGAAGCAGATCCGCGGATGCTTTGCGAGCCAAAGCTTCCCCACCATCCACAGCTTCGAGCATGGTTTCGACCGAGGTGTCAAACAGAACCACACCTGAGCGGTCGCCTTTGGGCAGCGTTTCCAAGACGTCGGCCACCGCTTCAGTGGCGGCTTGAAGTGGGCCACCACCCATGGAACCTGAACGGTCGATGACGAAGGTGACATCAAGTCCAGGACGAGATTTGTCTACAGGAAATTCAGGGGCTTTCAAATCAATCAAGACCGAAGCCATTGGACGTTCGTGGGTCAACGGCCAAGAAGAGACTTGACCACTGATGGAAAATGAATTGGATGTGGAAGATGAATCAGACATGGGATGAACTCCTAAAATTGGACCCCAAATGGGGTCGGGCCATGCGACAACCCCACCGCCGTTGGCGATGAAAGTCATCTGTTCACCACTTCAAAATGCAGACGTGTTTGCCAGGGGTATTGGAATCTGGTGGGCACTCCCAAGCGGCACGAAAGCGTTGGGTTGTACCCAAGGTTTCGATAGACGCCAATGATCCAAACACCTGGCCAAACACGGCCAAGCCGAAGTTCGTCAGTAAGACCAACGAACGGTCCCGGCCCAAAGGGTGAAGCAACTGAACTGCACACCCAAGGTCGGGACTTGGCTCCAAGCCAGGGCAACTTCGCACGATTGCCGTGGCTCAGAACATTTCCTGTGATGAATTAAGTGTCAATATACCAAAAACTATTTCAAGGTTCAAGTCTTTTTGTTGAAAAATCACAAATTCAATGAAAATGGCTTCAAAATCAACTTTAAACCCTTGTCCTGTGGGGTTTGTGGTGATGTAATTCTGAGTTGAATGGCAGCAATAAGTTGGATTAAGGTCATTTTGACCTTGCTGTGCAACTGGGTTTCTGGCAAGTTAGGCGTATGCGACCCCCAGATGTCCCACCTATCCCAACCCGCCCTGTGGCCGTCGACATCACCACGTTCCGTTTGGTGGATGGTCGACTGCACATTTTGCTGGTGCAACGGAAATATCCACCATTTCAGGGTCAATGGGTGCTGCCCGGAGGATTTGTTGGTCCAGACGAGACTGTCTCCGCGGCCGCAACACGGGAGATGGTGGAGGAAACTGGCTTCGACATCCGTCATTTGCACCTGGAACAAATGAAGGTGTATTCCGAACCCGAACGGGATCCGCGTGGGCCAATCATCAGCATTTCTTTCTTGGCTGTCGTTCCTGGCGACGACCCCAAAGCTGAACACCTGCAAGCGGACACGGATGCGGCCGATGCCAAATGGTTTGATATTGAAGATCTTCCAAATTTGGGATTTGATCATGACAAAATCGCAACTGCGGGCATTGGTCGATTGCTTCGGCGGGTTCTTGAAGATCCATTGACCCGGCGCATCATTCCCCCGCCCTTGTTGCGAGCACGAATTGACGATCTCGCCCGGGGAGGTGCGGTTGCCCGACACTTCCAACGTCGCATGCAGCGCATTATGGAGGAAGCGATGGAGCCACCTCAGAGCTTTGTTCATGGCTTGATGCGACAAAGTGAACCCTTGGATCACGCTCCAAGAATGGAATCGGCAGGAAGTCCATTGGAAGATCCAGCCGATTCAAAAGAACGTCTCGGAAGGCTCTACGAACTGATGGCCGCCGACAGCAAGCCTGCAGAGCGCCCCCACCCCTTGGCGATGCTGCTCCCCAAGACATTCACTCTGCCGGAACTCCGTCAGTTCTTTGAGTTCATGCTTGATGAATCTATCGATCGAGGCAACTTCCGCCGCCGAATCTCGGAGTTGATTTCATTTGGTGCGCTGGATGATTTGGGGGAAACCCGATCTGAGGGTCGAGGGCGACCGGCTGAGCTGTATCGCCTGGATTCCAATCGACTTCGAAGATTTCTCGATACCGACGACAAAAAATGAGCAAACTCTTTCTACTTCTGGGTGTCTCCTGTATGACTTCTGTGGTCTCAGCTCAGACCAGAGTGGGCTCTGGTGTCGACAGTTCACCACTGCAACTGGATCTTGTCGCTCCAGGAATTGATTTGCGATCGACGGACAACCTGAGTGTCATTCAGCGCATCGAAGACTCGAGTGGAAAAACGTGGTACATCCGCCAACAGGGAGCGTTGTTTGCTTTGTACCCAAGAGGAGTGAAGCCCAATGCTGTCGGCCAAGACGTCATTCCGCCTGGGACAAGATGGTTTATTGGTATTCAAAACTTGCAAGAAGCTTTAGGAATCTCGACCAACATGCGGCCAGGCAGGTTGGCGGCAGAACAAGGCATCGGTGATTTTTCCAGTCCTCAAGCAGGAGCACTTCGACCCTTGGGCTCACGTGCAGATACGCCAAACGCTGACCGTTGGTTGTATGACGAGTCGTACCGCCAGAGAGCCGTGATGCGATGGCTTCGGCGGATCCCTTTACGCTGACTTCTGTCGGCGAAGGCTGTGTTGCACCCGCCCAATGCGGCAAGATGCACTGTGAATCGAAGCTTGAGCTGTCTTGGACAACTTCAACAAGGAAATAACCTGTAACCCAAGAGTGGACTCAAGCGATTCAACTGGGCGTTGGATGGTGGTCTTCGACATGATGGAATCTCCACCAACTTGATCGGACCATAGGTGCCTTGGCTTGTTTTGATGTATCCAAATGGTTGGACCAGCCAAACCAGTCGGAACAACCTGAATTTGGGTCCTGTTCAACCTTCTACGGGGTAGGGGATCCGTGGTGCTGGAGCCGGTCGCTGCACTCGGAAGCGGCGAAGACTCTCAACCTTCCAGTTTTTAATCTGTTGGCTCAGTTCAACGACCCAGAGATCACATTTCCCCGTCTCTGTTGGGACCAACACTTCAACCCGAGCCTCCACCACTCGAACTTGAACCGACATCAAGTGGTATGCGGAACCTGCTTCGGTCAACGTGGCTGCGCCGGGGAAGTTCACCATGAACTCCTCTGCCTCTTTTTCATTCAATCCTGGAAGTTGATTGATCACCAATGGTGACTCATCTCCAAGTTCCTCTCGAATCTCACCGATCGACAGCACGCACAAACGAGGAATGGGGTGGTAAGTCGGAGTGCTCAACGAAGGTGAGCCTTCGATGCGGGGCCATGTGGCCCACGGAGTACATCCCGAGAGAGTGACCAAAAGAAGCAAAGAAAAAGCAACGAAGCAGTATTTCGAGCGAACCATAAGCAGAATGTTAACCAATTCGACTTATCATCACCGCATTATGGGCCGTTCCTTGACCAACACGGTGACTCTTCTGGGGGCAACCCTTGGATTCGGCTGCAGCGCCCCCCGTGTGACTTCTGTTGGTTCGGTTCAACCTGAAGCAAACCAGTCCTTACCGACCAATGTGACAGAACCCCTCGCTCAAAGTGTTCCATCCAGCGGTGAAGAACCAGCATCCCATCCCGACCCTGAATCACCTGCAGTGAACCTCCAAAAGGAGAGCCCCGTCGCGCAAAGACCGGTCGATCAACCGGTTGAACCCAAACTGACACCATTGCAGCAGGCGGAGGAATTGTTGGCTGAGGGAGAATTGGAGGAGGCTTTGGCTGCCTTCGCTGAGATCCTGTTGAACAACCCCGGTCAAATCGAGGCTTATTTTGGGTTGGCCAAGACTCATGAGCAACTCGAAAACCCGTGGGCCGCCGAGCGATCTTGGAGACGGGTGGTGGAGTTGGAACCCGACAATGCCCAAGCTCTCCTGCGACACGCCAATGTCCTCCACCAAATTGGACGAACCAAAGAGGCTGAGCGGTCGTGGATTCGATGCCTGACACTTTCCCCCGAAGATGCAGAGCCCCTCATCCAACTGTCGATGCTGGAATTGGAGCGCAATCAACCTGATGCAGCACTCCCCTACGCCAGGTCAGGTGTTCGTTTGGACCCACAAAATGCCGAGGCGCGGACGGTGTACGCCAGGTCCTTGCTTGGGGTCGGTCAACCCTCTGCTTCGATCCCTCACTGGAATATGGCCATTGAGGCCCTTCCAGAAGATTTCATCCTATTGGCGGGTTTGCTCGAAGCGTACGCCCAGTGTCAGGACCACGAGGGTGCCTTGGCCACAGCTTTGGTCTTGAGCCGGAGATCCCCCAGTTCGGAAGTGTATGAGCGGATCGGATGGTGCTCTTTCAAATTGGGGGATTACCAAGCCAGCCAAGCGGCATACAAACAAGCTGCTGAATTGGATCCCAACTGCACGCCAGCTTGGAATGGTCTGGGCATTCTTGCGCTGAACCGTTGGCTTGAACAAAACCGACAAAACAATGTTGATCGACAGGAAGCCATTTCAGCCTTCCGCAACAGTTTGCGATCCGATCCCAATCAACCCAAACTCACCCGCATGATGTTGCGGTTTGATCTCGATCAATAAAAACAAATAAAGAGTTGAAACCTTTGGGTTGAAGTCGACGAACAGACTTTTGTGACAGAGACTTTGCATGGGTCTCTCGACACGAGAGCTTCCAGGCCCCCACTGGCTGCTCTGGTGTGACTCCTCCCTCACCGGATCTACCTAGATTCCGGCTTACGAACCCGCCTTGTGCGGGTTCGTTTGGTTTTGATTCGCATCCCGCTAAACCCTGCTACTCGTTTTTTTACTGCGTTTTCGTCAACACAAACGAACCTTGAAGTGTCAGCGCGCATAATCAGTAAAGATTCATGTGTCTTGAATTCCTCCGTTCTTCCTCCAATGCCGACCGCCTCAAGGGGCGGTCGGCGACGTTTTGGATGTCTTACCTCGCGGCATCAACCCGCCTGGGCGGTCTACCATGGTGGAATGCCAGATCCATCCCTGCTCGAGACTTTCGCCAACCCTGGTGATGCGCCGTATGTCATTGAACACCTCCACGAGGAGTTCACCAGTGTTTGTCCCAAAACAGGCCACCCTGACTTTGGGGAGATTTTGTTTCGGTACGAGCCTGCTGACTGCTGTGTCGAACTTAAAAGTTTGAAGATGTACTGCCAATCTTTCCGGCAGGAGGGCATCTACTACGAGGCCGTGACCAATCGGCTGCGTGATGACATGGTGCAATGCATGCAGCCCCGCTGGCTGCAAATTGTGACCATGTGGAAGGGCCGTGGTGGGTTTAAATCCACCGTTGTTGCCGAATTCGGTGACGTGCCCGAATGCTGGAAGCGCCCGTGAACACGCTTCTGCTGGCAACATCGAACCCCCACAAAGTTGAAGAAGTTGCCGCCACACTTCGGCCACTCGGATGGCAAATTTGCACCTTGCAGGATGTTGCCGATGGTCGACCCCTGCCCAGCGAGCCCATCGAAGATGCTCCAGACTTCGAAGGCAATGCTGCCATCAAAGCCAAGGCTTATGCCGCTTGGAGTGGTATTCCAACATTGGCAGATGATTCTGGTTTGGAAGTTGATGCATTGGGTGGTGCCCCCGGAGTCCACAGTGCCCGTTGGTCCGGGGTCGACGGCGATCGCGCTACGCGGGACGCCGCAAACAACCAGAAGTTGGTTGAAGCCCTACAAACCACGCCTCAAGTTGAACGATCGGCACGCTTCGTTTGCGTGTTGTGTCTTGCCGAACCAAATGGTGTGGTTCGTCACATGGTTCGGGGAATGATGGAGGGCCACATCACCACTGATCCTCGAGGGGAGAACGGGTTTGGGTACGACCCCCACTTGATGCTTCCGGAAGGTCAAACCAGTGCTGAACTTTCTCCAGATGAAAAAAACAACCGATCCCATCGAGGGCAAGCTTGCCGAGCCTTGGCCTTGGCTTTGGGGCAAGCAATTGACCCTCAACGTTGATCAACTGATTCGGTGCAGAAGTACGGTGGCGTGCACTTCAACCATCTGGCCTTGACCCACTGGCCCAAGCCCCTCTCCGCTTTTGCCTTTGATGTTGACGGAATCCGGTGGGACGTGAAGCAGTTTGGACATGTGCTCTCGCAATGCCGACCGGTGTTTGATCAACCGGGGGCGTTCCAACAGAACTGTGGCATCGACATTGCCGACCGTCCAACCCAAATTCTGAGCCTGAAGGATGGCCTCTTTCAAGAAATGATCGGATGAGGCACCATGCCAGCGAGGATCATTGTCTGGGAACTGGGTCCCCAAATCGTCAAGACCCAACGCGCCAAGTACGGCATCTGTGACAGCATGGAGCAAGGCATCGCCGTCAGAATGGGCGACAGGCCCCATATCGTGTTCGATACGCAGGCCTCCCAACACCAAGGGGCCGCCTTCTGGAGGCAGGGCCAATCTGTGGCAGTCGTAACCGTGACCAACGCGAATACTGGGGTTCATGGCACCCCTAGCCTAGGGCGTTGCCAAAATGCGGGCTGAGCCGCCTGAAGTGCCGATAACAAACCCATGCGTTTGATCATGCTGATGGCCCTTCTGACCTTTGCCGGTTGCTCCTTTCATAAACCCGGCGGCACCCTCTTCCGCGGCACTGGTGACACCACCACCATCGAATCCACCGAGAGGGTGCAAAAATCAGTGACCTTGGTCGACATCCGATCAGGAGAAGTCTTGGTCTCCATTGACGTTCCGATTGGGAAGCAGTTGACGTGGGACATCGTGCCAGGGATGGGGAAGGATCCCGTCGAAACTCCCGACCTGATGCGTTGGCAAATTTGGGAAGTCGGCACGAGAACTGGCAGCATGCAAAACGCACTATCAGTGCCCAACGCAGCCAGTATGCGCGTCGATATTGATATCAGACAAGATGTGGCTTATGCCGAGGGCCCAACCCAACTCACGCCACGCAGTGACCGTCCCGTTGCTCCAGAATGGTGGAGACGTGAAGCTGGAAGCATGCCTTCGTCTCGTGATCGTCCCGATCGCTACGCGCCGATCAATCAGAACAATTGATGGTTCACCATTCCGGTCCACCGGAATAGCGACCAAAAACATCCGCAAGGGCCTGCACCATCTCCCCCATGGTCGCGCCAGCATCAGAAGCTTCAACCAACGCTGGCATGGTGTTTGCCCCATTTCGGGCGTCAGCGCGTAAGACGTCAAGTTGCTTTTGGACAAGGTCGTGGTCGCGATTTTTCTTAAATGCGTCCAAGCGATCACACTGATCAATTTCAACTTGGTGAGGAATTTGCAAAATCTCCACCTGTTGATCTTCGTTTCCATCGTGGTAGGCATTCATGCCCACGACAATTCGATCACCAGCGTCCATCTCTTGACCAAACCGATACGAAGCATCAGCAATGGCTCGGCGGAAATACCCTTTGTTGATTCCAGAAACCACTCCACCCATGCTGTCGATTTCGTTGATGATCTCGGTGGCATCAGCCTCCATACGATCGGTGAGGGCCTCCACATACCACGACCCGCCAAGAGGGTCGACGGTGCGATGAATCCCGGTTTCGTGGGCCAAGATTTGTTGCGTTCTCAATGCCACTCGAACCGAGGTTTCAGTGGGCAAACCAAGGGTTTCATCCATTGAATCGGTATGGAGACTTTGACACCCCCCAAGAACTCCCGCCATCGCTTGGTAGGCAACTCGGACAATATTGTTCAGTGGTTGCTGCTCAGTGAGTGAACAACCAGCTGTTTGGACATGAGTGCGCATCCACCAAGACCGTTCGGATTTGGCCCCGAAGCGCTCACGCATCGCAGTGGCCCAAATTCTCCGAGCTGCTCGTATTTTGCAGATCTCTTCAAAGAACTCATTGTGGGCGTTGAAGAAGAATGACAGTCGGGGAGCAAAGTCGTCGACGTTCAAACCACGACGCATAGACGCTTCTACATATTCCATACCGTCGCGCAAAGTGAAAGCCAACTCTTGGACGGCGGTCGAACCTGCTTCTCGAATGTGGTACCCGGATACCGAAACACTGTTCCATCTCGGGACATGATTCATCTGATGCTCAATGGTGTCTACAACCAGTTTGACCGACGATTCTGGAGGGTAGATGAACTCATTTTGACTGTGAAACTCTTTCAAAATGTCGTTCTGCAACGTTCCACCAAGTTGGTCCCAAGAAAACCCCTTCCGCCGGGCCATCGCGAGGTACATGGCCCAAATGACTGCCGCAGGACCATTGATGGTTTGAGAGACCGTAACTTTGTCGAGAGGAATATCGGCGTACAACCTCTCCATGTCTTCGATGGTGTCGATGGCCACACCACACCGGCCAACCTCACCGGCACTCAATGGATCATTTGAATCACGGCCCATCAGGGTGGGGAGATCAAACGCCGTAGACAGGCCGGTGTTCGCCTTGGTGCCCCGTGCGTTCTCCAATAGGTATTTGAATCTCCGGTTGGTGTCATCGGCAGAACCAAACCCTGCAAACTGACGCATGGTCCAAAGACGGGTTCGATACATCCCTTCATGGATGCCACGGGTGAATGGATATTGACCTGGTTCTCCAATACGGGGGTGAGGTTGACTCACATCATCTGGTTTGGTGGTTTGAACCGTGTTGGGGCCGTATCGACGATCGACTTCATACCCTGAAATAGTGACGGTTTCTGGATCAGGACGACGGATGGCTGCTGGTTCCATATTCTTATCCTAGGTCCATGTAGAAAGTCGGTTGTGATCATCAATCTTGGTTCTACATTGGTGATATGCCCCCAATCGTGCCCCGGCAACTTGCCCTACTGCTCATCCTGTGCCTGACCGCAGTGTCTGAGGCACAACTTCGGGTCGCCACTTGGAACTGCGCTGCCCTACGTGGTGACCTGTCGGCCATTCGAGGAATCTTGGCTGAAATCGCAGAAGACGACACGCCTGGTTGGGCAACCCCCCCAGCTGTACTGATTTTGCAAGAAGTCAATGAAGGTGATCAAGTCACGATTCGCAATCTGCTCAATACGGAAGTTCCTGGACCAACCTGGCGCATCGCCACCTACACCAACTCGGATTCCGGTGGAGCTCAAGCTTGTCTCTATCGAGGTGAACTCCTCACTGAATCGGTTGGTGATCATCGTGATCTCTTTACGGGTGCTGGTCGCTTCAGCGACCGTTGGCGATTCACCATTGATGCCACCAATGGTTCGACTGGATTTTGGCTGTACTCCTGTCACCTCAAAGCAAGCCAGGGTTCAAGCAATGAGGACCTCCGTGAAAGCGGAACCCAAGCCATCTTGAACAACATTGCCACGCTCCCCAACAACGCGAACATCATTTGGGGAGGCGATTTCAATTTCTATTCAAATTCTGAGCCTGGTTATGAATTGATTGCCGACACCAGTGGCTCCAATGCCATTGTTGACCCACTGGGAAATGGATCGTGGTCTGGATCTGGGAACGCCATCAAACACACCCAAAGCCCAAGAAGCACCTCCAGCAGTGGTGGTTTGGTCGGCGGAGGTATGGACGATCGATTCGACTTTGTGTTCAGTAGTCAATCGACCCAAGATGCAAACGGGATCGTTTTGATTCCGGGAAGTTACCGATCCCTTGGAAACGACGGGCAGCACTACAACGTTGCCATCAACAATGGAAACAACTTCTACTTCCCGGGTCAAATATCTCGAAGCAATCAATTGGCTGATGCGCTTCATGATGGAGCGGATCACCTTCCTGTCATCGTTGAATTTGCCCTGCCAGCCATTGGATCGGTTTCTGCTGATTTTGATCGAGTCATTCTTGGCCCCAACCCACAGGCTCCATTCAGAGTGGACCACACCACGCCGGTTGTGGATGAAGTTGGCTCCTCAATCTTGGAGTGGACCATTGAAGGCAGTGGCGGGATCAACGGGCAGCGATCCGGAACAACCGCAGTCCTCGGATCCTCTTTGACCAGCCTTCCGGTTGAATCATCCTCAGTAGGACCACAAAGTGGCACCATCTTTTTGGACTCACCCGTAGGGGGTACGGGGGGCCTTGGTGCCTATCCAGTGAACTGGACTTGTATTCGACCAGCGCAAGCCTCACTTTCAGGGGATACCTATGTGCCTGGTGGTGTGGTTAGTGCGTCTTTCGAGGTCAGCCCTGAACCAGTTGTTTTTGAGATTGATGTGTGGAACTTTGGTTTTGATGCGTTGCAATCTCACTTGTTCGTGGATGGTCTTTTGGCTCCCCCAGCTTCACCAGTCTTGGAGGTTTTACAGGTACCGAACAACTTGGGTGCTGGGCCTGGTCAAATACGACTCCTGGTGGATGCTTCTCAAGCGGGAGATTTCACTAGCGGTTTGGTTTTCCAAACCCGAGATGAAAACATTCCCGGCCAAAGTGAAAACGTCCTTGGTCTTGCTCTTGAACTGTCGATTGGATCAACAGTGCAGGGTGACTTCAATGGCGATGGATTGGTCAACTTCAACGATCTTCTCATCATGCTTTCTGGGTGGGGTCCTTGCTCGGGATGCCCAGAAGATCTTGATGGAAACAACGATGTTGGCTTCTCGGATATTTTGATTCTTCTGACGTTGTTGTAAAGGTCAACGCTTGTTTTTTGTCCAGAAGGGTTCGAAATTTGCACCAGCCCCGCGGCCAGCTTTGACAATCGAGCCCAACTTTCCCGAATCCAAACCTGAAGGATGACCTTGCCAACGAACCTTGCCGTCGGGTGAGATCACCACACAGTGTGGAATACCTCTCACTCCAAAATGTCGCTGCATTCTGGCGGAAGGGTCAAGAGCAAGGGAATAGGCAAATGTATTGGGCTTGTTGAGTTGGCGGGAAGACATGCCTTGTTTAAAGGCGTCTGCCGATTCATTGCTCACACCAACGCACACCAGATCCTCTGCAAACGTCTGTTGCAGTTCATTCATATGTGGAATGGCCGCACGACAAGGACCACACCAAGTGGCCCAAAAATCGATGACAACCGTTTTATCCTTCATATCCGGCTGCTTGCTCACCCATTGGGCCACCGAAAATTCTGGTGCATCTTCCCCTTGTCGATTGGTGGCACTCCCTACTTGTGAGTTGTGGGAGGGGTAATCGGAAGCTTTGGGCGCACTTCTTTTTTTCGGCTTCGACTCCAAAGCCTTTTCTTTGTCAACCGAAATCATCTCCTGGAGAAGGTTGGTCAATGCTTCGGTCCGAACGCCAACTGCAGCAACCACGCCACGGCGATCAACGATCATGTTTGTGGTCTTGCGACGGAATCCAAACCGATCACAAAGTTCACCGTATGTGTCAACCAACACGGGAATGGAATCCAAACCCACTGACGATTTTTTCTCTTCATCGAATCGTTCTGATCGATCTGGAGTGTGAACTGGCAGGAACAACACCTCGTTTGTCCCCAAACCTTCAATTGCTTCACGAACCTTCTTGATTTGTGGGGAGGGGGCTCGAAACGACTGTAGAACAATGATCTGGCCACGAAGATCATCCCACGAAGGGACTTCACCTTCGAGACCCATCCACTTCAAACCTTCGCCAGTTAACTCGGAAGGAATCCAACCCAAGTTCACCTCTTGGGCGGCACGATCGCTTTTTGAAAGTGGAAGCTGCTGTGATTTTGTAAGTGAGCTCACTTGAAGAGCATCAGCATGCAAAAGGGAAGTGGTGGCGAGCAACAAAGCAACCGTAAGCCGATGGAAATGATGAAATGGCATGCGTGATTCCTTGGTTTGAAGGGGCCAGATGAGATCCTCAACTTACAATCTTTGCTCTTGATGAACAGTGTGAACCGTCCAGAAAGTCCGTTGAGTGAGGTTTGGCGACTCGCTTGGCCCACCGTCATCACCATGACCAGTTACACGGTGATGCAGTTTGTCGATGCGGTTTTGTTGGGGCAAGTCGGGACGGAAGATGTCGCCGCTCAAGGCAACGCTGGAGTATGGGCTTTTGCTCCTATTTCAATTGCCGCCGGGACACTCTCCCTGGTCAACACGTTTGTCAGCCAACATCTGGGGGCTGGGGACGCCAACCGTGGAGCAAAATTTGCTTGGGCCGGTCTTTGGCTCTCATTGATCTGGTGGTTGATGGTGATGTTGCCATTGGCCGCAGCGCTTCCATGGTTTTTTGAGCGCATTCATGGAGATTTGGGTCAACCAAGTTTGGTGCAAAAGGAAGTGGCTTATGGACAAATACTGCTGGTTGGTGGATTGTTCAGTTTGTTGGGTCGATTGAGTCACAACTGCTTCTTTGGACTGCATCGTCCCAAGGTTGTCACGGTGTCAGCCTTGGTGGGCAACCTGACCAACTTGGTGGCTTCGTACGCCTTGATTTTCGGGGAAAAAGGTCTTCCATCCTTGGGACTTCCAGGAGTTCCTTCGGCACCACAACTTGGTGTTGCGGGAGCGGCATGGGGCACTGTGGTTGGATCCATCGTGGAGGCCACCATTCCAATGGCAGCCCTTTTCTTGGCCAAGACCAAATCCAATTTTGACCTGATGGCCGCACGTGGGTGGCACCTTTCCGCGTGTCGGGAGTTGTTTCACCGCGGCTGGCCCGCTTCACTCTCGTGGGGAAGCGAACTCATTTGTTGGGCTTGGTTCATGACTGCGTTGGTGGGCCGATTTGGATCGGAGCATATGACGGCTTCATGGATTGCCATGCGATACATGCATCTTTCATTTATGCCTGCGGTTGGTTTTTCGGTGGCGATCACTTCAATTGTCGGTCGTTTGATCGGTGAAGGTCGCCCTGAAGAAGCCCAGTCGAGGGTTCGAGTCACCCTCAAAATTGGCATCGTGTACATGAGTCTGTGGGGTGTGGTTTTTGCCACGATGTATGAACCTCTCATTGGAATCTTCATCAACGAAAACACCCCGGAAGCCACCAAACTGGAAATCACCAGGCTGGGACGTTGGATGTTGCTTTGTGCTGCTTTCTGGCAAACCCTTGATGCAGTCGGCATTGTGTTGTCAGGGGCATTGAGGGGCGCTGGAGATACAACTTGGCCCGGGGTAGTGATGGTGGGGCTTCAATGGTCCATTTTGATGGGTTTCGGCTACCTCTCCCTTTGGTTGATACCGCAGAGTGCCTCATTGGGACCATGGATCGCCGCAACCCTGTACATCTTGGCGTTGGGTGTGGCGATGGCGTGGCGGTGGAAATCAGGTCGGTGGCGAAATATCAAACTTGTAAATCCATCTGACGCCACTGTCGGTTGACGAATGCTTTGGTGGACCTATGATGGTTCGTTCGTCCAGCCCTCCAGCTTGGACAATATGACCCCATGAGGACTGAATTTCGATGAGCACCAACACTGAAGACCTCGTCATTGGCGAGGGTGATGTCGCCAAAGCGCAAGAACTCCACCAACGTGGCTTGGCCGCCGAGGCCGAAGGTGATCGGATCGCCGCAATCGAGGCCTACCGAGAGGCTGTCACTGAAAGTCCCCTGACCGAATCACGCTTTCGTCTGGCTTGGTTGTTGGATCTGATGGGTGAAGAAGAAGAAGCCCTTTCGCTCTACCAATCGCTCGCTGCAGATGATCAACCGCACATCAATGCATTGGTCAATCTGGCCATCATGCTGGAAGATCGTGGGGAATACGACGAAGCCATGCGGACCCTCCGTCCCGTTTTGGAATCAGATCCCAACCACCCCAGAGCCCGCATGTTCCAAAGGGACTGTGAAGCAAGTGAGTCCATGCTCTTTGATGAAGACACGGAACGGGATCAAGGACGATTCAACACCATGTTGGATACCCCAGTCACCGATTTCGAATTGTCGGTTCGAGCTCGAAACTGTCTCAAAAAGATGAACATTCGCACTTTGGGAGATCTCCTAAAAGTCAGCGAAGCTGAGTTGCTTTCTTACCGAAACTTCGGGGAAACCAGCTTGGTTGAAATCAAAAACATGCTGTCAAGCAAAGGTTTGCGGTTGGGTCAAGGGGTCGATGGACAACTCCGTCGCAACCCCAACGATGCGTTTGAAGAGCTCAAAGGTTTGGCCCCCGATCATGTCTTGAACAAGCCCATCTCAAACTTGGATCTTTCGGTTCGGGCTCGAAAAGCGCTTCAACTTCTTGGGATCGGCACCATTGGTGACTTGGCCATGCGGACCGAAGCTGAATTGATGGGAGTCAAAAACTTTGGTTCCACCAGTTTGGATGAAATCAAAGAACGCCTCGAGCTCCACAACCTCTCGCTGCGTAAGTTGGGCTAACCCACCAACTGGCACAAACCTACTGGGGAAGTGATGATGCCTTCATGAACGAAGGTTGGCTGTTTTGTCGATGCACTTCTGTCTTGGTGGTTGGTTTTCTCTGTTCAGGGTTGTTGTGGGGCTGTTCTCAGCGAACTGCAACCCAGCAGCCACGCAGCCTTCCCAAAAGAAGTTTGGCCTCGGAGCCTGAGATCAAGGTTCGCCTTTTTGATCTTGCCCAATTCAGTTGTGATTTGGGCGCCCCATCCACCATCACCCGCTTTGGGGGGAAGCCTTACGCGGGGGCACTCACCATTTCCTGCGCCCCAACAAAAGGTGGAACCTCCTGGGTATTGCAGCGGGGAACAAAGGTATTGGCCAAGCAACGTTCCACCGTGCTCAACCTCACGTCTTCTGAACCGATGACCATTAACAAAGAAGTGTTCCCCACCAGAACCCTCTCGATGAAGATTGAAGGAGATCGTTTGGAAGTGGTGGGTACTTTTGCACTCGAGACGTACCTTCCCGGGGTACTGCAACGCGAATTGTTTGCGAAATGGGATCTCGACACCTACAAAGCCCAAGCGGTGGCCGCGCGCTCATTCTCCTTGGTGAAAATGCAAGACCGACGCGGGAAATTCTGGCATGTACGCGCCAGTCCCAGTGATCAAGCCTTTGTGGGTGGTGAATTGAGGCCGATCGCTCTGGAAGCAGTGAAAGCGACCAAAGGTCAAGTGTTAACCTGGGGTGACCAAATTCTCTGTACGTATTACTCCTCATGCTGTGGAGGACGACCGGCTCGAGCGTCGGATACTTTTGCCGCGGATTCGAACGCGATTGCCCCATTGTCTGGGCAAGGCCGGCCGTGCCCTTGTCAAAAGAGTGGGAGATACCGTTGGACCGCCGAAGTCTCAGGGAAATCTCTTGGAGATCGGGTTGGTTTACAGACCATTCGGTCGATCAAAGCAATCCAAAGCAATCCGTGGGGGCGGGCAACAAAGATGCAACTCCGAGATGTGAAAGGTTCGGTTGTTGAATTGTCTCCAGGACGTCTTCGAGCCCACTTGACCGCGCTGGGGAGTCGAGTTTTTTCTGGTTGGATACTGAAGAGCCAGTACCGCAAAGGCGTGTTGACCCTTGAAGGAGCAGGGTTTGGCCATGGTGTCGGCTTGTGCCAATATGGGGCAGAAGCGAGAGCACGTGATGGTGTGGCTTGGCGTGAAATTCTTGCCCTTTCCTACCCTGGAGCAAAAATCGCAACCCACTGGGGACCATGATCTAGCATCCAACCAATGATGATGCTTCGACTGATTGGACTTCTCTTCCTTGTGGGCTGTTCCAGCTCGATGGTGACACGGGATGCCGAATCCCCGCTGCCCAGGGCTTGCGTTATTTTTGATGGCGAAAGCGGTGAAGCACTCACTTGGTCAACCTTGATGGAGAGGGTTGAGCGGGCTGATGCCGTCATGCTGGGAGAACGACATGACGACCTCATGGGCCACTTGGTGCAACATGCCATCTTGGAAGACGCACCAAACCCATCAGGACTCGCCCTGGAAATGTTGGAACGAGATGAACAACCCCTTCTCGATGATTTTCGTGATGGTTTGATCGATCAAACGACATTTCAAGAGCTCACGGAGAGCACCAACTGGGCCGGAGTTGAAACATGGGAGACTTTTTATCAACCCGCCATTGATGTTGTGCTCAGGCGGGGTGGCCCTGTGGTGGCCGCCAACGCGCCGCGGCGCTATGTGAGACATGCGAGAATCGAGGGGAAATCCACCCTTCCGACCGATCAACCACGATCGCTTTGGTTCGATTTGCCATCAAATGTCGACGATTCTTTGTACCGAAAAAAGTTCTTCGACTTGATGGGTGAAGGCACCGATCCCTCGGTTGGAAATCAATTTTTTCTCGCCCAACGCATCTGGGATGCCTCGATGGGGAAGAGTTTGGCAGACCTTCGTGCCTCAGGTGCGCAACCGGCCATCCTTCTGGTTGGTGGGTTCCATGTGGTGGACCAAGGTGGAACCGTATTGGAGTACACCCACCACCGACCCTCTGACGAGTTGTTGATCGTCAGTTTGGTGCCAGATCAGAAGACGGTTTTGCCTCAAGATTTGTTGGGGACCGCCGACATCATCATCCTGACTGGGTCGCGCGACGAAGTCGATCCGTGATCGCGAGCCAGTCGGTTTGGTTGGGGTGGTCTTGGTGAGGTAGCACCACATACAAATTTCGAAGATGTGATTGATCCATTTCACGCAAAGCGGCATACAACCGCTTCCCGGCTTGCACGGGGTCATCACTCAGATCCCATACGTGATCGGCCCCCTCGGGAACTGGCGTCCCAAAGAGCAACACACCATCTTCTGTGGTGAGGTTCTGATTCGACCAGATGTGAAAAGGGGTTCTGGGCGCATAATGCCGTTTGGAAGTGCCAGGGGAATCAGTTTGGTGGCTGGGGATTTTGATGGTCAACTCAGGCAAGATTTGTTTGAGAGATTCCACGGATGTTGCTCCCAATCGCAACACCGTTGGAACTCCAACCAGCGAAAGAACTGTTGACTCCAAGCCTGTGGCGGTTGGTCCTGCGTCCAAGATCGGAAAAGGCTCCTTGGGAAAGTCATCCTCGACATGGGAAGCGGTGGTGGGTGAAATGTGGTTGGATCGGTTGGCACTGGGTGCGGCCAAGGGTTCATTGATTGTGGCCAGGAGTTGTTGAAAAACGGGATGTGAAGGCAGGCGAATCGCCACTGTGTCTCCGCCAGCTCGCACAATCTCCGGAACACTGGTTTTGGATTTCAAGACAACCGTAAGGGGGCCAGGCCAGAATGCCTCCACGATTCGGGGCAGGCAGCTCGGGATGGTGCTGGCGATTTGCTCAATTTGATCCTGATGGTGGATGTGAAGAATGAGGGGATTGTTGGCGGGCCGGCCTTTGAGGCGATAAATCTCTGAGACAGCCTCAACATTGAACGCTGATGCAGCCAATCCATAGACCGTTTCGGTGGGAACCCCCACAACGCCCCCAGAGCGGAGATAATCAACCGCAGCCACAATGTCTGAACTGCTCGTTCCGAGCCGATGTGCCATACTGGAATCGTACGACTTTCATTGCGAGAACCACCATGTCTACCTTCACAACACTCATTTTGATTGCCTCCGGAATTGTTTTTGATCCCAATGCAGGATCAGAATTAATGATGACCACCAAAAACTGTCTGGTCCGGTCAGGCGCTGACCTTTCTTATTACGAAATTGCGGTGCTCCCAGAGGGGGCCATTGTTCGAACATTCCCGGAACAGAACCGTGGGCAATTTGTGGCAATCAAAATGGTTGGGGGGGAACTTGGGACCTTCAAAAACATCACTTGTGATATTGAGTTAATCAACACCACATCAGAAGCTTTTGATCAAGAAGCGATGACATACACCGCAAGAAAAGGGGACAAGGCGGCCCTTCGACAAATTGGGGTGGAAGCTGGAAAATCCGTCAGTCGATACAAAGGTGCACAACTGACTTCTGGCCAGGTGTACAAAATCCTTGGTGTCAGTGTTGAAAATGAGCGGGCCATTCAGCGCACGATTCTGGAAATTGCCATGCCAGAATCCTCGTTTGCCTTTGTACTCCAGTCGGATCTAGTGGAAGCTCCTGAAGAAGCTGTGCAACGTTCGAATAGCCCTCTTTTTCAAGCACAAACCAGTGAAAAAATCATTGTGGAGTTCCGGAAAAAAGAGGAGGAGCGCCGCCAGGCTCAATTGGAAGAAGAAAGAAGGTTGGTTGAGCAAAAAGCTCAACAAGAGCGGGAAGAAGAAGAACGTCGACTGGCCCTCGAAGAAGAGCGTCGTCAAGAAGAAGAAGCTCGACGCTTGGCTGAAGAGTTGAAGATAAAAGAACAACAAGAATTGGATCGTCAAAAAGAACTTCTTCAAAAGGAGGAAGAGCGCCGCCAATTGGAAGAACAGCAGGGTGAGCAAACAGAAGTCAAACCCACTCCGAGTACTTCAACTCCTCCGGCAGAAGAGGAGGTTGAGGCACCTCAAGGAGAATCGGAGTCAAGCGACGAGACCAAGGTGTGGGACGGTGCCCCGGTTACTCTTCCCGAGGCCTGGTCAGCGTTGGAATCGGCTTGGAAAGCCATGGTGAAGGGGCCAATCCTTGAAGCAGAGCCCAAACCTTTGCGGGGTGAGTTTGAGTCCCTTGCCAACCAGACCGACAATGAGGTTATTTCGAGCCAAGCCAAAAGGTTGGTGGAGGCGATCGATCTCTTCGCGTTGATTCAGATGGAAGAGCAGAAATTTATCGAACTCCAGGCCCGACTGGGACAACTGGAGAGTGATGTCGCCGCTCGACAGAAATTGGCTTTGAGTCGCACAGATTTGGATTTCGTAGGCATCCTTTCGGCCTCCAAGGCCTACGACGGGAAACCTGGGGCCAATGGGCAACCTCGGCCCCTCCTCCTTCGCCTGCGGGACCCTGTTTCCCAGCGGACCGTGGTTTATCTCAACCCCAAAGGCCCCCTGAGCGAGCAACTGTGGCAACTTTCTCGGAACCAAGCCGTGATTGGAATCTCTGGAACTCGGGGAGCAAATCTGCTTGGGGTCCCGCAACTCCAAGCGGTCGGCACCCTTGAAGTGTTGGGTGCCAAATAAGGAGCCTTCGTGTTCAGCTTGTGAGCTGTACAATGGCGATTCGACATTTGGGGCGTTAGCTCAATTGGGAGAGCACTGCCTTTGCAAGGCAGGGGTTATGGGTTCGAGTCCCATACGCTCCACTTCAGGTGGACTCTGGTTGGTTCAACCACACATCCCACCGAACCATCTTTGATTCAACTTGATGGTGAGGTGCTTCCTCCAACGCGGGGGAAGCGTGTTTTGGTCTTTTGACCACCATCCGTTTTGCGTGCTCTCGAACCCAAAGAAACAAATCATTTTGGTCCAAATCCTCGCCCGCAATTGTCTGAAGAAGTTGGGCCCGACGAGGTGGCGCTGCTTTTGATTTTTTAGGGGGGTACATAGGGTCAACATAAACCGCGTCGAATGCCCGAAGAAAAGATGAGCCAACGTCTCTTGCATCCCCAAATTGCAAGCGAACGTTGTCTGAAATGGCAGTGGAATACAAAGGGTGTCGTGCTGCCCTTCCAAGTGCATCTTGTAAAAGGGCGTAGATGATGGGATGACGCTCACGGCATTCAACCTGATAGCCCATTCCCGCCAAGAGGCTGGTGTCGGAACCAAATCCTGAAGTCAAATCAAGAACCCGGTCAGATTGACGCCCAACCGCTCGTGCCAATGGTTGTTTTCGAGAAACATTCCCCGCGCCAGTTCGAATATCCATGGTTGTGAAATCAACGATGAATGCGGGTTGGTCCCACCGCTTGGGTTCATGAATACCCAAACCAGATTCATTTAAAACCAAGAGTGCATCGTGGTTGGGGTCACCTTCCGCGACACAGTGATCTAAAAAGAGGAGTGATTTGGCGTGGTCTAAGTATTGGGTTTCAGGGCGTGAAAAAACGAAATTCACGGTTGGGCCACGAGATAGGCAATCCATCCTTGACACGCTTCGCCGACTTTGGTTTGTTTGAACTCCCCATCACCCTCTCCCTCTTCGTCACCCTCTTCGATGGTTCCTTCCCAGTACACGTTGACAGACTGGAACCCAGCTTCAAGCAGCAGTTCTTGAAGTTCGGGGAGCGTCCAGAGCCGCCACTCGTAGGTGAAAGCTTTGTTCATTTCGGTCCCATCAGGAAACCTGAAGTGGATGTGGTTGACCACATCACCAGTGATGGGGTTGTAATGGTTTTGATCCCACACGTAGACAAACCCATCCAAATCACGTTCTTCTTCTTGTTCTTCAAAACTTTCGCTTCCGCCATACGCATCCATAATGAAGATTCCCCCGGGACGGATATGTTTGCGGGCGGTCGCAAAGTAATTCTTAAGTTCTGATCTTGTCTTAAACAAGTAATACGAAAAATTGGTCGCCAAGACCGCGTCAACGGGATCCCCGGTGACTTTCAACACATCACCTTCAAGAAGTTCAACCCGCTTCTGTTCACCCTCATCCAGACGTTCTGCCAATCGGGCACGGCCCCACCCAAGAACTTCCGTATCAAGATCAACACCGACCGCAGATCGGGTGGGGTCAGACTTGGCCCAAGCTGCTGAAAATTGACCGGTGCCGCAAAAATCTTCACGAACACGTGTGCAATCCCCCTCTCCAAGATCGGAGAAGAATTGTTGGACCAGTTCAACCTCACCTTCAACATTTTGAACTGACAACTCGTACAACTCGTGACGATCTGCTGTTTCTGCCGTTCTCCACGATTGAGCGGGGTTTGGATTCTTCTTGTTCTTCTTCTTTTCAGAACGTTTTGAGGTACTTGAAGCCATAACAAGAAGTGTACCGAGCAGGCCTATACTCGATTCCAATGGGAATTTCCGCCACACCATCCGAAGCCCTCGGCAAACTTGAGCCATTGTTGGATCGCGTGCGTCAGGAAATGGATCACGCCATCCAATCCGATCAACCAGGACTTCGAGAGTTGATACCTTCGGTGGCTCACTTTCGAGGGAAAATGCTCCGACCCGCGCTCACGTTGACGTGTGCCGAAGTTTGTGGGGCCGATCCAAAATCTGATGCAGCTCGGGTGTTGTCGGCAACTGTTGAGCTGATTCATATCTCAACCCTGGTGCATGACGATGTTCTTGATGAGGCAGACTTAAGGCGTAATACGCCAACCATTAACGCGTTGCAGGGCAATGAAGCTGCGGTCATTTTGGGTGATTGGTTGATTGCCAGTTCTTTTCGGTTGATTGCGTCTCTGGGTCGACCTGATTTTGATTTGGCTTTGGGGGAAGCAACCCGCCGGGTTTGTGCTGGAGAAATTCACCAGTTGGTAAAGAGGGGTGATGATGGATTAAGTGTGGAGGAATACCTCGACATCATCTCTGGAAAAACAGGAGCACTTCTGGTTGCTTGTGCTCAACTGGGGGGAAGCCTTGGAACAACCGACACTGGTGTGTTGCAAGGTTTGGGAAATTTTGCCAACCACTTGGGTATTGCTTTCCAGATTCGAGATGACATCTTGGATGCCGATTCTTCATCTGAAAATATTGGGAAATCTGCTGGTCGGGATGCGGCCCTAGGCAAACTCACCTTGCCTGGAATCTTGGCCCGAGACATCTCAGGAAGCGATCTCCCTTTAGGTGATGAAAAGAGGCGAGATTTCATTCTCCAGAATGATGGGTTCCAGAAGGCCCATGAGTTCGCATGTGACCACGTGGAAAAAGCAATACGGGCTCTAGATGTCCTGGAAGATCACCCAGCTCGAGACCGTTTGATTCAATTTGCGAATCAATCTGTTCTCCGAAAAGCCTGATTTGGTTATGATTTTTGCTCTGATTTCTTGTGCCCTTCGAGGTTGACGCCTCGAACTGGGAGATTCCAAATGCTGCCAAAGCCTCCGCCTCGTGGTCCGCGGACCGGATTTATTTACGAACCCCCTTATCGAATCCAAGGGGAATCTGTTGCTGGTGAACACACGGTGATCCAGGTTCCTGAACTTGGATTGAATTTTGATATGGGGAATTGTCCGCGGTGGGCTCTGGCTGCTGGGGTGACGGCGATCTCACATGGTCATATGGATCATATTGGTGGTCTTCCGTACTACTTGAGCCAGCGAAATTTTCAGGGTATGGGGGTGGGAACAGTTGTTTGTCCACCCTCCTTGGTGATTCCTCTCCGAGACATGATGAAGAGTTGGATCGCACTTGAGCGACAAAGAACGCCATTTGAACTTGTGGGTTTGGCCCCTGGTGAGGAGTGGGAACTGAAACCAGATGTGTTTTTGAGACCTTTTGAAACCAGTCACACTGTCCCAAGCCAGGGATATTGTGTCGTGGAGAAGAGAAAGAAGTTGAAGCCTGAGTTTCACGGCTTATCCCAAGAACAGTTGAAAACACTCCGTTCTGGGGGCACTCAAATCACCGACATTCACGAACATATTCACGTGGCGTACACAGGTGATACTCAACTGTGCCCCGCTTTGATGCATCCGGATGTTTCAACGGCCAAAGTTGTGATCACTGAATGCACATTTTTTGCCGCAGATGAACGAAAGAGGGCGGGAGCTGGAAAACACCTCCATGTGGAAGATCTCCGCACCCTTCTTTCCACCTGGGAATCAGATTGTGTTGTGGCCATACACCTCTCAAGGCGCTCAAACATCCAATTGGCGCGTGAAGAGTTGGATCGCATCCCAGAAGGCAGAAAAGTGCACATTCTGATGGATGGACCGCGGAACTCAGTGCGATATGAACAACAAGTCCACAATGCAGAATCAAGGGAAACAGAGTCTTGATAAAGGTTTGGATTTTCCACTTGCTGATTTGTGAACATCCACATACATTCTGCATTCGGTCAACAATGTTGTCCGTTCTTGCTCCTGAATGACTGGTTCGCTCCCCACTTGAACCACCTCAGAGGCACGTTGGATCTTTCCCAGGGGTGGGTGGATCCACCCAATTTCGACTGGTCTCTCCAGTCGACTTCATGAAGGTTGTTTGTTCTAAACAACCTGTGGATATCGCATTCTTCTGTGTGAGGAATGCTTGGCGTAAGGAGTCAACCGTGGTACGTCCCGACCCCCAATTGAAAGATCGTCTGCTTCATTTCATCAGAAACAACCACACAGAGATGTATCGGCAGTGGTTTACTGATCTTGAGCCCCTTGGTGTCGAAAGCGGGGTGTTGACCATCTTGGTGAAACAAGACGTCCACCGTCGCTACTTGGAAAACAAGGCGGTTGATACCTTTCAAGAGGCTGCGCAGGCAGTAACCGGTCGGTTGTTGGGGCTGAAGTTCGTCGAAGAGGGTGAGTTGGAATCCCCCCTTCTGCCAACGGCAAGCATGAACCAACAACTGGTTGTGTTGAGCCCCGACCTCACCTTTGATCAATTCGTTGTTGGATCAAACAACCAGTTGGCGAACGCGGCTTCAATTGCCGTGTGCGACAGACCTGGTCGTTCTTACAACCCACTTTTTTTGTACGCCAATGTTGGTTTGGGAAAAACACACCTGCTGCAGTCGATCGGCCACCGCTTGAACACGACGAGCACCCACACCCGCTGGATGCTGACAACCTGTGAAGAGTTCTCTTCGAATTTCCAAGAGGCTTTGGTTCATCAAACTGTCTCTGAATTCCGGTCACGGTACCGTGAACTTGATGTCCTTCTTGTTGATGACATTCAGCAGCTTGCGGGGCGTGAGAGGATTCAAGAAGAGTTCTTCCATACATTTAACACGCTGCATCAAGCTGGAAAGCAAATTGTGTTGACGGCCAATGCGGCGCCTTCAGACATTCCGCAACTTGAAGAACGATTGATCAGTCGATTTTCATCGGGTCTCGTCACCCGCATCGAGCAGCCAGAATTCGAGACGCGAGTGGCTATTGTTCACCAAAAGGCAAAGCTTCACGGCTTCCAGTTGAGTGAGAACGTCGCAGCCTTTTTGGCAGCGCGGGTTGATGGAAATATCCGCGAGCTCGAGGGGGCACTCACGCGCATCCACTCGTTGCATGTGCTTCAACACCTCCCGATCACCCTGGATCTGGCCAAAATTGCAATTGGTATTGATGATGGTGATACACCAAGATCATCGACACCAAGCATCCAAGACATCATGGATGCAATCAGTCATTACTACGACTTGAAATTGACTGATTTGCTTTCACGCCGGCGGCACAAATCTGTGGCCATGCCACGACAGCTTGGTATGTGGTTGGCCAGGAGATACACCAGATACAGCCTTGAAGAGATTGGGTCGTATTTTGGTGGTCGTGATCACACCACGGTCATGCACGCGGTGAAGGCGGTGACAAAGCGCCGGGAAGAGGACGAAGCCGTGGCGAGCGAAGTCCAAACCATCGAACAAATGCTCCTTGGGGAGCCAGAGTCCGAACACGCGGCATGACGATCTCGTGTGGATAACCTGACTTTCAGCGGTGTTTGACCACCTTCTGCAATACCAACAACCGTCAGACATCAAAAAGAGGCCTCTGCTTTGAGAGCGCGGGCAAGAGAGGGTCGTCAGCAAAAATGACAAGCTTTCACGATGGGCCCACACCGTCCAAACCACCTCTTTTCAGGTGTTTAGACTTTTGGCCTGGAAGTTTGTCCACATTTGCCTGGTTCTCAACTAAGAGAGAAGAATAAAAACTCTTTCCTCTCTTACTTGTTGTCTAAGCCCATATTCATGAGTGGAAGGGGCATTGGTGCATCGCCGTTCATGAAATACAACTTGGCGGCAGGATCTTGAGAGATGGCTTGAAGCGCGTCAAGAGCTTGAAGCTGGATGTATCCCGGTGCATTGGCCAAGGCCTCAGTCAGAGTCTGGATTTCATAAGCCTTTGCTTCGGCCAACAAACGAATGGTTTGAGCTTCCTTTTCAGCAGCGTCAAGTTTCGCCTCGGCCTCAGCCACTTTTTGTTCCTGCTGGGTTCGGAATTTTTCCAATTCTGCCTTTTGCCGCTCAACTTCTTGTTCCGCCTCCTTTTTTCGCTCGATTTGCTGGATCAAATTTTTAGGAAGGTCAATATCCCGAATAAGCACTTGTTCGACCACGACCCCCTTGTCGCTGAGTGAATCGATCAACTGGCCCAACACACCAGTTTGCAACTGCTCTTGAGTTTCTTCTCGGAAAAAGTCTTCAGCGCGAGCAATACTCTTTCCCTGCTCTCGCACGATCGAACGAACGGCAGGAGTGATGTGGACCGAAAGCACCTGTTCAGCCAAACCAGTCTCTTCAAGAATTCGGCCAACCATTCCGCCATCAATGTGATATTTGACAGAAACATCAATTTCTGTTGTCAGTTGGTCCTGGCTGGGAACACCAATTCTCTCTTTGTGCTCTTTGTTTCGGACGTCGAACCCAGTGAAGGAAAGGAAAGGATTGACCGGAAAGTGCAAACCTGGGCCGTACGATTCCTTTTGAACCTCACCAAAGAATGTCGCAACACAAACGTACCCGGGTTCAACAGTTTTGACACAACGAAGCAGAACTGGACCAACCAAAACCAAAAGAACAACAAATCCGATGAGCGCTGGCGATATTTGAACTTCTTTTTTACCCATTCTTTTCATCCTTATCCAACAGAGGTGTAGGCGATGAGTTTCTCAAGAACTTCTTGAGCCTTCCCACCTTCAATAAGACTACCCGCTTCTTTGACCCCACTCTCAATCGAGTCCGCCAGGCCACAGAGGTACAGGGAAACACCAGAAGACATCAGCACCATGTTTCGAGTTGGACCAACTTCTCGTCCACTTAAAACTTTTTGAACCACTTCAATGGATTCAGAGAGGGACGTTGTTGTCACCAACGATCGATCCACTCTTTCAAACCCAAATTGTTCTGGTTCGCAGTAGAACGGCCGAATCTCGTCCCCTAAAATCTCATAGCCCTGCGTGCCCGCCGATATCGAAATTTCATCCAGACCATCCTCAGAGTGCATCACAACGGAGTGCACAGTTCCAAGCTCCTGAAACGCCTCGGCCACCGGAGCAAGAAACTGTTCTCCGTACACCCCCATCAGCTGTCGACCGGCTTGAACCGGGTTGGTGAGGGGGCCCAGCAAATTAAAAATAGTCGGAAACCCCAGAGCCTTCCGCACTGGCATGACATGTTTGGTGGCAGGGTGATGGTTGGGGGCAAAACAGAAACAAACACCAAGCTCATCAAGACATCGGGTTTGAACCTCAAGTGGGGCCTGAATGTTGACTCCGAGCCCCTCAAGAAGCTCGGCAGAACCACGACCTGTACGAGACTTGTTGCCATGTTTGGCTACGTTTGCTCCACCTGCAGCAGCCACGATCGCGGCCGCGGTCGAGACATTGAATGTCTTTGGTGCGCCCCCAGTCCCCGCAGTATCCAATAGGGAGCTTCGATCCACAGACGTCTCCACCAGCCGGACATGTTTTCTCATGATTGCGGCAGCGCCTGCAATTTCATCACCCGTAGGAACCCTGGTGGACAGAATCCCCAAAAGTGCCCCAATTTCAGCCTGATGCACCCGGCCCGTCATCATGCTTTCAAACACCTGGCCGGTGAGTTCATACGACAACGTCCCCCCTCCGAGCAACTGTTCGGTCGCTTTCCCAATAGAGAGGGATCGGTCGGGGTTTTCATCAAATTCTGGCGGCGGGAAAGAAGTGTTCATGATCTCGGAGTTAGGATTTCAATCTAGTGCTTGCCGAATCCTACTTACACACCCTTTCACCGTTTCTTCTGAGAATTTCAGGGGAGATTGGATTGCGATGGTATGGCTTGGCTTACCTCGCAGGATTTGTGTTGGCCGGACACATCATGGCAAAGTTGGTCAAAACAGGAAGAAGTCCTTTGGCCCGCCAGAACATCGACCCAGGTTCCTTGCTGACCTCATTGGTCATCGGGGTTATCGTTGGGGGTCGCCTTGGCTTTGCCCTTTTTTATCAACCCCAAGTCCTTTGGACCTTTGGCTCATCTTTCCCCTTTTGGGAAATTCTCGCCATTCACAAAGGGGGTATGGCCAGTCACGGTGGAATGTTGGGGGTGCTGGTTGCTTCAGCTTGGTTTGTTCAAAAGAACAAACTGGATCTTTACGACACACTCCATGTGGCCGACCTCGCATCCTTTTGTGCGACGCCCGGCCTCTTTTTGGGCCGTTTGGCCAATTTTGTAAACGCTGAGCTTTGGGGCGAACCTGTTGCGACCCTCCCCGCCCCATGGTGGAGCGTCAAATACCCCAACGAAATGTTGCCGGGCCATCCAGATTCGGTCTCATCCGTGGTGTCTGACGTGGCTGCTGCCATACCAAATGAATCAGCAAGCAGTATCCATGCGAAATTGATTGAGGGGGACCCAATCGTTCGAGATGCAGTGACCCCACTTCTCACCCCATATTGGCCGAGTCAACTGATACAAGCTCTGGCCGAGGGCCCATTGTTGGCAACCGTGCTTTGCATCGCTTGGTGGAGGCCGAAACGGCCCGGAATGATTGGCGCCTTATTTCTCTGTTGTTACGGACCGCTTCGACTTCTTACCGAGATGGTTCGTCAACCCGATGTGGGTATTGATCGAACCTTTGGTCTCTCCCGTGGCCAACTGTTAAGCGTGGGTATGGTTCTTGCTGGAATACTCATGATGGTTGCGATTCGAAAATCTCCGCGCCGCGAAGGGGGCTTGTTCCCCCCATCAAACCTTTGATACCAATTCTGGTCGTGCGGCCATGGTGAACAAGCCTTCTACAGCTTGTTTCCAATTGAGAGTGCCCTGAACCCAATTTCTGGCCACGGTCAAACTCTCACGAACACCGATCGCTTCTCGGGGCGACCCGAACGACATTCGCACAACTTCAAACTCCAACAATTCCAAAAAGAGATCGAATGTGTCTTTGTTAAGACCATCTTTTGAGACGGTCTCATCACGAACATCGTGAGCATCCAATTTCTTCTTGCTTACCTTCTCTGTTGATTCGATATGGCTCTGCATGGCCTCAATAACTTTGGCAACACCGACGGGATCTGGTCTTCGTGATCGGATCATTTCCACAGACGAGTCAATTGCTTCTCGCCACGCACCCAGGTTGAGTTTTGAAAGTTCCAAGACCCTCCCAGGCCTTCCGTCAGCACGCTCCAACACCCAAGACCGATGGGGACCCTCAAATTCAAAACACTGCTTGGCCCAAGCTGAAATTTCAACTGGCTCTAAGCGTCGCAATCGGATGGTTTGGACCCGCGACCGAATGGTTGCCGGGATGGCCTCTGCTGTTCGTGTTCCCAAAATAAGGTACGTGTCTTCAGGTGGTTCTTCGAGGATTTTAAGCAAAGCGTTTGCTGCTTCCCACTGCAGTCGATCTGCTTCGGGGATCAAAAATATTTTCGACTTCGCCTCTGCCCGTTGAAAGAAAACGGGACCCAAAAATGATTTCCCTTCGACCTCACCACCCAGCAACCGTTCACGCAGGTATCCGATTGGAAGATTGACACTTTTTCGATCTCGAAGGGATCGAAATCGACTGTGCTTCAAATCACATCTTCGGATGAGATGCAAATCAGGATGTCGGTGTTCCAGCAACCGTTCACGAAGTTGACCAGAAGTGTCCGCTTGCCACTGCCCCATGAGATCCGGACCCGCATCTGGATCCGCGAGAAGCATGGCCAGTTCTATGGCCAAACTTGTCTTCCCTACCCCTTGTGGACCTACAAGTAACAGGGCGTGTGGAACCCTTCCCTGTGCCACGGCATCCATCAAATGTGATTTCGCAGTTTGGTGTCCAAAGATGCGATCCATGACCCCTAGCCTATCGTCTGCAGGTACCCTGAACCCGTCATGAGACTCTCTCTTTTGCTGTGTTTTCTGGTGTCCTGCGGGGGTCCTGCCCGGATTCAAATTGAATCCAATCCAGAGGGGGCACTGGTTACATTGAACGGGGTGGAAAAGGGACGCACCCCGATTGTGGTGCAAGAGCAGTTTCGGGGTACCGCCGATTTGTTGCTGGAGTTGGAGGGATATGAACCCCACCGATCAGGGTTGGATCTTCGGCCAAAATGGTATGAGGTTCCACCCTTTGATTTGATGATTCCAGCCAAAGACAGGTCGTTTCACTTTCAACTCGAACTTGAAAAAACAGATCACGAATCTTTGAAGCGTCGAGCCCTTGAACTTCGACCGTGAAAATATCACGTAGAAATAGGTATCGAATCCTCGCGTTGGTCTTGGTCGGCTTGATGATTTATGACCAGACCTCAAACAAAGATCAATCAAGGAACCTGAAAGATGCTGTTCGGTGCCTCATTGATCATGGTGGAAATGGAGAACTCTGCCCCAAGATTTCAGTAGATCCATTGTTACAACCAAGCATTCAAAAACAGTTTGATCAAGTTTTTGATCAAGAGAGAACTACGATTTCTCCCCTTCCCCAAGATGGGAGATTTGAAGTTCAAATTCAAACTTCAGCCGGGTCCGGAATTGTTCTTGGTGTCACACTACGATCTTCTTCCAACTACCAAGTTGTGGCCTGGAGAGATCTGGAAAAGGAAGACGAGTAATGAAAGTATGGATCAATGGCGACTTTTATGACCGGGATGAAGCCAAGGCCAGTGTTTTTGATGCAGGATTTCAACACGGCGTCGGCCTGTTCGAGACCATGCAGGCTCGGGACAACCAAGTTTTCCGCCTGGACGACCACTTGCGAAGACTTCATGACTCAGCACGAGATCTGGGGCTCACCGAAAGACTCCAAGAACAACCCTTGGCCGAAGCTGTTCAAAGGACTGTCGAGGAGAATGGGTTTCCTAAAACTCGGGTACGACTCACCTTGACCGGTGGCGATTTAAACCTCTTGACCAAAGATGGTGTTTCTCAAGTCGACCCAACGATCGTGATCGTTGCCCAACCCTCAACCCCATACCCCGAGGATTTCTTCCTGAACGGTGTCACCGTGGTTGTTTCCGATGGGCGACTGAACCCTTTAGACCCGACCTCTGGTCACAAAACACTTGATTACTGGAAGAACATCCGTGCTCTGCAATTGGCCGGAGCCCGTGGGGCCAGTGAATCTTTGTGGTTCTCGGTCACCAACCACCTGGCTTGTGGAAGTGTTTCCAACATCTTTTTGGTCCGCGATGGTGTACTGATAACACCTTTGGCCCGTGGCGAAGAGCCAGAAGGTGGCCTTCCTTCACCTGTGCTCCCCGGCATTGTTCGAAGAACGGTGATCGAAGCGGCGGAAAGCCTAGGTTTGACCGTGAAAAAAGAAACGCTCACCATTGATGATGTTCATACCGCCGACGAGGTTTTTTTAACCAACTCTGGTTGGAATGTATTACCAGTGGTCCAGGTTGAGCAGCATCTTGTCTCATCAGGTCCAGGCGCCACCACCAAACTGGTGATGCAAGCGGTCAACGCTTTGGTTGAACCATCACCATAAAAAATCAGAGTTTGCTTCGGCGAACCACTCTCACATTTTTACGACCCCGGCCATCACCTGCAGAGAAGATGTCGAAACACAAGTTGACCAAGCGTTGAATTAAAACAACCACGAGTGAACACGTCGCCGCAACCACCAAAGCAAAAAGACCAGACAAAATCAATGGTCCTAGGACAAGAAGGAAAAAGACCCCAACACCTACACGTAGGGGCAAACTGCTTCCACCAACCGAGCCTCTGAATTGAGTGGCCGATTGACGAACATTCTTCCACTGGTCTTGTGGGTCAAACACAGGTGTATTTTACCCCCCCAGAACCCCAATCCACATGTCTTGATCAGCAATTCGGAGACATCGATTTCTCCGGGTACCATCGTCCCACCGATGCCCAAATTCACGCACCTGCACCTTCATTCTGAGTATTCCCTTCTTGACGGCGGCAATCGCATGGACCGACTGCTTGATCAGGTGAAAAAGTTGGGAATGGACTCGGTTGCGGTGACCGACCACGGGAACTTGTATGGGGCGGCTGAGTTTCAAAAAAAAGCGGATCGACTTGGCATCAAGTCGATTCTTGGGATTGAGGCTTACGTCGCTCCCCGAAGCAGATCCGAAAGAAAGAAGCAACCTGGCGACCCCTACCACGGCCACCACTTGGTGCTGCTGGCTGAAACCAACGAAGGTTGGGCAAACCTCGTCAAGTTGTCGAGCAAAGCTTTCACTGAGGGTTTCTATGGCGTGGCTCGGATGGACAAAGAGTTGTTGGACACCTGGCGAGGTGGGTTGATCGCCATCAATGGTCACCTTGGATCGTCATTGGCATCTCTGGCCCTTCGATATCACCATTCGAAAGAATCCTCCGATTGGGATGCATTGGTGGAAGAAGCCAAGTGGCACGCTGAGACTTTCGGAGTCAATGCGGATGGAGAACCATGCTTCTTTATTGAATTGCAGCGACACAGTGTTCAAGACCAACTGGACATCAATCCCCACCTCATCAAACTTGCTCAGGAATTGAATCTTCCTTTGGTGTGTGACAATGACGCTCATTTTTTGCGAGCAGAAGACTGGGATGCTCACGACACCTTGTGTTGCATCTCGATGAACAAAGAAAAACAAGACCAAGGTCGATTTCACTACCCCAAAGAGTTGTATGTGAAGAGCCCAGAGGAGATGCAAAAAGCATTCGAGGATCTTCCGGAGGCTTTAGAAAACACTTCACGTATTGCCAATCGATGCTCGGCCAAGATCAAGTTTGGCGAGAACCATGCTCCAGTAGTGAAAATCAAAACTGATTTTCCATCACTCCCGTCTTCATCCGCCGAAGCGCGAAGTATGGTCCTGGAAACCAAAACCAACCATCCAACCGGAAGCACCACCTGGTTCAAGGAGATTTGTTCTCGTATTCAACTTGAACCAGCAAAAGCTGAAGATGGTGTGGTCGATGATCGCCAATTGAAAGAACAATGTGACGCGGCGCTCCGAATACTGTCGGAGGCTGGCTCGATCTGGCGATACGGCCCCGACACATTGAACGAAGAACGGCGCGAGCGTCTTGACCGAGAACTTCAAATCTTGGCCGACAAATTAATCAGCGCGTATTTCTTGATTGTTTGGGACTTCGTTGACTGGGCCCGAGCCAACGACATCCCTTCAAATGCTCGGGGTTCGGGCGTTGGCACCATGGTGGGCTATGTGCTTGGGTTGTCCAACGCATGCCCGGTTGAGTACGGCCTGTTGTTCGAGCGCTTCACCGATCCTGACCGTGCTGAATATCCCGATATCGATATCGATATGTGCCAATTCGGTCGGGAAGATGTGATTCGGCACGTCACCGAAAAATACGGCTACGTGGCCCAAATCAACACCTTCGGCCGTTTGAAAGCGCGAGCGGCCATCAAAGATGTTTCACGAGTGCACGGTCTCCCCCCTCACGAAGGGCAGCGGATTGCCAATTTTGTTCCTGATCAATTGAACATCACGCTTCAGGATGCATTGGATTCAGATCGCGATTTCCTAGCGGAATATGAAAGAAGCACCGAAGTCCGTGATGTCGTGGACATGGCAAAGAACCTTGAACACTTCGCACGGAATCTTGGTGTCCACGCGGCAGGCCTGGTGATCGCCACCAGACCGTTGGATGACATCATTCCACTCCGCTGGGATGTGAAGCACGAGAAGCAGGTCACCCAATGGGACGGCCCCACATGTGAAGAGCTTGGTCTTCTAAAAATGGACCTTCTTGGGCTCCGAACCTTGTCCACCATTGAGCGTGCCAAAAAACTGATTCGAGAAACACTGAGTGAAGAAGAGATCCGGGCTACCGCGAATATTCCCGACACCATTGCTGACCCCCTCGACCTTGAACGGCTGCGGTACACCGACTCCAAAGTGTTTGACCTTTATGTCCGCGGTGACACGGTCGGTGTCTTCCAGTTTGAGTCCGAAGGGATGCAGCGTCTTCTGAAAGACATGCGTCCAGACAGGTTGGAAGATTTGATTGCGGCCAACGCGCTCTTCCGACCCGGTCCGATGGACCTGATTCCCGACTATTGCAAACGAAAGCACGGCGAAGTTGCGGTGCCTGAAGTGCATCCGATTGTCGATCAATTCACCCAAGAGACGTACGGGATCATGGTCTACCAAGAACAGGTGATGCAGATCGTCCACCACTTGGGAGGCATCCCTCTCCGCAGTGCCTACACGTTGATTAAAGCAATCAGTAAGAAAAAGAAAGACGTCATCGACTCCAATCGGGTGAAGTTCGTCGAAGGGGCGGCAGAAAAAGGTTTGATCAAAGAGAAGGCGGAAGAACTTTTCGAATTGATTAACAAGTTTGCGGGATATGGTTTCAACAAGAGCCATTCGACGGGTTACTCCATTGTTTCTTACCAAACAGCTTGGTTGAAAACCTATTTCCCCGCCCAGTACATGGCTGCGGTACTCACCCTGGAAGGGGCCGCCAAGAAGATTGAGGATCTTGGTGTTTACCTCCAAGATTGTCGTGAGGTCCAGCGGCCTCGAACCAGAACACCTGAAGCTCCCCACGGTGTTTCTGTTCGTTCTCCGGACGTGAACCTGTCGATCGATGGATTTACAGTGGCCTTCGATGATTCAGAGCAACATCTTGCTGATGGGGGTCACATCCGGTTTGGGCTCGACACCATCAAAAATGTTTCCTCTGCGGCAGTGCGTCAAGCGGTATCCGATCGTGAAAAGAATGGGCCGTTCAAGGACGCACTTGATTTCTGTGTTCGAGTCCCTGACATCAACAAAACAGGACTTGAATGTTTGATTAAATCTGGAGCTTTCGATTCTCTCCATGGGTTTGAAAACCGATCCAGTTTGGTCGCGTCGATCGAAGAAATGCTCCGATCGGCCAAACAAGACCGCGATGACCACCAAGCTGGACAAGCCAGCCTTTTTGGCGGCGGCGATCACACCGCACCAGAACCAACCTTTCAACTTCCCAACATCTCCAGTTGGTCTCGAATGGAGGCCCTCGAAAACGAGCGAGAAGTTTTGGGAATTTGGGTTTCTGGCCACCCATTGGTTGAATCAAAAACAGTCTTCGATCAACTCTCCCGAGGCCGCGATCTCAAAGATCTTTGCGAGATGCAACATGATGCGAATGTGTCGTTGTGTGTGGTGCTTTCCCAGGTTCGTCCTTTGACGATCCGGCAGGGGCAGAACGCGGGGGCAAAGATGGCCATGATGACTCTTCAAGACCTTACCGACAAGTGTGAGGGTGTCATCTTCAGTGATGGGTACTCCAAATGCGCCACTGCCCTGGAGAAGGCAGGCACACTTCTTTTTGTGATGGGTCGGGTTGATCGAAAACGATCTGAATCCCCACAATTGGTGGTCAGTGACGCTTTGACCATAGATCAAGCGTTGTCCCGTGCACTGCACCGAATTGACGTTCGATTCCCCTCAGGAATTCAATCTGCATCTGAAGTCCAACACCAACTCCGCTCTTTGCAAGAACACCAAAGCAGCGAAGGGGCGTCGTTGCATGCTTTTGCCACGGTTGATGGTGTCGAAGTTGAAATTCGAGCAGGTTTCAAACTTCGACCAACGTTGGCCCTGTACCAACAACTGACCGATTCATTTGGTTTGGAATCGGTGGTGGTTTATGTCGAAGGTTTAGAGCCGACTGAGCCCGTTCGCTTTGGTGCAAGACGTTCATAAAAAGAAGCCCGCTTCTGCGGGCTTCTTGAATCATCCTGGATCGGCCAAGTTGGTGTGATCAGCAGTCGCTGCCCCATTCAGACAAGACGACAGAAATATCAGAGAAATTGGTTACCCCATCACCGTTCGCGTCGCCTGCGTCTGATGCTTCCCATGCGGAAAGAATCAAACTGAGGTCAGAAAATCCCACTTGACCGTCGTTGTTGAGGTCGGCCGGGCAAAGAGGCGGTGGTGGAGGCAGGGTCCCCGAAGCGACCACTGTGATACCACCCTGAATAAGCACATCATTCCCACTGAGATCAAACAAGTAATCGATCGGGAGGCTGACTGTGACAGTTGCGATTTCTCCACTGATGGAATACGAACCGGAAATCTCAGTCGATTCTGTAATGGCAACCAGTTCTGTACCTGAACCAATAATGATTCCAGCAATGCCATAGCCGTTGTAGTCCACCGTGCCATTGAGATTGAAAGGCACTACTGGGAATGTGAAGTCGCCTCCGGATGACGTCACGGTTTGTGGGGCGCCGGCATAGTTGGCGGTGGCACCATTTTGCAGGGTTGCATCCACTCCACCCAGGAAACCTGCGTCGAGTGTCCAATCGATTTCACCCACCGTGAGACTGAAATTATCAATCTTCACATCACCGGTAGATTGGTCGATTCCAAAATTGAGCGAACCGTTGATTGATCCGCTTTGGCAATCGGTGATATCGATGGCTGTCAAGCATGCATTCAAGCTTGATTGACTGGGGTTCACGGTTGCGGATAAGTCTTGCATCTGCGCGAAGGCAGATCCGGACACAAAGGTCGACATCGCAGTCATCAAAAGCATTGGTTTCTCCGTTCAATGTGTTGATTGATTCCCAAATCTAACGGCAAATCCTTCCGTGACATGCCCAATATTGATTCATTCTGATTCAAAAGGGCGAAAATCCGCCGAACCACCTGTGGAACGAACCAATGCAGACAATTGCCTCCATGCGTTGGTGCGGGTGGTCGCCAATTGTCTTTGCAGGGGATCTAAAGCCTGTTCAGCGTCCAAAACCGGGTCCAGACTGGAAATACCCTCGGTAAATCGGGTCTCCGACCGTTCTCGGACGATGACAGCCTGTGCGACCGCTTCGTCAAGGTATTGGAGGGTGTCCTGAGTTGCTTGGAGTTGTCGGGAGGTCCGTTCCACTTCCGCCAAGGCGTTCAGCACCCCTTGCCGGTGTTGTTGGACCGCAACCTCAAAAACCGCACCAGCCGCCTTCGATTCCAATTTTCGCCGCCCCCCATCGAACAGTGGTGCGGCCCCGGTCAAAATGACGTTCCACAAGGTGGTGGCCTGGGAGAGTGAAATTTCTGCACCATTGGATTCTGTTCCCAAGGCAGCCTCCAGCCCAAAAGTTGGTTGAGTGGCCGCTTCCGCCAATCCAGCGTTTGCAGCGGCTTGTTGCATGTCGGCAGCAAGTCGTCGGAGATCAGGCCGTTGGGTCAGCAGATCTCTTGGCTGAATGGTTAATACTCCTTCGGGTGTAGGAGGCACAACCATTTCTGGATCCATAAGGTGCAGCATGGTTCCAGGATGCTTTCCAAGAAGGGCCGCCAACACATCACACGCGGCTTTTGGTCCAATCTCCGCTTGGGGCAACTGTGCTCTAGCCTCAGCCAGCGTGCGACGAGCTTGAGCCAACTCCAATTCATTCCCAATGCCAACATCGAATCGAGCTTCAACCAACTCCAAACTTCGCTCGTTGCGACGAATTGTGGAGGCGGTAATTGCCAACTGTTGCATGGTCTCTCGAAGATCAGCCAGCGTGTCGCAAATTCTTGTGCTCAACAAGAGGACAGCATCGTTGTAAGCAGCTTGCGACAAGTCGATGTTGGCCATAGCGCTCATGGTGCGCAAATCGTTTCGTCCGATGAGATCTGCTTCCCACTGTCCCCGAATTTCGTGGCGTGAAACAGTTCGCGCTTTGAAAATTTGATCGGTCGGGAATCCAGGAATGGTGTCATCACCAAAGTTGAAAGATTGACTTGATTGATCTTCCCGGCGAAGTGATCGTGAAAAATCCAAACTTGGTCCAAACCCTGCACTGGTGGCTTGCCACCGAAGATCAGCTTCCTCCACTCTGGCGGCAGCAATTTGAATGTCTGGTCCTGACGCCATGGCCTCGTGGACCAAAGATTCCAAAAGCGGGTCGTGGCACCGGGTCCACCACGGGGACACTCCTGTAACAGAAGCTTCTCCTTTTGGAGCATCGGAGGTCGCGGCAACCCCTTCCGTCCATATTTCGGGGACATCAAGGACCGGAGCCTGTGGTGCGGTCACCTTGCACCCCACCACAACAAGTAATACAGGAAAAAGGAGAAAACGCATAAGGAAGCATGATAGGTCGCGTGACGGATATGGAACTCAAACCTTGACGTTCCTTCGAGATCAGCGACGATGTTGTCATGCTTCTCGCCTGGTGTTTCGCCCTTAGTCCTCCACTTCCTGAATCCTATTTGGACCGGTATTGCATTGGTTGTCACGCGGATGAAGATGCAGAAGCAGGCCTCGACATTGCGGCATTGGTCGAACAAAACGACGCTCTTGGTGATGAATCATCTTGGGTTCACATCTTGGAGCGAATCCGTCGCCGTGATATGCCCCCAGAGGACCACCGCCGCCAACCCGAAGAATCTGCCTCCTTTGAAGCTGAAGCTGCCATTCGAGCTTGGCTTCCCGCGGCCACCCGGCAGTCCCACATCCCTTTGCGTCGTATGACCCGCGATGCTTGGACTCGAGCGGTTGATGAATTGGTCTCGGTCCAATTCCCCTCCGATTCTTTTTTCCCAGCAGACGATATTGGTGAAGGGTTCAATCGCACCGCCAGTTTGCTTCGAATGAGCCCCTTGTTGACCGAGAAATACATGGAAGCAGCCGAGCAAGTGGCCACCATGGCGTTGGACCCAGATCCAGTTCGCCGGTTCCCATCAAAATCGGCTCAAGGCGTCAATCTTCAAGCAGAACGTGGTATTCGACGATTTGGGGGGGTTTATTTGTCCACGCGGGGAGAAGTGAAGACGGTCTTTGAAGTGGCACGTCGGGGTCGTTACGAAGTGCAAGCCAAGGTGGCGGGACAACAGGCAGGACCAGAACCGGTGCAATTTGTCATTCGGTCTGGTTCAAGTCAGAGCAAACCTATTTCGGTTTCCTCACCCCTGACTGATCCGACGATCATTCGGTACACCACCCAATTGAACGCGGGCCCAATTGAAATTGGTGCTGCTTTTATCAACGACTTTTTTGACAAGGGTGCACCAAAACCAAACGATCGCAACGCCCTGGTTCTTGAACTGGTGTTGGTTGGTCCATTAGACCGCCCTTTTCCAGACCACTTTTTGAACAAGCTTCCGAGCACTCAAAACCTCAACACACTTCGGAAGGTTCTTCGAGATCTGACCCAACGGGCGTTCCGGGGCAACACACGGCCAGATGATGTCGATCGACTGTTGTCATTGTCTCACACCGAAGACACGTGGAACGATCGCCTGCAAGATGCTTTGGTGGGAATATTGATGAGTCCCAGATTCCTTCTTACCGCCGAAGGTTCAACCGAAACCCCAAGGCAAATTGAAGATCAAGAGTTGGCGGCAAAACTGGCTTCTTTTCTTTGGAATGGACTCCCTGACCGATCACTGCTTCGTGAAGTTGAGAAGGGAACGCTTTCTCAAAAAGATGTATTACAGCGAACCATCAAGAGAATGTTGAAAGACCCCCGGTCCCGATCGATTGCCGAAAGCTTCGGCTTGCAATGGTTGCACCTTGATGTTCTGGACAAGCATCGGCCAGACCCAGATCAGTTTCCAAATATTGACACCAGCCTCCGTCAAGCCATGCAGCAAGAGACCATTTATTTCTTGGACCACATCTTGCGCCGCGATCTTCCGGTCGATGAACTTATCACTGCCAATTACACTTTCGTGAATTCAACACTCGCTGATCATTATGGCTTTCGACCTGTACCTTCGGGCAAATACCGGCGGGTTCGGACACCAGATGAATCTCTAGGCTTGTTGCGACACGCCTCTGTTTTGATGGCCACCAGCAACCCAACTCGGACCAGTCCCGTCAAACGAGGAAAGTGGGTGTTGACCAGTTTGCTAGATGCACCCCCACCACCCGCTCCTCCCGGCGTCGATGGCTTGACGGCCGATGGACAAGTCGAAGGGATGTCGCTCCGACAACAGATGGAGCTGCATCGAGCCAATCCAGATTGTGCGAGTTGCCATATCCGGATGGATGCTTTGGGGTTTGCGCTGGAAGGGTTCGATGCGGTTGGGCGAGCAAGATCAGCACCCGATATCGATGATCTCGCTGAGCTTCCCGATGGCACAGAGTTTCGTGGGGCCTCTGGTCTTCGCGATGTGCTCCTTGCAGACCCTAAGCCGTTCCGTCGTTCTTTGGCGAGACACATGTTGGTGTACGCCACGCAGCGTGGCACTGGACCATCAGATGACGCGCTGTTGGATGAACTTTCAAGGGAACCCATTACCCTTTCTCAAATGATCGAGAAAATTGCCATGTCAGATGCTTTTTTGCACCAGGGGGTTGATCGAGTTGACTTAGGATCAATGCGATGACGTCTTGTGATCGCAGAACTGTCCTTCGTGGCCTCGGCACTGCGGTCACCCTGCCATGGCTGGAAGTTTTTTGCGGTGGAAAATTTGCCAACGCCACTTCTGGTTTAACCACGACCCCCCTTCGATCCGCGTTCATGTTTATTCCCAATGGGGTCCACGCCCCCGATTGGATTCCCGACCAACAGGTTCATGGGGAGCGTGGTTTGACACCTCTGCTCGAACCAATCTCTGGTCAGCGGGACCGCATTAGTGTCTTGGTCGGTCTTGATCATCACAACGCCAAAGCTCTAGGGGACGGACCTGGGGATCACGCCCGATCATCAGCTTGCTTTTTGACCGCCGCTCACCCCAGAAAGACATCTGGCGAGGACATCGAAGCGGGGATTTCGGTCGATCAAGTTCTGGCCAAAGCCCTTCGGGGGCGAACCAGGTTCAATTCACTCGAACTTGGTTGTGAAGGAAGCATGGGGACCGGGGGATGCGATTCTGGTTATGCCTGTTTGTATTCAGGGAACATTTCTTGGTCTGCGCCCGATCGACCCTCCCCCAAAGAGTCCAACCCCCGTGCGTTGTACGACCGACTTTTTGCCGCGGCCCGTACCGTCGAAGCCAAACGGGCTCAAGCCGAACGTTTTGAAACCCGTCGGAGTGTTTTGGATTTTGTCCGAGAAGATGCACGCCAACTTGAAAGAAAACTTGGTGCGGGAGACCGTGATCGGCTCGATGAGTATTTCGAAGGACTTCGCGGGGTTGAGCGACAACTTGAGTATCTGGATCAAGCGGAGCTGGCGACCACAAACCTTCCTTTTGACCGTCCCAAAGTGCATCCCGAGAACTATCGAGAACACCTTCGTCTCATGTTGGACTTGATGACTGTGGCGTTCAGAACCGACCAAACCCGAATCGCCACGATGATGTGGGCCAATGAAGGTACCAACCGATCTTTCCCCTTCTTGGGTGTGAAAGAAGGCCACCATCATTTGTCGCACCACAAAGGTGACCTCTCCATGATCGAAGGTATTCGCACCATCAACCGATTCCAGAATGAAGAATTCAATCGGTTCATTGGTCGCTTGGCCAAGATTCCCGAGGGAGAGGGCTCACTGCTGGATCACACCATGATCCTGTTTGGCAGTGCTATCCGAGACGGCAACCGGCATGACCATGATGACCTACCGATTTTGATGGCGGGTGGGGAAGCTGCCGGATTACAGCACGGCAAAAACCACTACCTCCAGGGCAAAACCCCGTTGGCCAACTTGTTTGTTTCCCTTATGCAGACGATGGGTGCAGAGGTTGATGCTTTCGGTGACTCGACTGGTACGATTGATCTTCCGGGAATCTAAACCCCCAGGAGACCAAGATGTCGGCACCATCAGAGGGCGTGGTCCATCGCCAACACCAACTTGAAAACGGCCTGGTGATCTCGGCCGAGATCGACCCCCAAGCCGTCTCGGCGGCCTGCGGTTTTTTTGTAGACACCGGTGCTCGTGATGAACCATCTGGTTTGATGGGGGTAAGCCACTTTTTGGAACACATGGCTTTCAAAGGTTCTGGCGATTTGACCGGTGAAGCCATCGACAAAGCGTTCGACGATTTGGGGTTGGACCACAATGCGTGGACCAGCGCTGAAGCAACAGCGTTTTGGATTCACGCTCGGCCCGAGCGGCTGCTCGAAGGCTTCCCTGTTCTTGCCACACTTCTTCGCCCTGAATTGCGCGGACAAGATCTTGAAGACGAACGTAAGGTGATCTTGGAAGAAATCGCCATGTATGAAGACGAACCGTTTTGGGTGCTTATCGAAGGTTTGTTGGAGCGGTATTACGCGGAGAATGGACTGGGACATCGTGTCCTAGGAACCAACACCACTGTTGGTGGAATTTCCCGTGAGGCCATGTCGTCGTATCACATGGAACGATATGGACCCAACAACATGATGCTCGCCGCGGCAGGGAATGTTGATTTTGAAGCATTGATCAAACTTGCAGAATCACACGCCGGTCATTGGACGAGTGCTCCTGGTCGACCTGTCCGGCAAGACCCCACTCACCAGCAGGTGGTGTTTGAAGTTGAAAAAGAAAATTTGGCGCAGCAATACATCGTTTTGATGATGCCAGCGCCCGATCGAAAGCACCCCAAGTATCAGGCTGCTTCTATGTTGATGCAAATCCTTGGAGGAAGTGAATCTGATCTGCTGCACTGGGATTTGGTGGATCCAGGACTGGCCGAGCACGCTTCGGCAAGCCACGACATGCGAGATGGATCAGGTGAGTTTGTGTGTTGGGCGGTCTCAGATCCTGCCCGGGCGGAAGAAGTCGAGTCTCGACTTCGCGCTCAACTTCAAGGTTTGCGCAACAACATCTCCAACGATGCGTTGTCTCGGGTTCGGGCCCGCGTTGCCACCGCAGCGGCATTGCACGGCGAATTGCCCCGCGGCCGGATGTCACGCATCGGTCGACGGTGGTTGTCTCACCGCGATTGGGTTTCGATTGAGGACGAAGTGGAACGCATTCAGAAGGTGACGATGGAGGATCTTCACGAGATTCTCGATGAATGGTCCCTGGAGCCTCAGGCGGTGGGACGACTGCGACCTGCCGTGTAACCTCAGGCGGCGTCTTGTTGCCGCAATCGGTTTGCCACCACAAAACAACTTTGGTTCCGGCCTTCTCGCTTGGCTTGATAGAGCGCGCCGTCGGCAGCATGCAACAAATCACAAGGTTCGGTGGAGTCTTGGTCAGGAGTGGCCAGAGCCCCCCCCACACTGATGGTGACTGCGATTGGTGACTGATCGCCAAGGGTTCGGAGAAATGGCTCATCCTCAACTCTGATGCGAAGTCGCTCAGCCACAGTGGCAATCTCACGCTTGGTCGCACCAGGAAGCAGAACCACAAATTCCTCACCCCCATACCGACAAAGTACATCCCCTCGTCGCATGATTTGAGCCATTCTCGTGGCGCATTCCTTCAGGACCAGGTCGCCCACGGGATGACCATGGTCATCGTTGATGCTTTTGAAATGATCCACATCAATCATCAACAACCCGAGTGTGCCCCGGAATCGTCGAGCTTGTTCGAACCGCTCATGCAGCTGGTCATCGAAGAATCGCCGGTTGTAGATGCCAGTCAAGCCATCCACCGACATCTCTTCCACCAACGCGTCCCGCTGCTCTTCCAGTTGTTTCTCGCGACGACGGTTGTCGATTTGAAGTTGCATCGCGGTTTGTTCCGCTTCTTGAACCACCCGTTGCAAGTCGACTTGCTCTACATCAAAGAACCGGGCAACCTCTTCCGCATCAGATGTCACTTCTTGGATCAAGACTCGGAATTGATCTTCGTCGATATTGAACAGACCGTCGGCCAACCGAGCGGCCCGATCAAGTTCTTGATTGATGTTTGGTCCCAACATGGCGGAAGAAATTTCTGAGGCCAAGAATGAGATCCGACTCACAAAGGGATGATCGGTGGACTTCCCATCGTGGTGGTGGGCAATTGATTCAATGATGGATTCGGGAAGCCTCCAACGGCGGGCCAATGCTGCGCCTACGGTGGCGTGGTCAAATCCAAAAGCTTCACGTTCGTACCCGCCAAGGATGCGGTGGTCACTGCCCGCCAATTGTTCGGCGTTGCGGAAGCGCTCTGGGTCTGCGGCTTGCAACGGGAGCATCCCAATGTCTTGCAACAGTCCGGCCGCAAAAGCTTCGTCCGTCAATTCGTGATGTTCAGGAACACGATCTGCAACACGCATGGCGATACGTCGCGCTGTCGCGGCCGCGGTGGTCGAACGACGCCAGAATCCAACAAAATCAAAGTGATCTTGGCGTCGACGTGTCATGTCAACCAAAGAGAACCCCAAGATCAAAGAGACCAGGGCGTTGAATCCCATGTAGCCAATCCCACGTTGAATGCTTGCGACCGGCTTCCCCAGCCCGAAGTACGCGCTGTTGACTGTTCGCAGGACGCGAGCGGTCAAGGCTGGATCCAACTCCACCCGAGATGCCACCTCCCGGAGGTTGACGTCTTCTTCCCGAGTCAGGGAGATGACCTCCATGGCCACGGTGGGCAAACCGGGCAGATTCGGGCATTCAAGAACGGATTCGACAGTGAACTTTTGACGCATGAAAGTCTCGCAGTGCCGCTAAGCCGACGAGTCTTCATCGGTTGGCCTCAAGGCAAGGTCCCGTTTCAATGCCAATCAACCAGGCAAGGGTTCCGGTTATTCCGGCAACCCGGATGGAAACGTCCACGACCAAGACGCGGGCGCTTCACCAAGAATTCGGCTGCTCCATGCCGCCAACAGTCGGGCTGATTTTGCCCAAGCCTCAGGTTCATGGGAGAACCCGTCATTTTCTCGGACCAAACTCTGGAGCACCGTGACGGTGCCCGGACTCAAACGCCACGCTTTTGAATTGTTCTCAAAATCACAGAGTTGCCCTGCCTCAGGATCGAAGGCGGCTTGGTTGGGTGAGACACTTTCATCCACCAATGGACCGAAGCCTGCTGCTTGAAGAAGGAGCCACAACGTACGGCACAATGCTTCGTCAGGCAGGCTGCCCATCTCTAAGGCTTCGAGACCGTTGTGCAGCGCCCAAAAAGCATGCTGGTCAACCTCCGCCCCTCGATTGAGCTTTTCCGCAAGATCAACCATGGCCAACGCAGCACGATTTGCTTGTTCGTTTCGTCGGGGAGTTCGCCAAGATTTGCTCTCTTGCCACTCGCTGAGTGTTTCCAATTCACGACCAGCTTTGTGAAAGAAAACCAACGTGCCCATGGTGAGGGGTTCAAATCCTCCCCCGAATGATCCAGGCACACGTCGTGCGCCTTTGGCCAAGCCTCGAATCAAACCATGGTCTGATGTCAAAATACAGACGGTTTGGCTCGTTTCACTGAACGGCCATTGTCGAAGGCAAATACCAGTGGTTTGCAGTGGGGGCATGAAAGAGCGGTCAGTCGATACGGGCTTGTTCGAAAGCGTAGCCAGCCGACAACAATATTGATTCACTGAAGGCTGTCCCGATGAAAGAGAGCCCGAAGGGCAAGCCATCAGCAAGTCCCATGGGGACGGTGAGATGCGGATATCCCGACACCGCGGGGAGGGTGGTGCAACTGCTGCCTTCAAAGTTGTCACCGTTTGCCAAGTCGATTTTCCAAGGTCGACCGAAGGTGGGTGCAATCAAAATTTCACAATTGGCTTGCTGAAGTAAGGCGTCAATACCTTCGGGACCTGCCAATTTTTTAAGCTGGCGGGCCAAGGTGTCCAAATCTGGTTCATCAGACTCTGACGTTTGTTCAGACAGTTCAAAAATCTCTTGATCAAAGTGCGGCATCACTTGTTCTGTATTGGCCACGTTGAACGCCATAACTTCGGTCAATGTTCGCGATTCCACTTCCCGGGGTGTGTTGGCAAGGTACCGGTTGATCTCTCGTCTGAATTCACGAAGAAGCAAGCTCCACTCCAACCTTTGGATGCGTCCAAGTCCAGGAATGTCTTCAATATCCACCAACACCGCTCCTTGTTCTTTCAACAGCTTGAGTGCTCTTTGGTAGAGCTTGGCTTCAGAAGAGTTTGGGGTTGGATCGTGTTGACGCAACACGCCAACCCGAACGTTCTGCAAAGCGTCTCGGGATAGAGAAGAGGCGTAGGAATCATTTCTATTCAAAACCAGGGCGTCCATGGTGTGTGCGGCAAGGGAGACCGTGGTGGTCATGGGGCCGACCGTGTCCTGGCTGCTTGAAATCGGAACCACACCCTCGGAAGGCAACAAACCCACCGTAGGTTTCAACCCCACGATGCCACACATTGCCGCCGGGCAGGTGACCGATCCATCGGTTTCGGTTCCCAGAGCGATTTCGACCAATCCAGAACCCACCGCCGCCCCACTTCCAGAACTTGAACCACATGCGGTGCAAGATGGATCAAATGGGTTGCTGGTCAGACCTCCGACCGAACTCCAGCCGCTGGAGGAAGAGGTTGATCGAAAATTGGCCCACTCCGACAGGTTCGTTTTCCCCACGATGATGGCGCCAACACTTCGCAATCGCGCGACCACTGGGGCATCCTGTGCGGCAATATTGTTGATCAAAGCAAGTGAGCCAGCAGTAGTGGCCATGCCCTTGACGTGGATGTTGTCTTTGACCACAACCGCCTGTCCGTAGAGCGGCTGGTTGGGATCTTTGCCTTCAAGATCGTGTACCTGGTCAAGGACATCCGGCACGATGGCCAGAATGGCATTGGTGCGGTCTTCATGTTGCATCCGGTTCAAGGTTGCTTCAATTGAAGTCTCGACACTGGTGGTGCTTTGGCAGGCGCTGAGGCAACCAACCAGCCCAAACGTCCATTGAGAGGTCTTCCATGGATTCATAGGGACAGCGTAGGGGCCGGCACAGGTTGTTGATGCCCCCGACCCGCCATTCCCCCGCTAGGCTGACCACCATGGACACATCTGTGGCATCCAACCCAGTGGTCGTGGCCGTCTTGAATCAGAAAGGCGGGGTTGGCAAAACCACAAGCGTGGTGAACGTCGGTGCCGGTCTGGCCCTTGCTGGTCGACGCGTGCTCTTGGTTGATCTGGATCCCCAAGGCCACCTGGGCTTGCATTTGGGCGTGGATCCTGATCCGACCGCCCCGAGTGCGTACGACGTTTTGGTGGATCCAACCACCCGTCTCGATGACGCTTTGGTGAAAGATGTCCGCCCAGGTCTTGATGTGCTTCCCAGCACGGTGGATTTGGCGGGCGCAGAGGTGGAGTTGACGAGCGCGGCCGATCCCCACGGTCAGTTGGCCACAAAGATTGCGGCCGCGGAGCGGAAGTGGGATGTCGTGATTCTCGATTGCCCACCCAGTTTGGGTCACCTCACCATGAACGCATTGGTGGCAGCTCACGAAGTTTTCGTTCCGATGCAAGCACACTTCTTGGCCCTTCAAGGCGTGGGACGCTTGCTTGAAACCGTGGGCCGAGTGGTTCGCTCGGTGAATCAACAGTTGCAGGTGACCGGAATCATCCTGTGCATGCATGAGAAACAAACCACTCTGGGTCGAGAGATCGAATCTGATCTTGAGCAATTCCTTGAGAGCACCCGTGACAGTGGCCAGCCTTGGTCAAACTGTCGGGTGTTGCGTCCTGCGATCCGCCGGAACATCAAACTTGCCGAAGCTCCAAGTTTTGGTCAGTCTATTTTCGACTATGCCCCTACTTGTCCCGGCGCCGTCGATTACCGCCGGCTCGCGGAGGGTCTGAGTCGCGATTGGGTCAACGCGGGGAAGTTGTCTGCCCCCCCGCAAATGCACACGTCGGTGGAAGTGAAGCCAAATCCATTTGCGGCCACCCCCACCGATGTGGTTCAGCCTGATTCGAATCGAACCGAAAGCTCTTCCGCAGACGCCCATGGTCAAGATTGATCCTCGGACGCGTTTCGCGCTCTATGCCACGATTTTGTTTTTGGCCACCCATTGGCCAGCTTTGGTCCTGCCCAGCGTGGTTCCAGTCAGCGACAAAACCATCCACTTTGTGGCGTGGGGCCTTTGGCTGGGTTTGCTGGCCACCGCCTGGAAGCTTCCTCTGGGCCTCCTTCTTGTTACAGGCCTTGTGTGCTCTATTGCTGACGAAGTCAGTCAAGCGATCCCAGCTCTGAATCGACACGCTTCTGTGATGGATGCTGTGGCCAATGTGATTGGCGTTGTCGCGGTGTGGTCCTTGGTGGTGTCCTATCGGTGCCAAGTACGTAGGACCACATGGGTCTGGATGATCATTTCTGGTGTTTGCTTTGCATTGGCGTGGACCGATGGCGCTGTGGCCCAACGCATGGTTCTGACGTTGTTTTTGGGAGGCTTGGTTTTCATGGTTTCTGCCCTAAGCATCCGAAGGACTCTTGCGTGAGCAATCTTGGTGGTTCAAGTCGAGTGGTGTCGATCCTTACTTTGGGATCCAGGTGCACCGGCTTGCTGCGCGATGCTGTTTTTGCCCGATCCTTTGGCGTTGGTGGTGCCGCCGACATTTTCTTCCTCGCCTTTCAGATCCCCAATCTCTTTCGCCGGCTGTTCGGAGAAGGCGCGCTTTCCGCGGCCTTTCTTCCGATGTACGCCGAACGGCACCAACAAGATCGTCTCTCGGCGGCTCGCTTTGCGGCCGCGGGCATCTCCGCAGGTATTGGCTTGCTCACGGTTGTGATCGCTCTGCTGGAATTGGTGCTGTTCTCACTGCAACCTGAAGGAGAGCACCCAACGCTGGCTGTGGAGTTGTTGCAGATTGTGTTGCCGTACGCCCCAATGGTTTGTTTGGTGGCCCTGTTGGGGGCAGTGCTCCAAGTTCGTGGTCGATTCGCGCCCACAGCGGCAGCGCCAGCCATTCTGAATGTGGCGTTGGTCGTTGGTGTGCTTACGGGGCCAGACGGAGATCCGACGGCCCGAATGCACAGTGCTGCTTGGGCGGTTTTGGTGGCCGGGGTCTTGCAGGTGCTGTGGTCTGTTGCGGTGCTGGGTGATCAACCCTTCGCCAAACCCAACCGGAAAGCTTGGGATGAAGCCAAACTCTTGGCCAAGCGTGCGGTTCCTGTCGGTATGGGTTTGTCAGTCTTGCAGGTCAATATTCTGACCGACACCCTGTTGGCCTCATGGCCCGCCTTGTTTGGTGCCACCATTTTCGGGTTCGTGTATCCCCTGGAGGAAGGCGCGAACACCGCTCTATCACTTGCCTCTCGGTTGTATCAATTTCCTCTGGGTGTTTTTGGCATTGCGGTCGCCACAGCCGCTTTCCCACGACTGAGTCAGACCAAAGATCAAACCCAAGAATTCCAAGACACACTTCGTACCGCACTTGGCATGGCCCTTTTCGTTGGTCTTCCCGCATCCATCGGTTTGTGCGTTGTGGCCACCCCAATGGTCCGGGCGGTGTTCGAGGGCGGCTTGTTCTCATCCAACGACGCGCCGAGAGTGGCACGCTTGTTGTGGACGTATGGCCCTGGTATCTGGGCCATGAGTTGTGTCCACGTCCTGGTAAGGGCGTGTTACGCCAAGGGAGATCGACGGGGACCAGTTCGCATTGGGATGGCCGTGGTTGGCACCAACCTGTTGTTGAATTTGATTCTGATTTGGACGCCTCTGGAAGAAGCCGCGCTTGGTCTCACCACGTCCGTTGGGTCGGCGATTCAATGCGTATGGTTGTCACGAAGGCTTGGAGCGCGTTTTGCCGGAGTCCTGGGCATCGTGGCTTCGACAGCCATCATGTTGCCATGCATCTTGGGTATATCTTGGGTTCTTCGTGACACGGTCCCTTGGGTTCGCGCTCTTGCCATCGTGACCACCGGTGCCATTGTCTTTGCGACCGCCGCCCGTTATCTCGCTTCAGAAGTTTGGTCAGCTTGGACCAAAGGTTCATAATGAAGCTCTTGGTTTAAAAAAACCAATTTGGACTGTTGCCCATTTGACCATCGCACCACCACGCAAGATGGATTGTCGATGTCATCAATATCCATGATGCACCCTGATATTTCAGGCTTGACGCTTCCGACTTTGTCTGAGATGTGTTCAGACTCCAGTTCAAGGTAGTGGCGCCGATGGTCAAACAACCGGATTGCCTTGGTTGAACCCCGACTGATGTGACACGGTTGGGTGAGACGCCAAGTGGGGCACAACGCACTGCCAGGTGTTCGCTCGTACAGGAAATCCCAATGGGCCACGATCCCTGGTGGTGTGTGGCAGATCAAAGCGATTTGACGAGGAATCACGTGGTGCAGGCTAACGATTCCTCAAGCAGCGTCGCGCCATTGTTCGTCTTGGGACTCTTCTTCGGGTTGAGCTCGAAGCTCGATCCGTTCCAGCCCCCCCAACTGTCTTCCAAGAAGTGTCGAGACGACATCAATGGTCTCGAGGTCTTCTTGCCGGAAGGGTGATGATTCGTTGCGGAAGAAAATCAAACTGGCCTTGGCCTCTGCTTCGTCATACGAACCGGTCCACACACAAGTGCGGCCATCGAGACCAGGATGATCCAAATCAAGCTTGGCTTGCAATTCCGTGCCGTTGGAGCAAATGACATTGGCGGAGGCAAAATGGTCTGCACGTTCGAGCACACGGTCCACCACATCTTGGGTGGCGTCCCGAGGCGCGTCGACATTGACATAAGCGCCAAGCTGCCATCCATCCAAGCCTGGTGTGGCCACCACGGCATTGCTGACCCCGATCTTATGAATGAGGTACTGCATGGAAGTTCGCAGGGCATCTTCGGCACAGAGTTCTTGGCTGATCAATCCGCGGAACTCGGCCTCAATCACCAGTTTCCGTAGGCGACCACCCGTTTCTTCACACGCATCTTCAATTCCCCCGGCGAGCGATTCCAACTCGGCTTCGAGTTTGGCTTGAGCTTTGACCACTCGGAACAATTCTTCTTTGGCTGCCGCCAAATCATGCTCCGCATCCAGTGAAGCAAGTTGCTCATCGACCACCGCATCCATACAGGCCAAGGTTCCCGCCGGGTCATTGACTGGGTCCAAGCCGTATTCCAAATCAATTCCTTCACCCACTTGGAACACTGGGATCTCTGGGAGAAGTGAGCTTGGAGCTTCCCCTTCGTAGAGGACCACATCTGCAGTACTCAACTCCTCGCTATTTGCGACAAACATGGGGTTGCGACCCGCCATCCGCAATACTTCTTCGGCGGCGTTGAGGGCGGGCCCGGATCCGTAAAGGGCGATACGTGCATGCGATGTGGACATCTTGAATCTCCGTTGCAACCCCTCCATCGGGCCACAGAGGGCACCTCTTTGTTCCAATCAGACAGATTTGAACATTTTGAACGATTGGTCCGAGAACCGGTCCATGACTTTGGTTTGTGCGGATTCATTGTTGTTTTACAAAGAGATTCTTTTGTATAGGGTGTGGTTAAGGTTAGATATAGAGATCAGATCCGGCGTCCGGCTGGAGGTAGATCTATATCTGTGTTTTGTTCCTGAGGAGGAATTTCACAATGAATGCATTTAAATATCCCGCTCCTGTGGCGTTGGCGATGTCAACCCTGGCGCACGCAGGGGATCCATGTGCGGCGACCGTTGTTACCGGTGGCACGTACGCTTTTTCTACAGCTGGTGAGACCGATTCAGGTATCACCCCGAGCGACTCTTTTTGCACCGGTACATACTTGAGTTGGGGTGGACCTGACACTTGGTTCCAAATTGACGCAACCGAAGATGGCATCTTGACGGCGTCAACTTGCAATAGCGCCAGTTACGACACATCCCTCGCTGCTTGGAGCGGAAGTTGTGATGATTTGACCCAAATCGGCTGCAACGGTGACGCTGCTGGCTGTGCTGGATTTACCTCTGAAATGTCAGTCGCCGTAGAAGCGGGTAATACTTACTTCATTCAAATTGGTGGCTACCAAGGTGACACCGGATCAGGCGACATTGCGATCAACATCGCTGCCGATCCCTGTGACCGTGCTCCTTTGGAATTCAACGTTGTCAGCGCAGCTGACTTCATCAGTCAAATCGGACCTGGCTTGGCGGATCTTTGCCCCGGCGAC
>NHCD02000005.1 GCA_002168105.2 Phycisphaera sp. TMED24
TCGGGAACGGCCCTCGGTAGCCGTTGGCCCTCAGCGCCTTCTGGAGGCGCTCTGAGCCGGCTTGATGCCCGCAGCAAGTTGGGCATGAATGACCCGGAGCATCTTCACCAAATCATTGTGCTTGGCGGTGATGGCATCGGCCGAGGATCCATCCCAACGGCCCCAGCTGTAGACGGTCTTCAGCGTCTGATCTGCATCCCGGAGATAGCGGGGGATCTTGGTTCTGGCGTGACGGCTCCCGCTGGATCGGGAGTAGATGCTGAGTTGGGGTGATTTGAACACTTGCGGAATTTGGCTGCTCATGGTGCAGTCCCTTTCGTTCTGGTGCGCAACTGCGCACCGGATTGAGAGTTGGACTTGCACTCGGCCGAACCGGTAGGCCATAAACACTGGCCTTTGCAAGAGTTTCAGAAAAGCGGCTGAAGGGATTCGAACCCTCGACATTCACGTTGGCAACGTGACGCTCTACCACTGAGCTACAGCCGCGATGTCTCCCAGAATTGGGAATGAAGATCATACCCCAGCAAATTGTTGAAGGCAAGACCGAGTGCGGCAGGACCCAAACGACCGATACGATCCCACCATGTCGACCTCTGGCGGACACGACGACCGTCTTGCTTGGGCGGCGGGTGAAATTTCCCGCTGGTTCCCCACATCTGCTCGCGATCTCCCTTGGCGCCGGGTTCGTACGCCTTGGCGAGCCTTGGTGTCAGAGTTCATGCTGCAGCAAACGCAAGTGTCGCGGGTGGCCGAGCGTTTCGAGCCCTTCCTCGAAGCTTTTCCTTCCCCTTTGGCCATGGTCGAAGCCGGGGAAGATGCGGTCCTGGCGAAATGGAGTGGGATGGGGTACTACCGGCGAGCGCGGATGCTGCATGCTGCGGCTGCGGCCATCGTTGAACAGCATGGCGGTGTTGTGCCTGAAGATGCCGCGACCCTTGAGACTCTCCCCGGCGTTGGCCGGTACACCGCCGGTGCGATTGCCTCTATCGCATGCGGCCAGAGCTCACCCATTGTGGACGGCAATGTCGATCGAGTCTTCGCTCGGCTTACTGCTGACGGGTCCACACCAGGTGCCAAAGGTCGCGAAGCTCGACGATGGGAAGAGGCGGAGGTGTATGTGGCCGCGGCCGACTGTCCCGAAGTGGCCAACGAGGGTTTGATGGAACTCGGGGCGCTCGTGTGTCAGCCAAAAGCACCGCAATGTTTGATTTGTCCGTTGGCAAGGCGATGCTGCGCCCTCGAGGCCGGCAAAGTAGGGGAGATTCCACCACCCAAGCCGCGGCCCAAAAAGAAATTGGTCGAGATGCAAGTAGGGGTGGCGTGGTCTGGCAAGAAGCTCCTGCTGGCGCGCCGGCCGGATTCTGGACTGTTTGCCAAGACCATGTTCCCACCGGAGGCTGAGGCTTTCCCGTCGTCCGCAGAAGGTCGACCCCTTGCTGAAGTGAGGCATCAGACCACCCACCGAGATGTCCGGGTCCAAGTTTTCGTTTTTCCAGATGGCAGCAAGGTCTCAGGCGCGGAGTGGAAACATCCTGACGATCCGGAACTCGCGCTCACCAGCCTAGCCAGCAAAATCATCGCATTGGCCAGGCAGAATCACGAAGACGGTTCGGAAGAGGCGGCCTCATCTTGATCGTCTGGGTACGCCAGTCTCTGGTGTCGGATTGATCGCAGACGTCCAATGATGGCATCTTCAATTTCGTGAAGTTCGCGAAGTGTCAACTTGCACTCGTCGAACTGTCCATCCAGCAGTCGTTCCTTGGAAAGGTCGCGAACGATCGATTCAATTTTTCCGCTTGGCAGTTCAACGGCCGCTCGGGAGGCAGATTCACACGCGTCGGCGAGCATCAGGACCGCCGCTTCTTTGGAACGAGGGCGCGGCCCTGGGTACCGGAATGAAGCTTCTTCCACTTCGTCATCCTCAGACGCTGCATCGCGTGCTTTCACGTAGAACCACCGGACCACTTGGGTGCCATGGTGGCTGGAGATGAACTCACGCAGAGACTTGGGAAGGCCGCTGGCCGCCGCCATCTCAAGACCATCTTTGACATGGCCGGCGATGATGAGGTAACTGATGTTTGGCCGCAGATTGTCGTGCGGGTTCTCGCCCGATTGGTTCTCCACGAAGTACTCGGGCTTTCGCATCTTGCCAATGTCGTGATAGAGAGCCCCAACGTAGGCCAGCGCGGCATCACCACCAATGGCCGAGACGCCTGCTTCCACCAGTGAGGCCACTTGCAAGGAGTGGTCGTAGGTCCCCGGTGCTCGGGCGGCCAATTCTTGCAACAAGGGGTGACGAGGGTCTCGAAGCTCGGCCAGGGTCATCCCAGTGACACGATCAAACCACCGTTCCATGGTGGGCAAGAGGCCCATGGCCAAGAACCCAATGAGAAGCGTGGTGAGCCAGGCTGCGAACGCCCTGGCGGCACCTTGACCAAAAAGGCCTTCGGTTCCACTGGGGAGGCTGGTCCATTCGGCCACGGCGGCCCCAAGGGCGAACACCACCGCACTGCGCCCGGCGGCCGACAGAATGGTGGCCCGGTCTTCGAAGTTCCCCAGTCTTGCGGCCATCACGGCCGCGCCGGCGACGACGCCTGGGGCAAGCATGATCGGTGCTGGCGCCACCAATGCCCCCAGCACGCCGAGGGTGCCTCCGGCAATGCCGCCCAGCATTCGGTCGTAGGCCAGCGAAACACTGATCGTGCCAAAAGCAGCAATGGCAATGACTGCCGCATCGCGGGCGGCGGGCAAGCGTTCGCCAAGCAGGAAGGGGATCGCGATCAGGCCGATCAACAGGCTGAGGAACGTCACCAGACGAATGGCGTGCCGGGTGAGTTTGGGATGGCTGTGGGCCGAGAATCCGGCCAGTGGGGCCATGACCAACAGGCACAGCAGAAACGCCGCCCCAAATTCGGCCCATTCGATCCGTGACGTCTCCGCGTAAATCTTTTTGGCGTCATCCAATTGCTCGGCGGGGACCCTTTGGCCGGCACGCCACAGAATTTGACCTGCCTCGTATTGCTCGACCACTTCGGGGGTCTGGTCACGGGCCTGGAGTTCCAATTGCGCTCTTCGATCGCGGTCAAGCGTGATGGAGGGCTGGGCGTTGGGGCCGAGGATTTCACGTGCCAATGGGGCAACGGCTTCTTTCGGCAGTCCAGATCGCAAGATGGCGTTGGTCAGCTGGCTGGCCTTCGGGCTTTGGTCGATCCGAATGACTGTGGTGGGTCGAACCACCCGGCCACTGCTCAATCGCACCAGCAGTCGGCCCCGCCCCGATGCCTCATCATCAAGATCGTTGTCGACCAAAGGGATTTCCAACAGGTATTCGTCAATGAGTCTTTTGACCTGACGGTTCCAAGTGGACTCTGAAATTTTCCCCAGCGCGCTTCGCTCGTTCTCTGGCGTATTTGCCTCGCTGGCACGGATGGCACTTCCGACGGCAATCAAATCTTCTTGCAGTCGCGCCAGCCACGCGTCATCGGGAAGCATTGGGCGATCGAGAATCGCCAGTTCATTTTCAACTGCGCGTTGGGATTCGGCTTCGTCAACAAACGTCACCGCCTGTGGGACAGTTGCGGTTTGATGGGCAATTCGCCCAGGAACAACTTCGGGACGCGATTGGCCCAAGAGCACCATGAACGCGACGATCGCAGTGGCCACCAAGAGTGCCGGCAGCCCCATGTGCCATTTGGGGTCAGCCATCGCTTGCAGCAAGGGTGCACGCTTGGATTGCCCTAGGGCTTCTCGAGCCGCCTCTCGGCGGGTTCGTGAAGTGGGTCGTCCGCGATCACCTAAATCACTCACGCGTTTCTGGCTCCTGTGATTCCGGCTTGGTCTCGAACTGCTTCGATGGCGGCGGCAGTGTTCAACAGTGCTTCATCGGCAAATGGAGCCGCCAGCAATTGCAGGCCGAGGGGCAGTGACTGATCGTCGTCTCCAAAGGGGATGGAAACGCCCGGGATACCCGCGATGTTCGCACCCACGGTGTACCGGTCGCACAAATACATTTCGACGGGATCGGTAATCCCGCCAAGTTCAAACGCCGTGCTGGGCGTGGTTGGGCTGAGCAGCACGTCACACGATGTGAAGGCCTTCAGGTATTCGTCACGAATCATCCGCCGGATCTTCAGGGCGCGGTTGTAGTACGCGTCGTAGTAGCCAGCGCTCAACACGTAGGTTCCGAGCAATATTCGTCGGCGGACCTCGGCACCGAATCCTTCAGATCGGCTCAGGGCCATCAACTCATCGGGTCCTGCTCCTGGTGCATGGGCTCGGTGCCCATAGCGGATGCCATCAAACCGGGCCAGGTTGGATGAAGCCTCAGCGGTTGCAATGACGTAGTAGGTTGAAATGCCCTGGTCCAACAGGGAGAGGTCGATGTCAACCAACTCGGCGCCTGCGTCGGTCAATTGTTGCCGCACCTGTTTCAGCATGTTGGAGACACTTTCGGAGTTCCCATTGGTCGTGGCCTGGGCGGGGATTCCGATGCGCATCCCTTTGAGTTCAGCGGGTTCAATCTGGCATGGCTTGGCTGGCGCAGGATCACAGGTGCCGTCGTTGGGATCACCACCACGGAGAACGCCAAAGACAAGCGCGGCATCGGCACTGTCCGCAGTGAAAGGGCCAATTTGGTCGAGACTCGAGGCAAAAGCGACCAATCCCCATCGGCTGACTTGGCCGTACGACGGCTTGAATCCGGTTACGCCACAGAATGCCGCTGGCTGTCGAATGGATCCGCCAGTGTCTGAACCAAGGGCCACAGGCACCAGGCCTGCCGCGACGGCGGCAGCGCTTCCTCCTGATGAACCGCCGGGTACCCGGGAGGGGTCCGCGGGGTTTTTGACCGCGCCAAAGTGGCATGTCTCCGTTGAGGAGCCCATGGCGAACTCATCGCAGTTCACTTTTCCCACGACCACAGCGCCCGCTTCTTGCAGACGGGTCACCACCGTGGCGTCAAATGGCGATCGGTAGTCTTCGAGCATCTTGGAGCCGCAACTTGTTCGACCCTCGGTGGTGCAAATGTTGTCCTTGATCGCCACGGGCACGCCAGCCAGTGGTCCAGCCGAGTCACCGGCAGCAACGCGGCGGTCGATCTCGGCGGCAGATGCCAAGGCGGACTTGTCAAAAGTCTCACGAAAGGCATTCGAGGTATCTGATTGAATGCGGTCCAATGCATCCTTGACGATTTCAACTGCGGATCCTCCCGAGTTGACGTGTTTGGCAATATCGCGGGCGGTCTTCATGAGCCCTCTCCCAACACTTTGGGCACCGCGATCCAAGCATCGTGTGTGGCCGGCGCGAGATTGAGGACCTCGTCGGTCGGCAGGGGGGGTGAGGTGGTGTCTTGCCGAAGCGCGTTGCTGAGTTCGTGGGGGTTGTTGAGTGGCTCGACCCCCTCCACATCAACCGAAGCAAGGGACTGGACATGAGCTAGGACTCGGACAAGGTCTTCCCGAACGTCCTCTCGCTCTTGGGGCTCAAGGTGCAACCTGGCCAAACTGGCAACTTTTTGGACTGCGGAATCGTCAATTTCAGACATTGGGCCTCACCTTGAATGGGGGGTTTGGATGAGGTCTATGATATTGCACTTCACCATGCACGATTCGCCCCCACAAGTACCGTTTGTCCGAAAGTTGGCTCGATTTGCGATCGTTCTGGCGGTCTTGATCGCCGGTCCGGGCTCATTCATCATGCTGGTCAGGTCTGCCCCAGACCCTTCGGAAGCGATTGTGGAAGTTCCACCGGTCGCTTTGGAGGTGTTCACGCTTTCGGAGGTGCTCATTCCTCGCCAATCATCGGCCTTTGGCCGCGTCCGGCCGCTGCATCGCATCGAGCAGAGCGCGGAAGTGGCTGGTCCTGTGGTGTGGCGGGCCGACCTCGACAACGGCGACTCCGTTCAAGATGGGCAATCCCTCATTCGTATCGATTCGGCGCCGTTCGATGCCCGGTTGGCCGCCGCGAAGGCCGCCGTGCAATCCGCCGAAGCTGCTGTAAGCGACCTTGATGAGGAATCAAACGGACTTCGCGATCGGCGCCCGGGATTGGCTTCGCAGTTGGAAGCGTCGACCCGAGAATCGGATCGATTGCGCAGGGCAGTAGATTCTGGCGCTGTCGGCTCCAGCGCTTTTGATCAGGCCGAAGCGGCACGGCTACAGGCCGAAGACGCCTTGACTCAGCTGGATCTTGCGGTGCGTCGTATCGAGACCCGACGGGCCGTCCTTCAAGCTCAAAAAGCTTCTGCTTTGGCAGCACAAGCGGAGGCCCAAGACCAACGCGATCGTTGCGAGATCACCTCGGCACTCGAAGGGCAACTCGACGGGTTTGACGTGCAACTTGGAGAGAGGGTTGCGCCCGGGCAAATCATTGCCTCTGTCACCGGACAGACTGATATTGAGTTGGAATTGACAATTCCAGCATCCATGTTCGGCACCGTGACCGTTGGGGACAACGTAAGCCTGCGACGGACGGGCACTGCAACACGACGCGACGTGTCCATCGACCGCATCGCTCCGGCCGCCGACCCGAGTGGCCGCACCTTCCAAGCCTGGGTTGAATCGAAAGCAGATCAAATGCTTCTCCCGGGCGTTTTTGTTGAGGCCACCGTTTCCGCGGGCGCGCCAACATCCGCCGTGGTAGCGCCCCGCAGCGCTCTTCTGGGCGAATCTCTGCAAACGGTGGACGCGCAAGGTCGGCTTCAAACTGTACCGGTGCAAATCGCCTGGACCTTCGAAGGCCCGTTGCCAGAAACTGGGTTGTCCGATCGTGAGTGGGCCGTTCTCCGCGTCGGGCCACCCGCGGGAACCGATGTGATCCGGCGGGCCGGACGTCGATTGCCTGATGGCCTTCGCGTGGATGCTCTCCGTGTGCTTGAGGGCGCGAAGTGAGCCTGGTTGAATCGGTTCTGAAGCGTCCTACGGGCTCGAACCTGCTCGCGTGGGTGCTCCTCCTGACTGGCCTTTACTCGGCCACGTCGTTGACTCGCGAGTTCTTTCCTGAATCCAGTCCTGAATCGGCTTCGGTGACCGCCATCTGGCCGGGGGCTGCCCCTGAAGATCTCGAAGAGGGCGTGGTCCGCCGGGTAGAAGACGCTCTCATTGAACTCGATGAGGTGGACCGAGTTACGGCTTCCGTGCTCGAAGAGACCGCCACCATCATGGTGGAATTCCGAGAAAGCGTGAGTGATGTCGACAAGGCGGTAGACGAGGTTCAGCGGGCGGTCGATGCCATTCCTGACATCCCGGCGGAAGTGGAACGTCTCACTGTTACCGAGTTTGAGCCGGTGCTCCCAGTCATCATGCTTAATGCCTTCGGCGAAGCCGATGAGATCGTCCGCAAACGCGTCCTCAAAGACATTGAGCGTGACCTCCGCGGAATGCCTGGGATGGGCCGGTTGGTCTTGACGGGCATTCGCGACGATGAAATTTCCGTTGAATTCGATCCTTTTGCCAGCGTGCAGGTTGGAAGATCTCTTCCAGAAATAGCAGGCCAAATTGGGGCCGCAATGGATGACGGTCCGGCGGGTACGGTGCTTGGTGCCGACCGCATCACGACGTTCCGAGGTGTTGGTCGTGAGGAATCTGTTGAGGCCATCTCCGACATCAGGATTTCTGGTCCTGGAGGCAGTTGGCCGCTTTCCGACCTCGCATCTGTTGATGCCACATTCGACGACACGCCCATTCGGTCCCGCTACGCCGGGGTGGCCGGCTCCGGAGCCACGGGAACCATCACGGTCTACAAAACCGGTGATCAGGATGCTGTGGACATTGCCCGAATGGTTCGTGCCTATGCGGCCGGTCGACGCGATGCCGCCGATCGCGATCAACCTCGGCTGACATGGGGATGGTTCGAACGCTTTGCTGCCAGTGTGTACGCCTCTTCTGACGGAAAGATGGATCTTCGCAGCGATGCCCAAAAGGCCTACGAGACCGGCTACACGGCCCCAGGTGTCATTCCCGACCAAATTGATCTTTCCATCAGCAGTGATCTGGCCCGCTTTATCGAGGGTCGTATTGATCTCCTCGCACGAAACGCCGCCATGGGCGGTGTCTTGGTCTTTGTTTTGCTGCTTCTCGCCTTGTCGTGGAGAACCGCTTGGTGGGTCTTTGTCGGCCTGTCACTCGCGCTTTGCGGGACGCTCACCTTCATGGCCCTGACCGGGACCACCCTCAATTTGCTGACCATGTTTGGCCTCATCATTGTCATTGGCCTGCTGGTCGATGATGCGATCGTGGTTTCGGAAAATATCGAGTCGTATGGTGAAGCGGGGCATGACCCCGAGACGGCCGCCATTCTGGGGACCAAGCAGGTTTTTTGGCCGGTTACCGCCACCATCGCGACGTCGATTGTGGCCTTTCTTCCCCTTTCGTTTATTCGCGGTCAGATTGGGGACTTGATGGGAGCGTTGCCTGCGGTGGTGGCGTGTGCCCTGATCACCAGTTTGGTTGAAAGCCTTCTTATTTTGCCCATTCATATGAAACACTCCTTGGCTGCTCGTCCAAAGCGGGTCAAGCGAGGGTGGTCTGCTTTCCGGGACAACCGTCTGCTTCCGACATTGCAGGACGGGCACGCCTGGCTTCTTCGGCGTGCTCTGCGTCGCCCGGCGTTGACGGTCTCGATCGCCATCAGCACCAGCATTTTCTGCCTTGGTTTGGTGGCAGCTGGGAAACCTCCCTTCGAATTTCTTCCCACCAGTGACAGCGAAACCGTGATTGCTGAACTTCGCATGCCCGTGGGGACTCCGGTCAGTGAGACCGAAAAAGTTGTGCAGCGCATTGAAAGCGCAGCCCGGGCCATGCCCGAAGTTAAAGGTGTCTCTGGCCTCAGTGGTGCCCAGGCGTCTGTTGATGACACCAGCGGCATGACCCTTGCCGGCACTGGATCCCACCTCGGACAAGTCTTTATTGAACTTCTTCCCATTGAATCTCGTGTGCGCGAGTCCAAGACGGTTACGGCCGACATTCGAGATCGCATCGGACCAGTCCCCCAAGCGGAGCGTCTGGTCTTTACAGAGATTCAGGGGGGGCCGGCTGGCCGAGCGATCACCATCGAAGTGGCTTCTGAAGACGACACGCGCCGCCAAGCGGCGGTCGACGCACTGAAAGCGGTTTTGGCCGGGGTTGATGGCGTGGTGGACATTGGTGACGACGACCCAGGGGAGCGCCGTGAGCTCCGAGTTGAAGCCAAACCTTCTTCTGTCACCCTTGGCCTCTCCGAGTCTTCTATCGGTCAGCAGGTCAGAACCGGGCTGTTGGGCTCGGTGGCGCACCGCTTCGCCTTGGACGGTGAAGAAGTTGACCTCCGGGTGCGACTGGACAACCAGACACGCCGCTCCACCGCCGCGATGGAGCAGTCGTGGATCCTCTCTGCGTCAGGCATTCCTGTTCCACTCGCTGAAGTGGCGTCCTTGCGTGAGGCAACCGCCCCCGCATCCATCCGCCGAGTTGATCGTCGGAGAACCACCAGTGTTGTGGCCGACTGTCGTCCTGATCTGTCCCCGGAAACTGCCATGCAGGCGATTCGACCGGGTCTTGAGCGGGTGCAATCCGAATTCCCGGGTGTGATCATTGATGAAGGCGGCCGGCAGAGGCAACTCTCTCGGGCTTTCGCCTCTCTTCCCATCGGCTTTCTGGCCGCGACCATTGGCATCTACATGATTCTTTGCCTCCTGTTTGCCTCGATGCGACAGCCCATCGCTGTGCTTGCCAGCATTCCTTTTGGCATCATTGGCGTGGTTTTGGGTCACCTCTTGACCGGGTACAACCTCACCTTCTTGAGCTTGGTTGGATTCATTGCCCTTTCCGGCATTGTGGTGAACGACTCGCTTGTCTTGGTTGAATTTTTCAACCGCAAGAAGGCGGAAGGCGTCGAGACCATTGAAGCGTTGATGGCGGCTGGGCGTCGCCGCTTGCGCCCAATTCTGTTGACCACCCTCACTACAGTGCTCGGCCTTCTTCCCCTCATGCTGGAGCAATCCTTTCAGGCCAAGTTCCTTATTCCGATGGCTATTTCCATCTCGTTTGGATTGATCAGTGCCACGGTCCTGATTCTCGTAGTGCTCCCCGCGCTCTTGCTTCTGTTCGACAATTCCCGGCCTGAGCCCTCAACCGACTAAGATTCTGGAATGCTGCAACTCCCAGCCATTCCGGTGGCCCCAGGTCTCGCTGTTGGTGAGGCCATGGTGGTCCGCGATCTTCGGGAGGGTGTGGAACGACAGCCGATTGAGGAACAGCAGGTTGATGGTGAATGCCTGAGAGTTCATGATGCCCTCGAGCATGTTGCCAGCGAACTCGAACAGGATCGTGACCGGGTCAAAGTTGACTTGGGCGCCGAAGCCGCCGAGATCTTTGCGTTCCATCTGGGCCTCCTCCGAGACCCGGCTTTGCGTGGGGCCATACTGAATCGCATCCGAGACAACTTCGATGATGCCGCCCACGCGACCGCAGAATCGATCCTTGACTTGTCTCGGCGTTTCCAAGCTCTCAACGACCCAATCTTCCGCGAAAAGGCCGACGACCTTCTCGACCTGGAACGAAGATTGCTCCGAAGGCTCGGGGCCCTCGGTGAGGATCGAATTCAGAGCATTGATCGGCCAGTCATCCTGATCGCCGCTCGGCTCACGCCAGCCCAAGCTGCAGGTCTTGACACCGCCTTCGTCAAAGCCCTCGTTATGGAAACGGGGGGGCGAACGAGTCACGTTTCGATCATGGCCAGCGCCCTTGGCATTCCCGTGATTGCTGGCTGCCGAGGGTCAACTCGTCACGTCAAAGAGCATTCCACCGTGGTTGTGGATGGTGACGCTGGACGCCTGTTGGTTCGCCCTCTGGATGATGAACTTGCACAACTGAGAGAGATGGCCAGCCGGCGTGCGGCTCGGATCGCGGAGGCCTTGGATCATGCGCATGAGCCGGCGGTCACCGCCGATGGCGTTCCGATTTCTATTCAGGGCAATATCGAATTGGCTCGTGAGGTTTCGGGCTTGTTGGAAGTTGGCGGAGATGGTGTTGGCCTCTTTCGAACGGAATACCTGTATCTCACGGCATCTCGCGTTCCGACCGAAGAAGAGCATTTGCAGCAGTACCGCAAAGCCCTCAATGATTTGGGGGGTCGAACGCTCACTATTCGCACCTTTGACTTGGGCGCAGACAAAGTTGGCTTGGCGGGGCCAGATCCCGAACCCAATCCGATGCTCGGTCTCCGAAGCATTCGCTACTGCCTGCGAAACATGCAAATGTTCCGAATTCAACTTCGCGCCATCCTTCGAGTGGCGGCCGAAGGCCCGGTCCGCGTGATGTTCCCATTGATCGGGGTGCATTCCGAGCTTCGGCAGGCCCGGATGGCCCTTGAAGATGTCCGAGAAGAACTGCTCGAAGAAGGTCTTCCCCACAGCCGTGACTTGCCGGTCGGCATGATGATTGAAGTGCCCAGCGCGGCCCTGATGGCCTCTAGCTTCGCCCGGGAGGTGGATTTCTTTTCCATCGGCACCAACGACCTGACCCAGTACGTCTTGGCGGTCGACCGAGGCAATGACTCTGTGGCCAGCCTGTATTCCTCGGCACACCCCGCCGTACTCAGAATGGTGAAAGATGTGGCCAGTGCGGCCCGCCACCATGGGATTGACTGCTCCCTGTGTGGAGAAGCCGCCTCAGACCCCTGTCTGACCATGTTGCTCCTTGGTCTCGGGCTGCGTACACTCTCCCTGACGCCATCTCGAATCCCAGACATCCGCCGTGTTGTCAGGAGCGTTCGAATGGCAGACTGCGAGCGGGTCGCCCGAAGGGTTCTCCGCCTCGAATCGGACCGGCAGGTAATTCGTTGCCTGCAGGAGGAACTTGGACGGGCGGCTCCTGACTTCCGAGCGGAGCAAGGCAGCTGACCCGGCCGTCATCGGAACCGCTCTGGACCTTTCTCCAGGGCATTCAACCCCCGGAGCAAGGCCGCACACTCTGGCCACGACAAAAGCAGGACACCAGTCTCCTTCATGGGGCTGTCGCTTGATTCCCTGCCCACTCGTGTTTCCCTGGTGCCTTGCTCCCCATCTGTGTTCAGATCATCGGAGATTCATTCTCTCGACACTTCTGAACGGAAAGTAGGCCCCTGTGCCCAAAGCCGAAGCGGCTTCGAACGAAGCCACCATGCTCATTAACGACAACCCAGGTCAAGAGACACGCATCGCCATCATGCGAGGCGGACGTCTTGATGACCTCCTTTCTGAACGCCCAGCCACCGCCACCAGCGTGGGCAACATTTACCGTGGGCGAGTGACCAACGTGGAAGCGGCCATTCAGGCCGCATTCGTTGACTTTGGTCATGGCAAGGTCGGATTTCTCCATGTCACCGACTTGCATAAGAAATACTTCCCTGGCGAAAACAAGAATGAGAAGATTGGCAAAAAGACGCCGCGCAGTGAGCGTCCCCCAATTCAAGACTGCCTGAAGAAGGGTGACATCATCGATGTCCAGGTCATCAAGGAAGGCATCGGCACCAAAGGGCCAACCCTCTCCTCGAACCTCGCGATTCCTGGTCGCTATTTGGTGATGTTCCCCTGGCAAGATGGTGCTGGCGTGAGCCGGAACGACGTCGACGAAGAAGTCAGACGCAAGACGCGAGAAATCGTCAAGGCCCTCGAAAAGCCTGCCGAAAATGCGGGCCTCGTTGCTCGTACTGCTGCTTTTGGGAAGACCGCCACAGACTTAAAACGTGACGTCGCCTATCTGAAGCGATTGTGGAAGACTATTGAGACGCGAATTGACAAAGCAGGCGTTCCGTGCGAGCTCTATACCGAGAGCGATTTGGTTCTTCGCACCATTCGCGATCAGCTGGGGCCGGAGATCACCAAAATTGTCGTTGATTCCGAGCCGGCATACGAACGCGTCACGGCTTTCCTTTCGGTCGTTGCTCCAAGAAGCGCGCCGCCCGTCGTGTTGTACGAACGTCCAACCCCACTTTTTCACGCGTATCGCGTTGAGCCTCAAATCACTGAATTGCTCCAGCGTGAAGTCCCGTTGAAGTCTGGTGGCGCGCTGGTCATTGACCAGACCGAGGCCCTGGTGGCTATTGACGTGAACTCTGGTCGTTCACGCTCGGCCAAGGATGCCGAAACCAACGCCTACTCCACAAACTGTGAGGCCATTGATGAAATTGCCCGCCAGCTGAGACTTCGAGATCTTGGCGGGGTGGTCGTGCTCGACCTTATTGATATGCGTTTGCAAAAGCAGCGTCGAGAAATTCGAGATCGCCTTGAAAAAGCCATGGAGCATGATCGGGCGAAGAAGACCATCGGTGAGATTGACCGGTTCGGCCTTCTGTCTTTGACCCGGCAGCGCATGCGCCCCGGTGTCGACAAAGAGCATTTTCGAGAATGTGACGTTTGCCACGGTCGTGGTCGCATCCGGAATGGCGACAGCCTCGGAAGCGAAAATTTGCGTCAAGCCGCCTTTTTCCTCTCACGTGAAGAGGTTGGGAGCGTCGAGTTGGTGTGTCACCCCGAAGTGGCGGCAGCCTTGTTTGCCAGTCGTCGTCAGGAATTCGTTGCCCTCGAAGAGGAGACTGGGAAATCCCTGCACGTCAGGGTGAACGACCGAATGATCCGCGATCAGGTTGACCTGTACGCCTATGACGATCGTGGCGCTGACCTGCCCGTCGAAAAGTTCAAGGATGAGCCCGTCCCCAAATTCGAACATCTCCAGAAGGAAGCTGACCTTCGGGCTGAAGCCGGAGACCAAGACGAGGATGACGAGGCCACCTCGGGCACTGGTCGACGCCGCCGTCGTCGACGGAGGAAGAGTGGTCCTGCCGATGCCGCCGCTGTCGCATTGAGCGAAGACTTGCAACGTGAACTCGAAGAAATTGAGCAAGAAGAACTCCGAGCTGAAGCCGAGGCGGCAGCTCGTGCGGCGTGGATTGCCGTTCTCGAGGGCAAGGGTGAGGATCTGCCGAAGGTTTCTTCTTTGGCGGAGCGACAACCCTCCAACTCGAACGAAGCCTCGATTTCTGATGAATCTGGCTCGGGTGGCAAGCGTCGACGTCGTCGTCGTCGTCGCCGAGGCTCCAGTGATGAGACCACGGGCGAACCTGTGGCTCCAGCCATTGAGCCGCCTGATGGTCCCGTTGCGGTTCACGTCCTGGCCAAAGAAGCTGGTCTGAAGAGCACGCTGCTGCTTGATCGCATCCGCGAAGAGTTGGGTTTTGATGTCAAGAGTTACATGACTCGGTTGGCACCCGATCAGGTTGTCAAAGTGAAGGAAATGCTCCTTCCCGAACCCGAACCGTCCGCCGAATCACGATCTTCTGCCAATGATTCTTCTGGCAGATCATCGGCAAATGACGCAGAGCAATCTGAGTCGGATGGTTCAGACTCCGACTCCTCCGGCCGTAAGAAGCGTCGTCGCCGCCGAAGACGCGGGCGAGGGCGGCCCGATTCCGAGCAGAGCAATGGAGCCGATGGTTCCGACGACTCCGAAGCCACAACTTCCGACGACAGTCGGTCCAAGTCCACGTCATCGGATGAGCCCAAATCCTCCTCAGACGATCCCAAGCCGCGAAGGTCACGGCGATCAGGAAAGGGCCCTCAGAAGAAAAAAGAGCCTTCGGGTGACACGGCCGCAAGCCCCTCTCGCCCGAGCGCTCCTTCTTCGACCGCCGAGGACAAGCCCAAGCCAAAACTGTCCCGCCTTCGCAGGTCTGTCCGTCGGACGTCGGGGCCCCGCACTGCGGACCGTGAATGAGACCCCAAAAAGTCATTGTTCTTGGTGCAACCGGCACGATTGGTCGTCGAACCCTCGACGTCGTGAAGCAACTTCAGCAAGCTGATCCCAGTTGGGAATGCGTTGGGCTTGCCTGTGGGACTCGCATCGATCAAGTCCTGGAGGAGTCACAGAACTTCTGGCCTCATGCGAAGACTGCTTCGGTGGTTGAGGATGACCGGGCTGACTACTGCGGCGAAGACGCCGCATTGCAATTGGTCGAAGCCTGTGCTTCGAGTGAGACCATTGTGGTTTCCGCGATCGTTGGTGCCGCTGGTTTGCGTCCCACACTGCGAGCCATTGAATTGGGCGCGTCAGTTGCTTTGGCGAACAAAGAAACCATGGTCTGTGCCGGTCATTTGGTTCAGCAGGCGCTTCAGTCTTCCCCAGGGACATTGTGGCCCGTGGATTCAGAGCACGCGGCAATTGCCCAATGCTTGCGAGGCGTTCGTTCCGAACACATCAAGTCGATTGTGTTGACCGCTTCCGGAGGTCCGTTCCGAGACACCTCTTTGGACGGTCTTCGGAAAGTGACTCCGCAGCAAGCGCTGAACCATCCGGTATGGGACATGGGGCCCCGAATCACCATCGACAGTGCCACCATGGCCAACAAGGCGTTGGAATTGGTAGAGGCTCACCACCTCTTTGGCGTCACGGACCAGCAGCTTGAGGCCATAGTCCACCCCGGCTCCCTGGTCCATGGCATGGTGCACTTGCGTGATGGCACAACGCTGATGCAAATGTGTACCCCAGATATGGCAGGCCCCATTCGTTGGGCGCTCACTGCAGGTGAACATGATGCTGCCGTCGCTCCAGCGCTCGACCCATTGGGCCTGACAAAGCTCGAATTTTCCCCGGTGGATACTGCTCGCTTCCCCTTCGTTGATCTCGGATACGAAGTCATCCGAAAGGGTGGCGGCGCGGGTTGTGTGCTCAACGCCGCCGATGAAGTTTGCGTGAAGGCTTTTTTGGATGGGCGGCTTTCCTACCTAGACGTCTACCATTTCGTGGCGGACGCGGTCGATCGATTCGGCCATCATGCGCCAAGCAATCTGACTGACATTCTTGAACTTGACATTGCCGTTCGTGCAGATGTCGCCAACCGATTCCCGTGAGCCATCATGCTTGACACTGTGATCAATTTACCTGCCGTCATCCTTGGATTCGGCGCTCTCATTTTCTTCCACGAACTTGGCCACTTTGCCGCGGCCAAGTGGGCCGGAGTCCGGACTGGCGCTTTTGCGGTGGGGATGGGGCCTGTTCTGCTTTCTTGGCGTCGAGGAATCGGCCTGGTGACGGGGTCCACCCAAGCCCGCGTGGTTGAGTTGACAGGTTCTCCCGCTGACAAACTCACAGACGAGGAATTGGCGAAGCATGGCCTCGGCGAGACGGAATATTCCTTGCGACTGTTGCCTCTTGGCGGATTTGTCTCCATGCTCGGACAGGAAGATGGCAATCCCGAAGCCGTGAGTGATGATCCCAGAAGTTACAACCTGGCTCCGGTCGGCAAGCGAATGGTCATTATTTCTGCTGGTGTGGTGATGAACCTGATTCTGGCCATCTTTCTTTTTGTGGTCGCGTTTGGCATTGGAGTTAAGTTCGAGGCGCCTGTCATCGGCTCCACCCAACTTGGGGGTCCGGCGGACCGGGCCGGACTCTTGCCTGGTGACACCATCACCAAGGTGAATGGTGCGCCTGTATCTACCTTCAAAGACGTAGATGTCTCGGCCGCGATGGCCAAGCCCGATGCGTCACTTCTGCTTGAATGGACCCGAGATGGTCAGATTCGGGAGGCTTCTGTCCTTCCTGAGGTTGGCCCACGGGGACTGTTGTCGCTGGGCATCCTTCCTGCAGCCAGCGCGACTCTCCGTTCTGATCTGGACGACGTGATGTCCCAAAAGCTGTGGTCCGCGGCCGGCCTGTCCGCAGTCCCAGCTGGTTCCGTTTTGACTCACCTAGACGGTGCCCCTGTGAACTCTTTTTCTCAAGCTGCTCATCGATCATTGCCCACCATGGCCCCGAGGTTGCGATTTTCAACGCCGGAAGGGGGAGTTGTTGAAGTCCCTGCTGGTACGACATCCGCCCTTCCTCTGATCTCCGAAAATGGCACTGAACGTGGTTGGGCAGGCTTGTCGCCCGTACCTCAAATTGACTCCATCGCGGATGGGGCGCCCAGCGAGAGTCTTTTGGAGCCGGGTGATCGCTTTGCTGAACTTGAAGGGGTTGCTTGGCCTTCTATTGCCGAAGTTCAATCTCTGATTGCAGACTCCGTACGGCCGAAAGCCACTGTTCAACGAGGAGACGCTCTCATCGACCTTGAGTTGCCTTTGCGTTCTGATGGCAAACTGGGCATAGGCCTTAGCCCAGCATCGGGTCCTCTTCAGCTCACGGGCCGCCGGCTCGACGAAGGCCTGAACGCGCCTCGCGGCTTGACCATTGCTGGCGATGGAGACTTTGTCCAATTCGCACAATCCACCTCTGCGATGTCTGACCCTCAGATCCAGACTGACGGGAAGAGCTATCCCTTCGATCTGACCGAGGATGAGCGAGACGCCGCCAACGCATTGACACGATCCTTGGCTCTTTCCCCCTCATTTTTTGAACCCCAAACCGTCACCCTTCAAGGCTCAATTCCCTTGGAAGCTGCTTCAATGGGCACAAAAGAAACGGTGAAGTGGATCACTTTGACCTATCTGACGATCGACCGGCTCGTTCGTGGCTCAGTCGAAGTGAAGCAACTTCATGGACCCGTTGGCATTTTGGATGTTGGGGCAAAAACCGCCGCCCAAGGCCTCACCTACTTGCTGTTCTTTTTGGGGCTTCTTTCAGTCAACCTTGCCGTGTTGAATTTCCTTCCATTGCCGGTGGTTGACGGCGGCCACATGATCTTCTTGGCTTGGGAGGGTGTCACCGGTCGGCCTCCGTCCGTCACGTTCCAGAAATGGGCGACCATGCTCGGGCTGGGGCTGCTTGGCTCATTGTTTGCGGTCACGTTCTTCAACGACTTGAGCCGGCTGTTTGGATGAAATCTTCGATCCTGATCACAGGGGCCTCTGGAGGAATCGGACAAGCGTTGGTTCATCGGCTGGCGGACCAATTTCAGATTTACGCGACTGGTCGGAAGACTGAAGTCTTGGAGTCGCTCCCGCAAGGTGTTCTGACGCTGACGGGCGACCTTGCGTCGGACACGTTTCGTGCTCAGTTGTCTGGGTGGGCCATGGGCGTCACCTCGGTTGTCCATAATGCTGGTTACGCGCCAAACATCGCGGCTGAGGACACCGATTCAGATTTTGACCGCATGGTGTTTGAGAGCAATGTCATTGCCCCGCTTGATCTCACGCGAAAATTGCAACCTTCGTTGGCTCAAGGTTCGCCGGGGCGCGTGGTCTCCATTTCGAGCTTTGCCACCCACGACCCGTTCCCGGGATTCCGCGCCTATGCGGCTTCCAAGTCGGCACTGGAGTCTCTTGTCCGTTCACTCCCGGGGGAGACCGATGGTCAAGTGATCGGATTCAATATTGCATTGGCCGCCGTGGAGACCCCGGCGTTGCGTGCTTTTGCTGACACGTCCATGGTGCCGCCAGAGGCGGCGCTTGATCCGGATGCCGTCGCCGCCGCGGTTGAAAGGCTTCTGAGTGGCGAATTTGACGACCGGTCAGGTGAGAGGTTTCTTTTGAGCGTGGATCATGCGCTTCCGAGTTAACGTGAAGCGGTTCCTCCAAGACGTCGAGGTCGCTGCTCGTATTCGTGGAACGCTCGGTGAAGTGCTTCGGCGTCAAAATCTGGCCACAGTTCATCCTGGACCACCAGCTCGGCGTAACTCGATTGCCAGAGCAAGAAGTTCGAGAGCCTTGCTTCTCCTCCGGTTCGGATAATGAGGTCGGGGTCGGGCACGTGCGCCGTCAGCATTCGGTCGGACAGTGACTTTTCGTCGATATCGTCTGGGTTCATGCGCCCCATGGCCACATCAATGGCAAGTCGACGTGCTGCGTCGGTGATTTCCTGACGCGAGCCGTAGTTGATGGCAATTTGAAGGGTCATCGATGCGCCCTGGGCCGTGTCGGCCTCAAGGCGATCCGATCGGTCGAGGACACCAGTTGGCAGGCCTTCTCGACGGCCCAGCCTTCGGTACCGGATGCGCTGCTCAACAAGCCGATCTCTCTCCAAAGTCATGTAGTCCTCAAAGAGGGCCATCAGGGCGGCAACTTCGGCCTTCGGACGAGTCCAATTTTCGGTTGAAAAGGAGTACAGCGTGAGGACTTCCAGTCCGCAGCGGACCGCAGCTTCGACGGTGGCTTGAACGGCTTTGGCTCCGGCACGGTGGCCGTCGATCCGGGGTCGTCCACGGGCTTCTGCCCACCGTCCGTTTCCATCCATAATGATGGCAACATGGCGGGGGGGAGATGGAGATTCAGATCGGTCGCTGCTCACGCATTCTCCAACGGGCCCGGTACGCAACAAGAATCATCCCGGCACGATTGCTTCTGAGGGCAACGCATGGTCTGGCGTCGGTCCGGGCCGACCGAGATAAATTCAATAGGGACTCCGAGATGGGATTGCAGAGACTTCAAATAAGACTGGCATGCCGGTGGCAATTCGGAGATGGATTTGCACTGGTCAATCTCCTCGGCCCATCCAGGATGAGACTCGTAGACCGGGGTGCACTCTTCGAGCAGTCGGGCGTCGGGGGGGAAGCGATCCAGTATCTCGCCCGATGCCGTCTTGTAATTCGTGCACAGTCTGATTTCGTCAAATCCTGAGAGAACGTCGAGAAGCGTGATGGCCAAACTGTCCGCTCCGCACACCATGGCGGCATAACGAAGGGCAACGAGATCGATCCAGCCGCAGCGTCGAGGACGTCCGGTCGTGGTTCCATATTCTCGTCCGCGGTCTCGAATGCGATCACCAGTGGCGTCGTCGAGTTCTGTCGGAAACGGCCCCCCTCCGACACGCGTGGAATACGCCTTCACCACCCCGACAACCCGCCCCAGGGTCTTGGCGGGCAATCCAGTCCCAGGCGAGATCCCGAGTGCTGACGCGTTTGAACTGGTGACGAAGGGATAAGTGCCGTGGTCAACATCAAGCAGGCACGCGTTTGCACCTTCGAACAACAGGGAGCGCTTTTCGTTGACACGGTCATGCAAGAGCCACGTTGTGTCGGTGATGTAAGGCCTCAGGCGTTCGCCGAGCGTCGTTAGGTCAGCGAGAAGTGCCTCGGTATCGATTGTCGAGTCATTTCCGGCAACCTTCAGTTCCTCAAGGCGGAGTGGTGCGATTTTCTCCAGGTGGGTTCTCAAATACGCCTCATCAAGAAGGTCGCCCATGCGAATGGCCATTGAGCGTCCGATCTTGTCGGCATACGCCGGGCCAATGCCTCTCTTGGTCGTTCCGATGGCTTCTCCCCGATCGGAGAGTCGCGCTTCGGCCGCGCCATCAAGCAGGCTGTGCCAAGGCAGCACAACATGGGCTCGAGATGACACGTGGAACCGCCCCTCAAGAGAGAGTCCACGGGATTCGACCAGCTCGATTTCTTTCACCAAGATGCCAGGGTCAATGACCGTGCCGTTGGCGATTACCAATTCACAATTGGGGTTCAAGACTGCACTCGGCATGAGGTGGAGCGCAAGCTTCTCGCCTTCGACGACGATGGTGTGCCCAGCGTTGGCCCCGCCATTGAACCGGACCACCACATCGTGCTCAGCGGCCAGGACATCAACAAACTTGCCCTTGCCTTCGTCACCCCACTGGAGCCCGACGATTGCGGTATTTGGTGTGCCAGATTGAGATGCCATCCAGTGCTCCTCCAAGGACGATACGATCGCTTTTGGACGATGAATCTTACCAAAAATGGCAATCTCCTCGGGGATGACCCCCGCCTGTCCCCTCCGTCTGACGCGGTTTTGGGCCTGTATGCCCATGTCCCTTTTTGTGCTCACAAATGCCACTACTGCGATTTTTACAGCCTGGTTGACCAGCACGACCGCATCGATCAATACAGCGCCCGGCTTCTTGAGGAACTGAGCCAGATCCCAGCCGGCACCCGCTTTGACACGATCTTCTTTGGCGGCGGCACGCCAACCATGCTTCCTCAGCAGTTTTGGGGGACGTGGAGAAGCATCTTGGAAAGCCAGTTTGAGCTTTCAGCCGACTACGAATGGACGGTTGAAGCCAATCCTGAAACCATTACGGACGAATTGGCCCACGCATTGGTGGCCGCTGGCGTCAACCGGGTGAGCCTGGGTGTTCAGTCTTTCACCTCTGATTCCTTACAGACTCTTGAACGGCGTCATCGTCCCGAGTCGGTTCCGCAGGCGGTGGACCTGCTCCGGTCGGCGGGCGTCGATCGTCTCTCTTTGGATCTGATCTTTGGTGTCCCTGGGCAAGATCTTCATGGGGTTGAGCACGACGTTTCAGAAGCCATGGCGCTTCAGCCTGACCATTTGTCGGTCTACGGATTGATTTACGAACCAAATACCGCGTTGACCAAGCGTCGTGATCTTGGGTTGGTTCAACCCTGTGAACAAGAATTCGAAGCCGAGGCCTATGAACTGGTGGTGTCTCGGCTGAAAGCTTCGGGTCTTCACCGCTACGAAGTCTCGAACTTTGCTCTCCCTGGTGAACACTGTCGCCACAACCTGAAATATTGGAAGAACGAACCGTGGTGGGCGTTGGGGCCGAGCTCGTCTGGCCAGTTTTCCCAGGCTCGTTGGAAAAACCAACCCCGCCTTGAGGGCTATTTGTCGTCTTCCGGCTGGTGCCCTTTGGAGAGTGTGGAGATCCGCACCGTCGAACTGCATTGTGCTGAGAGGTTCCTGCTCGGACTGCGGTTGCAGGAGGGGCTTCGTCTCGACGAACTCGAGAGCCTCCAGGCCGGGCCCGGTACGCCCCGAGACGCAGTGATACGCATGATGGTTGATCGCGGTCTCCTTGATCGAGGGGTCGAACGGCTCACCCTGACGGATCAAGGGTTTCTTCTGGCAGATCAAGTCATTGGAGAACTGATGTGATGGACTGGCTGGTCGATGTTCTGCCTTCTGGGGCTGCTGTAGGAAACGCCCTGTGGTTGTTGGTCACCTTTTTCCTCTTGTTGCTGGTGGTGCCACTTGCAGCCTTGGGACTGCCGGGCAGTTGGCTGATCCTGCTTTGGTGTGCGGGGACGTACGTTGCTGGCGGCAGCGCGATTTCCCTTTGGTGGCTTGGTGCTGCTGTTGCCGTCGCCGCGGCCGGTGAAGTTCTTGAGCATGTGCTCGGTATCGCCGCCACCAAGAAGGGTGGCGGTGGGAAGCCTGGCATGTGGGGTGCGGCCATCGGATCTTTGTTGGCAGGGGTGGTGGGCCTTTTTGTTCCTCCACCTGTTGTTGGGGCCATTTTGGTGGCGATGCTCGGCGCCTTCGTTGGAGCTTTCGCTGGTGAGACATGGTTCGCCGCAAGAAGCAAAAAAGAAGCGCTGCGCCCTGCCGTCTGGGCGGCGGGGGGACGATTGGCAGGAATGTTCGCCAAAATCATGTCCAGCGGATTCGTGGCCTTGCTGGTCGCTTTGGATCTTTTGATGGATTGGATCTGGCCGGCGTAAAGGGGGGATCCCTGCCGAGTGCGTTTACGCGGTCTGCTTCTTGCCGTAGGTTCGAGCCCGAGGCTCCACGATCCCGAGCTGGACGGGCTCGAATTCAATCGAGGGCTTTCCGCCATTCCAGTTGGCCACGGTGCTGGCCAAGAAGGGGTCGTCCACTCGGTCGGGATAATCGGTTCGGTAGTGAGAGCCTCGCGACTCTTTGCGCTCGATGCCTCCCATAAGCATGACTTCGGCCAGGGCCAGCATGTCGGGAACAGCTCGGGCAAAAGAGAGGTTCTGGTTGGTCCACAGACCGGTGTCCGAAAGGCCAATATTCGATGCTCGTTCCTGGAGGCTTCGAATCGCATCCAAGGCTTCGATCATTCTTGCCTCGGTTTTCACGACCGTTGCAGCTGCCGTCATTTCATCACCCATGGCTTTGGCGATGGCGTAGGGGTTTTCGTTGCCAGTCGAACTGGTCAAGCGGGATTGCAACTTGGCTTCGGCTTCCACGGCGGAAGTGAACAGGGTGTCGTCTGCATCAGTTCCGGCGTTTTCACGCGCGTGGTTTGCCACGCCGTGACCGCAGAAGAGACCATCAAAGATGCAGGAAAGGAGCGCGTTTGCTCCCAGTCGGGTTGCGCCGTGGTACTGGTAATTGGCTTCGCCGAAGGCAAACAGGCCAGGGATGCCGGTCATCATGGAATTGGGGGCGCCGTATTCCATCAGTTGGCCGTCAGAAGTGGCGGTGTACTCTGTCCATAGTCCGCCCATGGAGTAGTGGACGCCCGGAAAGATTCGCATGGGCAGCTCGCAGGGGTCTTCGCCCACAAACTTTCGATAGATCTCAAGAATAGCGCCCAGCTTGTTTTCGAGATACTCACGCGGCTTGTGCGTCAGGTCCAAGTAGACCTGGTTCTCGCCACGCACGCCCTTGCCCTCATCGACACAAACGCTAAAGATTTCGCGGGAGGCAATGTCGCGGGGGACCAAGTTGCCGTACGCCGGGTACTTCTCTTCAAGGAAATACCAGCGTTCGTCGGCGGGAATGTCACGTGGATCACGTGGGTCACCGGGGGTCTTGGGCACCCAAACCCGTCCGCCTTCACCTCGAGCCGATTCACTCATCAGGCGAAGTTTGTCTGCTCCCGGGATGGCGGTCGGGTGAACCTGAATGAATTCGCCGTTCGCGTAGGCAGCACCCGAGGTGAAGCATCGTGCCGCAGCGGCACCGGTGCACATGACGGAGTTTGTGCTCTTGCCGAAGACCAGGCCGGGGCCGCCAGTTGCCATCACGACGGCATCGGCGGCAAACGACCGAATCGTCATTGTGCGGAGGTCTTGGGCGACGATCCCGCGGCATCGTCCGTTGGCGTCAATGATGGGTCGCAAGAATTCCCAGTATTCGTATTTGCTGACGTTTCCTTCAGATTCATGACGTCGAACCTGTTCATCGAGCGCGTACAACAATTGCTGGCCGGTGGATGCACCGCTGAAGTGGGTCCGCTTGAAAAGAGAGCCTCCAAAGAGTCGAAGGTCGCGACGTCCCTCTGCAGTGCGGTTGAATGGGACCCCCATCCGGTCCAGAAGATCAATGATCTTCGGTGCCCAGTGCGTCATTGTGCGCACTGGAGCCTGGTGGGCCAAAAAGTCACCCCCATACAAGGTTTCGTCGCAGTGCTGATCTTCAGAGTAGCCCTGTTGCCGCGCGACTTCGTTGCAGGCGTTGATTCCCCCCTGAGCACACACGCTATGAGATCTCTTCACTGGGACCAGCGAGAACAGGTCGACCTGCAGGCCCGACTCGACGATTCGGGTAGAGGCGGCCAGGCCGGCCAGCCCACCACCAACCACAATGACTCGGGGACCACTCATGACGAGGCACCTCTCAATGGGGGATCTACTGGAAGGATCGATATGGTTTCTGAGGCTTGGTTCATTTTGTCTTCAATCTTCTGGGCGGCTTCGATATCAAGAGTGCTGTAGCCCGCAATGGCCGCAACTGCCATCGTCGAGAGCCCCATGCCAAGTGCAGCACAGGCATAGCCCCAGCGGGCTTGCGAGGCTCGGCTGACGGTGAGTCCCCAAGTAATGGCTGCTGACCACAATCCATTGGCGAAGTGGAAGACGATCGCCAGTACGCACACCAGGTAGAACGCGGCGAGGAGCAGTCCAACCTCACCCTGTTGGAAGTGGACCGCCAATGAACTTGCGGCGTGATGGGTGTCGAATTTTGGCATCAAGCCCAGGTACGTCCAGCCAAAGCGGAGCGAGGTGATGTGCAGGAAAATAAAGGCAACAGCGAGGTAGCCAGTCATGCGCTGAAAGGCGTATCGCCAAGACCCGTTCCAACCGTACCGGTTGACGTTGACTTTCCCAGACCGGGCAAAGATGACTCCCAAGGCGGCGTGGAATGCAATGGGCCCAAAAAGGACCGTCCACTCAATGATCTCGAGGGCGGGAAGCGAATGGATGAAATCCACCTCGTGCTGGAAGGTCTCGACGCCCGCGTCTCCATACTCGGATTTTCCAAGGAATCTTCCCCAGACGATGGAAGAGTTGGTGGTGAGGTGGGGGAGCAGAAAAAGGCCAACTGGAAAGACCCCCGAGAGACTGTGCAACCGGCGAAGTAGGTGGTAGTGGCGATCAATGATGGACATGGGCGTTCTTTGCGGGGGACTTCAATAAGCAAATCTTTCGTACAACGACCTGCGGTCAAGGAATGATGAGACCTGATCCTCCAGGCGCCGCGTCGTCCCCCGTGGTGGGTGCCGGGCCAGGCTGAGTTTCTGGAGAAAGGCCTCCACCATGTTTGGCCAAATGCTCCTGAACTTGAGCTTTGACTTGGATGTATTGCGAACGGAGGCCGTCGAGCGTTTCAGAAAGCATCTTGGACTCTTCTTCGGTGAGATTCCCTTTTGATTTTTCTTCAAGCACGGCCAGAAGGTCGATGTGATGCTCGGTCATGTTGAGGTCAACCGAATTCAAATCAATGAAGACCTGGCCCGAAGGGTCCGGCCGCATGGCCATGGCCATCATGGCCTGTGAGGCCAGGGCAATGACGAAATACTCGAACGTGGCTTCGGGAATCGGAGGTTGTTCAGAAGCGGCTGCCTTCGCATCTGCTTCGGCAAGTCGGGCCCGCTCGGCCTCGGCCTCGGATTTCCAATCTTCATCGGCGGAGAAATGGTTCGACGGATCGGTCTCAGTCATGGTGGTGGGGTACCCTTTCCTTTGTGAAGTATAGGTCTAGAGCCCGTTCCCCGATGCCCAGAATCTCTCTCAGGGCGATCTCCTCAAGGATCGTCCAACTCCTCCCCTTTGCGATATGCGGACTCATTTCATCCTGTCAAAGTCAGCAGCAATCTCTCGTCCTTGATGACTACCGGCTCAGGCTCACGTCTGAGTACGGAGGTCCTGCTGGCGAATCACTTGCCGGAGGTGATGAAGGCCAGCCGGTTGACTGCCTCGTTGGGCATGTTGCTGGTCGACCGATGTATGCCCACGACATCCTCGATCCGATGCGGGACGAGCTCTCGGCTGTGGCCGCCCAAAGTGGTTTGGCCCAATTTCGAAAAGAGGCTCAACAGCGCGTGCAACAGCGGCTCGAGGGCGAGATTTTGAACCGCCTGTTAATTGAAGAAGCAGCTTTACAGCGAGATCCTGAAAAAAGTGCCCAGTTCAACGACCAAGTCCAGATGGTGGCCGAACTCCTGTCGAGAAACTCGGGTATGTCAGACGCTGATTTCCGAAGGAAGGTACTTGATGAAAATGGCGTAACACCAGCGGAGCTTGCCAAAGATCTCCTCGTCCAAGAGGAAGTTCGAAAGTATCAGTTGACGCAAGCGGCCGCCGCGGGTGACGTGACATGGAAAGACATTGAGCGGCTGTACGCAAGACAGCTCGAAAGCTTTGATCAAGGAAGCTTTACCTTGGCCCGATTTGAGCTTGAGTCTGAAAGTGGCATTGAGCCGCTACGTGAGGCGCTCTCCTCGTGGAATCCTGGCGATAACCCTTCCGTTCTCGAGTCCCTTGGTGCAAAGTATGCCAGCCCACGAAGCGGTGGATTGTGGTTGAGCTATGACTTTGAGGATGGTGGCCTCCCTGAAGTGACGTTCGGCGTTCCCGAACTTCAATCCGCAGTACGTGCCCTCAGCATGGACAGCCCAGTGACGCCTGTTGTCTCTGTCAACGGCCGCCCGTGGCTCGTGGTCCTGCGAACCTTCGAGCGGGCAAATCCTTCTGATCTGTGGGATCCGGATGTTCAAGAGCGACTTCGGTCAGCCTTGCAAGCGGAACAGCAACGTCGTGCCCTGACCGCAAATCGCCGAGCTTTGATCAACAACGGAGATCTGTCTCCCTCCCCGAACGAAATGCTCCGAAGGCTTCTTGAAGTGGTGTACAACCGCCATGCCCCTGCAAGCACCGATGAGATCGACTCATAGTCTCGAGAATATTGTGTTCGGTTCTGTCCGCCAAAGTCTCGTCATTTCGTCGAGGCGTTCGAGCAGAAGTCTTCGCTTGGCTCTGGAGTTTGATCCGATGTCGACGAACGGTCGGCTGTCGGGTGCATGTCGGTAGATTTGAAGCCGACCGGATCGAGCGTCACGTCTCAGGCAGGCTGTGCCTTGTCGAAGTTCGTTCCCGTAGGACTTGCGAACTGGCACTGGCCTCCGTCGGACGAGCCAAACAACGACGACTCGCTGTGATGGCAAGGCAACTCGCCAAAGTGACGGGTGAATCAGTCACCATTGAGGTTGAGGCGGTGGGTGGGCGTCGAATTGACCGGAAAGTCCTCGGGGTTGTTCAGCCTGATTCGTCGGACCACAACTGAAGTGATCGATCCAGCAGCTCAACGGCATATTGGGATTTTTCGAGTTGGCCGAGAGCCACTTGGCCTTCAGGGGTAATCCACGTGCCCGAGACGGCATCAGAACCGACGGTCGCCAAAGGGTTGGCCGCAATCGCATGGCAAGCCTTTGATTCAAGTTTTCTCCTGGCTCGCGATAACAGTTGGTCTTCGCATTCGAGCGCAAACCCGATTCGAATGCCGTGTGAAGGCCACTCTTTCGCTAAAAGTGCCAGCAAATCGGGGACGGGTTCCAGCTGGATAGAGACAGCTGATCTGGGCAGTTTGGATTCGGAAATTTCAGTGGGCCGAAGATCGGACACCGCCGCGGCCATGAAGAGCAGATCATGCTTGGGCCAGAATTTGGCGAGCAGCCCTTCGAGTTCTCCGCTCGTCTGATACGCGGCAACTTGGCCATGTTTCCGAAACTCGTCTTGCATGGACGATTCGACCGGCCCGAGCAAAACTTGAACGGGAAAGCCTCTCTCGGAGCATGCTTTGGCCAAGGCCAGGCCCATTTTGCCACTGGAACGGTTCAAAATGCCGCGCACTGGGTCCAAGTGCTCCAGAGTCGGGCCAGCCGTGATCAAAATTCGGGGGTCGTGAGACGTTGAAGGGGCCATGATCCACTTTTCGGGGCGGAATTGTCACTAGAGATGGACGGGACGGGGTGCATTGATCATACTCATCATTCTGCAACTGGCCCTTAGCCGATGAAGGAGTCTCATGGCACGCAAGCGCCTCAAACTTGGTGAAATTCTTGTCCAGCATGGGGCTCTCACTTCCGCTGCTCTTGAGGAGGGCCTGAAATCTGCTTCAGCCGCCCGCAAGCGCTTGGGGGAGGCTTTGGTTGAGGCTGGGACCTGTGATGACACCACCATCGCCAAAGCGTTGGCCGAGCAAACAGGATTGCCGTTTGTTGACTTGAATGACAAATCGTCAGCGCAAAGGGTGGATCTCAACCTCGTCCCCGACGACTTGAGAAAGAGATTCAAAATTGTCCCTTTGGGTGAGGATGGCGGTCGCCTTCACCTTGCCATCGGGGACCCAATGGCTCTCGACGCGCTTGACATGCTCCGCTTTCGACTCAACCGGGAGCTTGTCGTTGAGGTCGCCGCTCCGTCAGCGATTGATGCTGCTCTTGATGGAAGTGAAGGTGGCGGAGGTCGCAATTTCGACGGGCAGAGTTTTGTCACGGACTCCATTGACGCTTCTGTGGATTCATCGGTTGATCGTTCGGTCGACAAATCCATCGATGTCGATGCGGGGGAAGACTCTCGCATGGTCACGCTGGTCAACCGGATCATCGAAGAAGCGGTCCGGAACCGTGCTTCAGACATTCACGTTGAACCGATGCCCGACCGCGTGGTTCTGCGTTACCGCATCGACGGTGTGTGCACCGTTCGGGACAACCTCCCCAAGCGGATGCAGGCTGCGGTTCTCGCCCGGCTCAAACTGATGGCAGGCATCAACATTGCCGAAAAGCGAATCCCGCAAGACGGTCGCATCAAGCTGAAAGTTGACGAGTCGCCGATCGACTTCCGCGTCTCCTCATGCCCGGCCTATCACGGCGAATCCATCGTGCTTCGGATTTTGCGTCCGGACTCCGTTCAGATCGGCCTTGCCAACCTTGGATTTGAGCCAGACCACCTCGATATTTTTAACCGCGTGATTCGCCGCCCCAACGGCATCTTTCTGGTTACTGGACCCACCGGATCCGGGAAGACCACCACGCTTTACACCGCGCTTGATGAGCTGAATCGCCCTGACAAAAAGATTATTACCGCAGAGGACCCTGTGGAATACAACTTCAAAGGGATCAACCAGTGCCAAGTCAGGGAATCCATCGGCTTCACCTTTGCCTCGATCCTTCGGTCGATGCTTCGTCAGGCGCCAAATGTCATTTTGGTCGGTGAAATTCGAGACCGTGAGGTTGCTGAAATTGCTATCCAGGCGGCACTTACGGGCCACCTGGTGTTCTCGACTTTGCACACCAATGATGCCCCGAGCGCTGTTACTCGTTTGATCGACATGGGCGTCAAGCCCTTTTTGGTGGCCAGCTCCATTCAGGCGATCATGGCGCAGCGGTTGGTCCGTGTTCTCTGCAAGCACTGCAAAGTCCCTGCCCAAGACCTCGACCCCAAGGAGCTTCAACTGATCGGTATTGACCCAGACTCGCCTGAGGTTGATCAAATCATGGCCCCAGGTGGATGTCCCAAGTGTGAAAACATTGGTTTCAAAGGTCGTCGCGCTATCTTCGAATTTATGAAGATGAACAGCGAAGTTCGCGATCTTGCCTTCCAGCGCGCCCCCGCAGAAGAAATTCGCGCTGTCGCCATCCGGACCGGGATGAGGACCTTGGTCGACGATGGCCGCCTGAAGACTCTTGCTGGCTCAACCACACCTTCTGAAGTTGCCCGATTTGCCCAGGCCGAGTTCCTGAGTTCTGGCAATGTTGACATTTAAAGCACCCATTTTGTCATTTCACTGAAAGCCTCTTATGTCCACCATCCAGATCGACCGTCTTCTTGACACTGTGATCAAACTCGATGCCTCAGACCTCCACCTTTCGGTAGGCAGGAAGCCAACACTCCGTCTTCATGGCGGACTCAAGAATTTGGACACCAAAGTTCTCGACCCTGATGACACCGTGGCCCTGATGAAGCAAATCACCCCGGAACGCAACCAGCAAGAGATTCAAGAAGAAGGCGGCACCGACTTTGGCTTCGCCTACGGCGACAAGGCTCGCTTCCGTGTCTCCGTATTCCGTCAACGCGGCGACTTAACCATGGTTCTCCGTTTGATTCCCAATCGGCTGTTGACCTTTGACGAAATTGGCCTTCCTGATATCTGCAAAGATTTGATCCGCCGGCCCCGAGGCCTTTTTATTGTGACTGGGCCGACGGGATCGGGAAAAACCACCACATTGGCCACCATGCTCGACTTCATCAATATGAATTACGAGCGTCACATCGTGACCGCGGAAGACCCTATTGAGTACTACCACTACCACAAGAAGTCGGTCGTGAATCAGCGTGAAGTTGGGGCCGATGTCCCGAGCTTCTCGGAAGCTCTTCGGCGTGTGCTCCGTTCGGACCCTGACTGCATCCTGGTTGGGGAAATGCGAGATCTTGAGACGATCGAGGCTGCGATTCGTGCGGCTGAAACCGGCCACTTGGTCTTTGCGACGCTGCATACCACTGGCGCTGCTGGCACGATCAGCCGGGTGATTGACGCTTTCCCGACCAACCAGCAGGCTCAGGTCCGGGTTCAGCTTTCAGTGTCACTTATTGCTGTTCTTTCACAGGCCTTGCTGCGTCGTTCTGACAAGCCTGGCCGGGTCGCAGCGTACGAGTTCCTTGTGGTGACCCCGGCTATTGCCAACCTGATCCGTGAAAACAAGACCTTTCGAATCGATTCGGCCATCCAGACCGGAAAGAAGTTTGGCATGCAGCTCTTGGACGATCACCTGTGGAGCTTCTACCAGCGCAGCATGATCAGTGCGGAAGAGATGATCGACAAGAGCAAAGATCCCGGCGCTCTTTCGGCCAAGATCCACAGCGAAGGCGGGGCGGTCGGCCGCATCGAATGGGACGACGACGACCTCGAAGACTGACCCCCATTTGACGGCCTCTTGATGGCAATAATGCCATCAGTTCGCCTTCAAATCAGGCCGCAATAACCCACTGTCACCTTGCCTCCTGCGGCAGGTTCGCCTCCAACAGGGGTCGCAGCGCGATCTTGGGGTATCCTGTTGGTATGCCCGAATCTGAAGCTTCATTCAAGGCCATCCCTCCGAGTGAGATGAAGGGTCGTCGCATCGGTCGGATCTTCGTCAAGATGCAACTTGTCAAACGTGAGCAGGTTTCAAAGGCACTTGCTGTGCAAAAGGAGCGGGCCGAGTCAGGACAGAAGGTGAAGGTCGGGGAGGTCCTCCGCGAATTGGGCTTTGTGACCGACCATCACATCGCCTATGCCCTCGCCGGTCAAGCTGGCATGCAATTGGTCGATCTCGATCCCGACGCAATCCCGACCGAGGCGGTCGATGCCCTTCCCGCTGAAACCGCAACTTCTTACCAGATCGCGCCGGTCTCTTTTGACGCAGGTTCAAACCGCTTGGTCGTGGCCCTGAAGTCTCCAGACAATTTTCAGGCCATCGACAACCTCCGTTTGCTTCTCAATTTCGATGCGGTGGCCGTGATTGCTGACTCCGAAGCAATTGATCGCGTCATTGCCAAGCACTATGCCAACCAGCCCTCTGGCACCAGCAACATTGATTTTGGAAGTGAAGAGCTTTCTGCCTTGGAAGGCCGTGGCGACTCAGTGGATCTTGAAGATCTGGTTCAGGCCGCCGGAAGTAGCGCCGTTGTTCGTCTCATCAACATGGTTTTGATGCAGGCGATCCGAGACAAGGCTTCCGATATCCACCTGGAGCCGTTTGAAGACGAATTCAAGATGCGGTATCGAATTGACGGTGTGCTTTATGAGATGAGCCCGCCTCCGCCGCACCTGGCGATGCCGATTGTTTCTCGGGTCAAAGTCATGTCCAATCTGGACATTGCCGAACGGCGACTTCCTCAAGACGGCCGTATCGAACTCACGCTGGGCGGCAGCCCCGTGGACCTCCGGGTAGCGGTCCTTCCCACCATGTTTGGCGAATCGGTCGTGATGCGTGTGCTTGATCGTGGCAATGTCCAGTTGAGCCTCGACAATGTTGGTCTTCGGCCTGATGACCTCGAAACGGTTCGAGACCTTATTCAGCGGCCCAACGGCATTGTGGTTGTGACCGGGCCAACCGGTTCTGGCAAGACCACCACGCTCTATTCCTGCCTCAACGAACTCAACGATCCTGAAACAAAGATCCTCACCGCCGAGGATCCAGTTGAATATGACATTGACGGCCTTATCCAGTGCCAAATCAATACCGATCAGGAACTCACGTTTGCCAAGCTGTTGCGTTCATTCTTGCGTCAAGACCCCGACATCATCCTTATCGGTGAAATTCGCGACTTGGAAACCGCCCAGATCGCCGTACAGGCCTCGCTGACTGGCCACTTGGTGTTTACCACGGTCCACACCAACGATGCCCCGAGCACGGTTCTTCGATTGACTGACTTGGGCATGGAGCCTTTCTTGTTGACTGCAACCATCGAAGCGGTTGTGGCCCAACGGCTGGTTCGCCGGATTTGTGTGAGCTGCAAGCAGGCCTACGAGCCCTCTGAGGAAGAACTGATGGAGCTTGATCTGCGGCCCAGTGACGTTGAGGGGCGCACCTTCTTCCGAGGCACAGGCTGCGACAAATGCAACAACACCGGATTCAAAGGCCGAATGGCTTTGTTTGAGATCCTGATCATGGATGACAAAATTCGCGAATTGGTCATGCAGCAGGTCTCCACAACGGTGATCCGCGATGCCGCGCGTCGTCGTGGCATGAGAACGCTCCGCGAATCCGGCCTGCTCTCGATTTACGAAGGCCAAACCACCATTGATGAAGTTGTCCGCGAGACGATCACCGACGAATAAAAGAACCGGAGTAGTTGCTCCGATCAGAACCAGGAGGCACCGTGCCTACGTTCAAATACCAAGCCGTAACCGCCGATGGAAAAGCAACAAAGGGGACACTCGATGCCGAGAACCTCGACGATGCTGGCGCCATGCTTCGTGCTCAAGGACTTTTTCCTCAATCTGTTGTGCCGGACAAAGCACGCAAACGAGGCAAGAAAGGTGTTCCTGATGCCGGCGCTGCTGAAACCAAACGCAAGAAGCCGCTTGCACTGGGTGGAGTCTCCCAGAAAAAGCTGACACTCTTCACACGGCAACTCTCCACGTTGCAAGATGCAGGTCTTCCGCTGCTTCGTTCTGTGCAGATTCTTGAATCTCAGCAGCGGGGCGGCATGATGAAATACGTCCTCGCGTCGGTGGCCGATGATGTTGCGGCAGGTTCAACCCTCGCGGACTCTATGGCCCGGCACCCGGGAACTTTCGATCGCCTGTACTCCAAAATGATTGCTGCGGGCGAAGTCGGCGGTGTTCTGGATGTCATTCTTCAACGTTTGGCCGTTTTTATGGAAAAGGCCCAGGCCCTCAAACGGCGTGTGATCGGTGCCATGATCTATCCGGTGGTGGTGATCATCATTGCCATTCTCATCGTGACCGGCATCATGTATTTCGTGATCCCAAAATTTATTGAGATCTTCAATGACTTCGAGGTGGAATTGCCTGCTCTGACGATCTTCCTGACCAAGGCTTCTGCCTGGGTTGCAGGGTCATCAACGCCCGACCAGCAGATTCCGGGCGCCGCTTGGATCGTGATCAGCCCGTTCCTTATCTTTATTCTCTGGAAGATCATTCGGAAAATCGAGATTGGGCGAAAAGTAACCGATCGCTTGCTCCTGATTTCTCCACCCGTTGGCGGACTCTTGCGAAAGACCGCGGTGGCTCGATTTACTCGCACCTTGGGCACGCTTATTGCGGCGGGGGTGCCGATCCTTGAGGCCATCACCATTACCAAGGAGACCAGTGGAAACAGTGTCTTCGAAGATGCTCTGGGTAAGGTTCACGACTCGATTCGTGAGGGTGAATCCTTTGCGGAGCCACTCCGTAAATCGAAGGTCGTTGACGAACTGGTGGTTAACATGATTGAGGTCGGTGAGGAAACTGGCGACCTTGATGTCATGCTCATGAAGGTGGCCGACAACTACGACGAAGAGGTCGACGTGGCGGTCCAGGGATTGACCCGCTTGATTGAACCGCTTCTCGTGGTGTTCCTCGGCGGCGTGATCGGAACCATTGTTTTGGCCCTCTTCCTTCCCTTGGTCAAGATGATCGAGTCGGTCTCTTCGGGTGGTTGATATGCGACGTACCCCTTCTCAGCGGCTCCGCGCATTCACCGTGCTCGAGCTCCTGGTCGTGATCGCCATTGTGGCCGTGATTGCGGGGCTGCTTTTGGCAAGTCTTCGCGGCGCCACCGATCGATCACGGGCGGTCAAGACAAGGTCCATCATGCGAGCGGTTTCCATTTCATTGGACGCGTTCAAATCTGATCACGGGTATCACCCGGTCGTCTTGAACGGGAGTTCCTCGGGCCGAGATGGTCCCGCCTGGCGTGACGTGGTTCCGGCCCCGGTTCCCATTGTCGGCAACAATCCTTTTCCGCTCTCTGACTACGCGGTCGACATGCAACGTTGGTATTCCATGACCACAATCCCCGAGTTCCTTCTTGGGGCCGGTGGTCGCGATGCTGATGGCTACGGGACAACTGACATCGATACCAACTCATTGGGCGAACGTCCTGCACTTGGTATTCGATCCCCCGGGCTAGACGGCGCCTGGGGCAGCACCATCTTTGGTACGGGCTTGTTTGAAGATCGCGCTTTCGGTTTGTATGAAGATCCTTCCGCAAATCCCTCCCAGATGCGTCTTCGTAACCCTGGCCGTGTCTACGGGCCATACCTCGGTATTGAGGGCGACATCAGGTTGGGCAAGATCCTGCCTGCGAACACCTGGCCCGCAGCCCCAACCTCTGAAGCCCAAGCTGAAGAGCTAGGTCAAGACCCTGTCCGTGTGATCGATGAGAACAGCCAAGACTGGCTCAACCCCGATGCCGCACTTGTTCTGCTTGACCCTTTCGATCGTCCAATTGAGTACTTCTGCAATCCTTATGCTCCTGGGGACCCCTCGTCAGTCGATCAACGCAAGAGCACTGGGGTCAATGGTGCGACGCCTCCAATTCCTCAAATGCGACCTTCCTTGGCAGACATCATTCGTCTGCGTCCTTCGGCATTTGGCTCAGAATCGGAATTTGACGGCAACATTTCGGCTGACGTCTTTAATTCTCACGTGCAAGATCTTCGAGGTGACTTCTCTGCCTCGATCGCCGCCCGTACTGCTTCGTATGCGATCTTCAGCGGTGGCGCCGATGCGACCTACAACCCTTGGCTGAGAGCTCATCCGCTCAATGCCGACAACATCGTGGAGTTTGGTCGATGAAACGTGGTCTCACCCTTATCGAATTGGTCGTTGTGGTTGGCATCGTCTTGATTTTGGTTGCTCTGGTCACATCCAGCATCTCCTCCGTCATTGCCCGAGCCGAGGAGCGTAAAACCAAAACCGGAATGGAGCTGTTCGCGCTGGCCATTCAAGAGTACGAGTCCAGCACGGGGCGAAGGTTGAGCATGTCTGGCGTCTACGATGTGGTTCCCAACCCGAGTGGGAGAGCCTTTGACATGCGTCGTGGTGAAAGCCATTGCTTGACCACGGCTGAGATCAGCCGGGTTCTGCTTCGGCATCAACCGTCTGCCGACATTTTGGGACGGATTGATCCGTCTCTGATTGGGAATGTGCGGTTGAACAACGGGAACCGTCCCGTTTGGGTGCCCGACACCCCTCTTGAGTACACGTGCGACCCCGATCCCCGCGTCTTTGCGTCTCAAAACGGCTTCAACGCCATGACCGCTTCCCCGTATGAGCCGACCACCAGCCCATACACCGGCGCCAATGCATTGGTCCTTCTTGATTCCTGGGGCACTGCCATTCGCGCCGTTCACCCGGGACCAAGTGCCCTCCTTGACGCCTCTGGTCAGCTTCAGGCCCTTGCATATCCACCCGTAAACCAAAGCGATTTGACCGAGTCGATTCAGCCCGACCCGGACAAGACGGTGGCCCGTCGCATCGAACGTTTGTACATCGGACGCGACAACCCCGATGCCTCGATCGTTTTGATCTCCGCTGGGCCCGACCTGAAATTCGGGCGACGGGTCGACCCCACATCGGGTCTTCCCCCAACCCCTGAAGCGTCTGGTCCCTACAACTGCTTCTTGCAGGCGTTGGACAACGTGTACAGCACTGAGGTCACCGAATGAGGCGGCGCGGATTCACTTTGATTGAGTTGCTTGTCGCCATTGGCATCATTGTCCTGCTGAGTGTGATTGCCCTGGCCTCCACGCGATCCCTACGCGGATCTCTGAGATTCAGTACGGCGGTCAACACCACGACCGCTCTCCTCGAACGGGCGAGGTCTGAAGCCATTCGTCGCGGGGAACCAGTCATGGCGGCTTTTCGCCCAGTCGTGATTGGCCTTCGCGATCGAAACGGCGATGGTGTCACCAATGAGGCCGATCGCTCCCTTGAGGACCAGTTTGGCGTTGAAATCGTCCTCTTGAGATGGACCGGGGAGACTGTGGTCTTTCAAACGTCAAGCAGCAGCCGCTACGCCGTTGACCGTTGGGTCCCGATTCCAGATTTGAAGACAGAACGACTTCCGGCCGGCATGTCTGTTGCCGTTCCCAGCTACTTCAGCTTTGGCGATAACTTTGGAGACGACAGTTGGGTTTCACCCACAGATTTTTCAGTGCAACCCCTCGACTACCAGGGTGAAGTCCCAGCCATCATGTTTGACGGGACTGGTGCCTCCTTAGAAGACAACCCAAATTCGCCAGCCCTCGGCCCATGGCTCGATTGGAATGACGACCGCGTGGTTCGGACCGACGGCCAGAACCGTGCCGCGAATGCATCCGGTGAATACTCCATCCCGGGCAGCACTGGCGATTTCTACCGTCAGGCTCGTTTCGACGACGAACCGTTTGCGTCCGTTTCATCTTTCTTGGCCGTTTTCGACCAAGCGGCCGCTCGCGCTCAGCTCTTCCCGGGACAAGACTTTGAAAATGGTGTCCTGATTGGCGCGGGAGCCAACCCTTCGTACGTCCAGCGTGAAGGGAAAATTTTGCATCTCAATCGCTTTAGCGGGGTGGTGATGAAATGATCAATATCGCTCGCCAACACCGTGCATTCTCGTTGATTGAAGTGCTCATGAGTGTTTTTATTCTGGGCATTGGGGTGATCGCGATTGCCTCGCTTCTCCCCGCGGGTATCAAGCAGCAGCAGAACGCCAAGAATGATGCGTACGGTCCAGTCGTGGCCGACAGCGCATTGGCCACTTTGCGTTCGCGTTTGAGCCCGGCCGACTTCGGCGGTGACGACCAACTCCGCGACACCAGCGCGCCGGATGAACTTCGATCCAGCGTCTTGAACTTTTTTCAATACTTGCCCACTGGAGACTTTGAGTGGACACGACCTTCGTGGTGGTACGGCGAGGCCTCAGGCAATCCGTCACCATTGATTCCGCCAAGTCTTCGCCGTGGTGCGGTGCACCCATTCATTGGGCCCATCGGTCTACCTTCGTTCGATACGTTCTGGACCGAGGGGGCCGTCGNAGGGTTCGGNCTCAATTTCACTGGCGTTCCGGCCGGAGTGGCCGGCTCCGTCAACTTGCTNGCCAATCCCTCAGTCTTCCCCAGATACCTTCCGTCTTCNCCGTTTGATGGAACNCCTCCCGGCGTCTTTGATTANCAAGTCGNCGANCAAGATCCAGCCGCCAACATTGATCTGCATTACTTCGTTTCACGCGAAGATCGATCTTGGCCTCAGGATTCTGATTCGCCGGAGTATTACTGGGACTGCGCCTTCCAGAGAAGCAATGGCACCGTGCAGGTCGCTATTTTTGTGTACCGAGCCACCGAGCCCGATGGCAAGCGCCTCCTTGACCGTCCGACCGACATCCTTTCTGTCGGGGGCGGCAGCACGGTCACCGGATCTCCTCAGCGNCCACANGCCGTCCATTTGGACGAGCCCTGGGTGCCGGGACAGCGCGTTATTCAAATTGCCTCCGGGACACCGTCCCCCTTTGATACCACAGGCTCAGGTGATGTCTACCTCGATCGTCAGTGGCAGGCCGGTGGCCAGTGGATCCTTGATGAGCACGGCAATGTGCACCGTGTCATTCGCGGGCGCAACACCGCCAACGAACTCGTGGTCGAACTGTACGAACCAGTTCCAGCTGTCCGACGCACCTCGCCGTACTCCCCAGCGTTTTGGGACGACGANCCAAACTTTCCTCGGCTCGGAGACCCCGCCGACCCCGACCGGCCAGTGTTTCCCACCGTGCCTCCTGAGTCGATTGGCTCTGTGAGTCGGTCCGACGAGCAATTGCGCTACTGGTACCACACGGTTGATCGGATTTGGTTTGTTCCAGTGACCGATCGTTCAGGTCGGCGTATAGAGCCGGTGTACGTCACGGTTCGGGAGCTCTGATCATGAAGCGCGCCTTCACTCTCATTGAACTACTTGTCGCCATTCTCGTGCTCTTGGCCGTATTGCTTGCTGCAGGCCGTATCTTTTCCGCAACCACGGAAGTCGCTGGCATTGGCGAAGCGTTGAACGACAACCAGTCGGACCTCAATGCCATTGAACGTCAATTGCGTCAGGACGTCTCCGCCATCAGCAAAGAAGGCTTCTTGGCCATCCGATGCGTCAGTCTTCGCAACGATTGCCGCCTTGCCACCAATCCTGCCGGGGGATACCTCGATCCCAGCTTGCCGCCGGACGCCATCCTGCGTGCTGACCACATGGTCTTCTTTAAATATGGCTTCGAGGGCACCCAGAACTACCTGTACGGCGAAGGCGGTAACAAGCAGGGCGAAGGCCCCGTCTCACGCATTTACTTTGGCCATGGCTATCAACTGGGCCCCGTTCGCAGGCAACCCGACGGTCCAGGCCTCGCCANCGTGTACGACGTATCTCCCAACCAAGGCAGTNAGTTGGGGCCGATCGGCCCCTGGATGGATCGCGGATTGTTGGGTGGCAATCGGCCGATGGTTCGTCAGAACATGGGGCTCCCGCAAACGGGGTTCACCAATGCCCCCTCAAATTTTTCGGTGCCACTGCCCGCATTCCCAGCTGAGCAATGGCTGTTGTGCCGCCAAGCTGTGTTTATGGCAGACGACGATTACGGATTCACCAGCCCGAACCCGACCCAAAATGCAGCTGACCCTTATTTCTACCTGAGAGGCGGGGGAGCTTACAACGGGAACAGCAACCCCTATTCCGGTGGTGTGATTCAGAGCCCATCGATNTTTCTTCGTGGATTTGACCCTGCGGGCTTTGGCGGATTNTCTCCCGCCACCAATGCTTCAGTGATCACCGGACGTGTGGACAGCACTTCCATGGAGATTGACGACATGCGTCGGGGGCTTTCNGAATTCGCCGACTTCTTTGATGGCGGTGATATTGATGGGTCTCCGGACAATCGCCAACAGCACTGGAATGCCGCCAGTGGTTTTGTTCAGAGGTACGGCTTGTTCTATCCCCATGCCGAGCGTGCGACCTCAAACATGGGCCGTTTCTCTTTGCCGCCCACTCGTCACGTCATCTCGGGCTCATGCTCCGACGTGCGTATTGAATGGACTTGGCCTTCCGGGGCTGGTCAAATTGATCTTGACGCGGATGGTCAACCAGATGATGCCGACGAGGACGGATTTTTGGATCCATTCGAAGTTGGATTTCGTCACAGCGGTCGAACGCCATGGTTCCCATTCATGAATCNAGCGGGGGAGTTCGGCGGGCTTGCCTTGCAGCAATACACCACACCTGACAACGAGGATTCATGGTCCTGGAATTGGGAGCCGGAATTTGCCGACACCCTTCCACTGGTGGGCAATGTCGAACGGTTCCCAGTGCCCGGCAACCAGAACTTCTCTGGAGCCACGGCCATCTATGAGTCGACGTTTGGCTTCAATCGCACCGACGTCGCTGAAGGCGTCCCCGGTGATTACGAATACGTGGGTGATGCCACACCTTGGCCGAGCGCTATTCGTGTCAGTATCCGAGTTCATGATCGAGCCGGTCGTTTGACCGGCGGCCGCCAAGCTCAATTTGTCATTGATTTACCGAAAGAGTGAGCATGTTTATTCCCTCCACTCCAGCTCAATCCTCACGCCGGGGCAACGCACTTGTGTTGGCCGCCTCTGTGTTGGTTCTTCTGGTGATTATTGCCACCACATTTATTTCCCGAACCCAGACNGGCCGTGCCACCGCAGCCGCAGTCCGGAAAGAAGCCGAACGCCAGGACAGTGTGGATGGAGTTGGCGAAGACATTGCCCAGCTGGTCGCGAACGCTTTGTTTGTGCGGCCCGTGGATGCTCGGTACGACAATGCCGGAGTGCAAGGTCTGGTGAACCCTCTCCCGGGTGAGACCATCGAAGACGACGCAGACGGTCTGAACTTCATCTTTTCGCTTCCTTCAACATTTCCACTTGCTGATCAATTCCAGTCCGAGGCCAACTTCCCTGGTATCCCTGCGGCAACAAACTCCAACCGAATTCGACTCGATCCGTCTCGGGCGGTCCGGGACAGCGCTCTGGCAGATCGATTTGCGGGGTTTGATCTTGACCAGCGCTACTCCGTTGACCCGTGGTTCCCTGGAAACTTCGCCCCCTTTGAAGTGGTTCCTTTCACGAACTGGCCAGACGGGCTCCAATATCCATGGAGTCCATCCAGCCCCTACGGTGTCATTGGTTTGGATACTGGGAACACGCTGATCTTCGGCGACGGCTCTCCGTCGACATTCAAGAGTCAGTATGCCTCGACCACCCAGCGATTGTTTTCAGAAGGCAACCCCGTCTACGGCCCAGGCTTTGGTGACACAAGATGGCTTCGCGATCTCGAACCGATGGCTGTGGATCAAAACAACGACGGTCTGCTGGACTCATTTCTGCAATGGCGGCACTTGTCCAACATTTCGACTCCAGAAAATGGCTGGCGAGTCGTCTTTGACATCTCAGATGTGTTTGGCGCCAAAGAGCTGCAAGCCGGCGGACCGCCGCTGCCGAACTTGATTGATGATCTGTCGGTGCCGATTGAGCAGTGGGTCGACTCGCTCGACTACCGAGTTCTCTTCAGTGGAGGCAACAATTTTCCCGGATACAGCATCGGCAGCACCGGCGCTACTGCCATGGTGCTGGGCAATTTCAATCGTCTTCAGTATGAGGAGCAGTGGGCCCGATGGGCAACATCTTCTGCAACGTTCAACAACCCGTTTACTGCTGTCGACAGAGGCTTGTATTTCTCTCCTCCGGCCAACCTTTTCGATCTGAATGACCTTGATGCCGACGGGTTCAAAAATGAGCCCGGTGAACGGCCCATCGACCGGTTTGTTGGGCTTCGCCAAATCTCCAATCCCAATGGTCAAGGCACGGTGCTCATCCCCGACGACGCCAACCAGCCCGACGGGTCGATTGCTTCGAACGTCTCCCGGTACCTCGATGATTCCGATGGCGACGGCTGGACCGATTCTTTTTGGTTCCTCGCTCCTGGGGTTCGTGACGGTGTTCGAAACATTGTCTCGGTCTCCATCACTGACAACGGCGGTCGACTTGATCTCTCCACGGCCACCCGGTATTCGCCAGGATTTGTGACCGAGCCCACGACCTTTGCCGACGCGGCCAACCAACTGGCCGAAAGTGGCACGACTGGATTTACCCCCGCAGACCTCTCACTGGTCTCTGGCTTCAACGCCAACTCCGGCAATGCCCTTGGCCAACGTCAAGAAGCCCCTGAAGCAAGAGTGGGATTCTTCGACGCGCCAGTGCACCGTGAAGGGGCAGCACCCACTCGATTCGGATTCGAATCTGGTGGCTTCGACTTGTTTTCCGATGCGATTCAAGATTTCGACACCCGAGTTGATGGCAACACCAACGAGACTGATTCGGGTCCGGTCCCCACTTGGCTGGAGGAGCGAGGCTGGTTCCGTGCCACCAACAACGACATCGACCCACTGAATGCCTTTCTTACGGCCGAGGAACGTCTCGTCAGTTTCCGAGAAGGGAACACGCCCCCTTGGTCTCGGTTTGACCTTTCGAGCGAACTCGAACTTCGCGCCAACGAGTCGCTCAACACCAGTGACGTCTTCACTCGGGCCGAAAAGATTGCCGGCTCTTGGCGCCGCATCCAAACAGATCACGGCAACGCCCTCCGCGGCCACCTTTTTGCTGAGGAGACCACCCCGTTCTTGGACGGACTGACCACCTTTGAGTGGAAAGCCGATCTCCGGCACCGTTCCACCGTGGTCTCGAACACCCGCAACGATTTGCTTCCATCTTGGTTGCGGTGGCGATGGCGCCCCGACCTCAACAACGATGGTGTTCCTGAATTGTCGACATTACCCCAGTCTGCCAACAGCCTTCGCTTTGATCTTTGGCAAATTCCAGGGCTCTCCACCTTTGTTGACCCGCAAGTGGGCGACGACGGTGCGCCAAACTATGGCTGGTTGACTGCCCAGCGCACCTGGCTTGACCGCAACGGTGCGCCGTATTTCTCTTTTGCCCAAGATCTGGAGGCGCTCCCTGGTGGCAATCAAGATCTTGATGAGATCCTCGACTTCACCCAGGCCTTCCTCGATCAGCAGTCGAGCCGACTTGATCTGCGCGAAGAAAATCCTTGGTTCCTTGACCTTTGGGTTGAGCGGGATTCTGGCGAAGGCCCCAGTGGCTTGATGCCGATGGCCAAGCGTCTTCCCCATTCCATTTTGCACACGCTGACCGATGGTGATGTTTTCGGCACCTTGCCCAACCATACCTTCAGCAACACGTACTTCGGTTCTGTCCAGAACCCATTCAATTCCCTTTTGCCACCAGAGGTGCCCACCGGACGATCCGCCGCCAATGCCCACTGGCTGAAGATGACTTCCGCGGGGCTTTCGGCGAACATTCTTTCCTACCGCGACAACGACTGGGTCACATTGGCCAACGTGCCAAATTCAGGCGTGACCGATCCTGAAGTGCTCGCCCCGCGCTTTATTGACATCGCGCCGCTTTATGACCAGTACGACTTCCCTGGGGATCCCGGTAACCCGGAGGACCCGGAAGATTTCTTGAGTACGGCCACGCAACAAGAAGGGGCCGTGCCCTTGCCCCGGTGGGGATACGAAGCCACCGCCCAGAACAATGTCGAAAATGAAAACTTGGCCATGCTCGGCTTGGAGCGACAACCCTTCTTGGTTGAGGCGTTCATTGGCAACTTGTACGCCACCCGTGAGCTCGACGGCGAATTCCTGACCGGTATCGGCGAGAACTCTTCAATCAAGCCGCTCAATCCCTTCTACCAAGAGGGTATGCGTTATCTCGATGGTGCATGCAACCGAACGACGGTTGTCGCGGTGCAAATCGCCAACCCGTTTGACAAGCCCATCCCGGCCCAAGAGCTGTCCAAATATCGCATCTCCGTTTCGGGCCGCCACTTCCCCCTGCGGTACGCACGCCCCGACGACGTCTCGCGTCCCACTTTTGCCGAGTTGGATGACGTTCGGTTGCCTCTGGAGCCGACC
>NHCD02000006.1 GCA_002168105.2 Phycisphaera sp. TMED24
AGATCCGCGTCGAAGGTGGTCGCATGGGCGACGTTCGGCCTTGGTCTGGTGCGCAGGGCACGATCGTTGAAGCAGAAGATTTGTTTCACAACATTCCGGCCCGGGCGGCATTTTTGAAATCTCCGCGCGCCGAAGCGATGCGAGTGGGAGAGACGTTGACGTCCATGGCCCTCGCTCATCCGACGGTGGGGTTGCGGTTTGTGGTGGATGGCAAAAGACGCTTCGACTATCCCGCCAATGAAGACACCACCCAGCGCGTCGGCGCGGTGACCGGGATACCGATTGACGCCCTGCTCAACCTCGAGGCTGAAGAAGCCGCGGGGCAGTTGGTGGGGTGCTTGGCCCGCCCGGAATTTGCCCGGCATGGCACCCGTGGGGTGCATCTGATCCTGAACGGTCGTCCGATTCTCGACCGGTCGTTGACCCACGCCATACGGGAGGGGCTCCGTGGCCTGATTGAGCCCACAACGCTGCCGCCGGTTGTCTTGTGGCTTTCGGTACCACCTGATCGCATTGATGTGAATGTGCATCCGACCAAGTCTGAAGTCCGTCTGCGTGACGGTTCAGCACTGTTCTCGATGATTCGAATGGCCGTGCGTCGTGCGCTCGATCAGGCCAACTTGGTGCCAAAAATGCCACTGCCTCAGCAGCTGGATGAAGTAAAAACCGCGTGGCCCGCGAGAGCTCCCAGCAACATCTCCCCGTCGTCCGCGGCGGGTTTGGAGACCGGACTGTCTTCGTCCTCAACGTCGGAGAAGGCGCCCGGATTTGATTTTGGACCGGTGACGCGTTCGGTTCGTGCCGTGGAACGCATTCTGGTGTTGCGTGACAGCTTCTTGGTGCTCGAAGAAGCCGATGCGCTTGTGGTCATCGATCAGCACGCCTTGCACGAACGCATGATGTTTGAGCGTCTGAAAGATCGTGTGGGACAGGGTGAGTTGCCAAGGCAGGCCTTGCTGGTTCCCGAGCCCATTCAGATTGGAGCCGAAGCGGTGGAGTTGCTGCCTCAGTGGCAGCCGCTCCTGACGCGCTTGGGCATCGAAGTGGTTGAGTTGGGGCCAGGTTCGGCGGCGGTCCAATCCTTCCCAGTGTTGTTGCTTGAGCGCAAAGTCTCCCCGGGCCCCTTTGTGGAAGATCTCTTGTCCCGCGCGGTCAGCAAACACCTTCCTCCCGAGCCCGAAGCCGCGCTCGATGAAGTCTTGGACATGATGGCGTGCAAGGCCGCCATCAAAGCGGGGGATCGTCTCAGTGATGCAGAGCTCGAAGATCTGCTTGCCCAACGAGAGGCCATCGAGCGTTCAACCAATTGCCCCCATGGACGTCCCACCACCATTCGCATTCCGGTGGAGGATTTGGAACGTCGTTTTCATCGGCGTTAGCGAGGACCAGGGTCGTAGGCCCGGTCATCATCTGACAAGAACCCATTGTTGGGGTGGTCCAAGATTTGGGCTGCGTAGCCTTGGTCGTGCCCTCCGTCAGACGGCGCTGCGGATACCCCAACCGAACCATCGAGTTTCGAAAAATGGGTTCGGTCGCCGACATGCTGGAAAGACTGCGCCCCCGCACAACAGGTCGCCGCACCAACGAATTCATGGTTGCCGGGCGCTCGCATGTACCGGTTGGTGCCACCAGACCACCCACCAATCCCGAACATGACGGCTCCGGTGTGTTGCCAACCGCTTGGTGCGACTCCCACCCGAATGGCTTGAAAACCCACGGCGGGAAAAGGCGCTTCGCCACCCACAAAGGACGTGTTGTAGTTGTACCCCGTAAACGGTGGTTGATTGCTGTCGTCCTCAGGGGTTGGTCCGGTCCACAAGGGGCATGCCAGATCATCAAGGGGTCGATCAAGTCTTTGCCCAATCACCCCGAGGGACCACGTGCCATCGGGGTGCACGGTCCAATCCCACTGCATGGTGGTCACACCACCGTCACCATTTTCTTTGCGCCACATCGCCGCCGGTGCGTGATCAAAAGCCTGGGTGTAGTCCAAAGCCGCCATCGTGATGGTGCGGAGATTGGATTTGCAGACGGTGGCTTGGGCGGTGCCTCGGGCTCGCTGCACGGCAGGGAGCAGCAGTCCGCTCAGGATCGCCACGACCGCAATGGCCACCAGCAGTTCAACCAGCGTCCAACCCCGTTTCAAGAGCCGGCCAACGCAATCAGAAGATCGGAGAAGCCCACTTCTCCGTCGTGGTCCAAGTCTGCGGGTCCGGTGGTCTCCCAAGCGGCCAAGATCTCAAGGACATCTTGGAAGGTGGTTGCACCGTCGCCATTGACATCTCCGGTGGATGGAGCCCGGACATCGGCCACGGCATCGATCTCGATGGCGCTGCCGCCCTCGGGGAGGCTGATTCGCACAAATTGGATCGCATCAAACCCAGTTCCGGCAAGATCCACCGGAGTGCCACCGCCAGAGCGCCCGTAGAAAGCCAAGAGTTCCTCCCAAGACATGTTGGATTGCCCCACCAAGTCCGGATCGGGCGGGAGGGTGAAATCAGACGGCACCAGTCCGGGCTCCAACTGGTACGCGGTGGCGTCCAGATATCCGAGGGTGGGGATGTCTCCATCGGCGGCCCCTTGGACTTCCGCCCAGATCTCGCCATCGGGGCTTACTTCGATGGTCCCGCCCTCCGAGAACAAAGAGCCAATGGCGAGGCCTTCCAGGGTCGGATCGCTAAAAAACGCATTTCCGAACACCAAGAGGTCAACGCCAAAGGGGTTCTGGGGATCGTCCGCCACTGGATGGTCAAAGGCGAGGACCAGTTCCCCGCCAATACCGACCGCCACCAGCTCCTCAGGGCAGAAGGCCGGCGAGAGCGGGGTGACGCATCCCGGGAAGTTCAGGCACGCTCCGGACAGCCGGGTGGGTGCTCCCAAGGCGGTTTCTGGCGTGAGATACTCAGGATTTGCCCCCTGACCGGGGTCATAGGCCACCACGGTCTGGGCAAAGGGGGTGCTGGAAGCCAATAAGACGCTCAACATGGCTTTTGAGTCTATGCAGTCTGGCCTTCCCCGTTGGCAGCAGGGGGGTGTGTCCAGTAGGATTTGCCCTTCATCCGTCCAGTCTGCGGCGGATCGATGGAGGAATTCCACAGATGCATCCCGCCCGTACCCGTTCGGCCCTGCTTGCCCTTTGTTTTGGAATCCTGGCTGGGTGGACGAGCCCCGCTCGTGGACAGGATGCTGCCACGCTGCTTGAGGAGTTCATCCATTACACCAACATCGCTCGCACGGACTTGGCGTCTGGGTACGCCGAGCAACTCTTGAACACGGCTTCCGGAACCGATCTCGCTTCCGTTGTGGACGGCCCTGAGTTCAATCGCGATCGTTTGGATACCGCATTGCAGCGGGCCGCACGGGTGGATTCGCTGGAAGTCATCGCAGGTGAATTGATGACCCGCATCGAGTCGGGCCGCTTGGCCTTGGCCCGGGATCCCCAACGCATTCAAGAAGCCGTTGAGATGTTGGCCGGCACGTTGCGCCAGCGGATGATCGCTGAACGCCGCCTCGAAGCCGCCGGTGAGTACGCTGTTTCTGCCCTCTTGGCAGAAATCGTCTCGGGCAAAGACACCGCGCTTGCGTTGTCCTGTCGTGACTTGATTGTGAAGATTGGTCGCACCTCGGTGTACCCACTTTGCACGGCCATGGAATCTCTGGATGCCGCGACTCAGCAAACCATCTGTGGCATGTTGACCGAGATCGGTTACGAGCATGCGGTTCCTGCTCTGCGTGGGCTGGCAGAAGATTCTACGAACACGATGGACGTGCGCGAGGCTGCTGAAGTGGCCCTCCGTTCACTCGGCGCCAGCACTTCGGTCTCGCTTTCCGCGGCTTGGGCCGACTTGTCCGTCAGTCATTTCAAGGGGTTTGCATCTTTGTTGCCTTACCCCGCTGACGCGGAAAACATGATCTGGGCGTACGACGATTTCACCGGTCTCCAAGGCACCCCTGTGGCCACTGAGATCTATCACAGCATTCGTTCGATGCAAGCCGCGGCCCGGTCGGTCGCCTTGGATCCGAACAATGATTACGGCGTGGCTCTGTATGCCGCCGCGAATCTTCGCCGTGAGAATCGTGCCGAGACGGCTGGCGTCACCGACCCGGTGTACGGCGACCAAGATCGTTCCCCCCAGTTCTATGCCACGGCTTTTGGCACCGGCATTGGCCAGCAAGTGCTGGCTTTGGGTCTCGGCGAGAACGATACCGCTCTGGTCCGCGATGCTTTGGCCGCATTGGCCATCACCACTGGTGACATGGGCCTGTTCTCTGGAGAAGAGTTTGGTGGACCGCTCCGGCAAGCTTTGCGTTACCCCGACCGGCGTGTTCGAATTGAAGCCGCCATCATCGTTGCCGAAGCCCAGCCACGAGCCAGCTTTGGCGATGAACCTTTGGTGATGGCTGAACTGTCCAACGCCATCCAAGGCTACGGACAGCCATCCGCTGTGGTGGTGGCTGCGACCGAGGAAGATGCTCAAGTGGCAAGTGCTGGTCTGGTAGACGCTGGCTACGTGGTTCTTGCTTCCGCGACAACTGTGGATGGTTTGACCGACGCGATGAACAATGCCTCCGTGGTCGACTTGGTCGTGATGGACGTGGATGCCTCGCGGGTTGATTCCAACTTGCGAAGCCTGCGAGCCTCGGCTCGAACTGCGGCGTCGCCCGTTCTGGTCTTCGCGACTGGCGTTGATCTTCCTGCAATGCGGGCCGCCTTCCCGGCCGGAGGCTCGGTCATGGCCATCGATCGCAACGCCTCGGGTTCTGGTCGTCTTTCCGCCATGAATCAGTTGATGGCTCAGGCCTCTGGCGGCAGCCTCGATGAGACTGCGGCATTGATCTATGCCATCGAAGCCACCGAAGCAGTCAACGCCCTGGCGGCAGGCACCCGTGGTGATGTCCTCAATCCTCAAGAAGCATTGTCGACGTACCTCGATGCCCTCCAGTCGCGTTCCGGCGGACTCCGTATGTTGATTGCTGAGGGCCTTTCGGAAATGGACACATCGGAAGCCCAAGTGGCCCTTATTGATGCCGCTTTGGATGCCACGGGTTCAGAACAGATCGAACTCTTGGGGTATGCCACCGCTTCGGTTCGAAGCTTCGGCAACCAAACCACTGCAGACCAAGTTGCCTCAGTCCTTTCGCTGGTTCAGCTCGCTGACGAATCGGATTTGGCCGATGCGGCGGCTGCCTTGCACGGGGCTCTCGATTTGCCGGGTGGATCTGTCCTGCAGTTCGTGAACTGATGACTTTCGTTCACATCCTGATGCATGCACCTCGGGGGTGCTTAAATGATGCATCCGGATGTGAAGACAGGCCTTTCTTGGCCGCCTTAGCTCAGTTGGTAGAGCGAAGCTTTCGTAAAGCTTAGGTCACGGGTTCGAGTCCCGTAGGTGGCTCTTCTGCAGAGGAGTGCACGGTGTCCGAAGACTCCACACATCACAATACGGTTCAGTTGATTCAAGCCGCACAAGCCGGGGATCGCGACGCTGAGGGCGAACTCTGGATGTTGCTCTTGGATGAGGTCAGGCGCATTGCTCATGCCCGTCTTCGTCAAGAGAAGGTGGGGATCACCCTGCAGACCGATGATCTGGCCAATGAGGCTTTTCTGCGGATGGTGAACCTGCGCGACATGGCTTTTGACTCGAGGAAGCACTTTTTGGCCATGGCCGCTCGAGCCGTCCGGCAGATCCTGGTCGATCAAGCTCGAGCCCGCAAAGCAGAAAAGCGTGGGGGTGGGGCCGCGAAGGAACAGTATTCCGACACCCGCATCGGGGCATCCGCGGCGGATCAAATGGATGTTCTCGGTCTTCACGAAACGTTGGAAGCGTTGGGACAACGAAGCAAGGTGCAACACGACATCGTGGAACTTCGATTTTTTGGGGGGTTGACCATGGACCAAGTGGCGGCGCATTTGGATCTGCCAATGAGATCATGTGAGCGAGAATTCTCGGCCGCGAAAGCTTGGCTTCGCTCACAATTGCATTCGGAATGATTTTTTCGCCGTTTTTCTTGCCTTCCGAGCCGAATCGGCGAGAATCGAACTGAGCCGGAAGGATTATTCAAATGAATCTCATTCGAGTCGGATGGGTTGTGGTGTCATCTGTGGTCCGAGCATCACTCGGGCAAGAAGAACGCCTCGTGGACTGTGCAGGCTTCAACCTTGATGGCCCTTCGCTTCGCGTGACGGTTCCAGGGATCAGTGATTCTGAAGGTCTCGAGCGCATTCTCGATCCCAAAGTTGAGCTTGATCTGACGGTTCAGTTGGAGGGGCAACTCGAAAATCCATTTGACGAGCCCATCAGCAGTGAGTTGGGGTTGGTGTTGAACGTGATGGTTCAACACCCCGGCGGGACGCTTGAGGTGGAAGACATTGAATCAGTGATTCTTGACGGCGGGCCCATCGCGCCCGGGCAATCCGTGGGATTCAAGGTGGGTGGGCAGGATCTCATTCGCCAACTGTTTGGATCCTCGTTCATCACCGACCAGGGTGCTATTTCCCGTCTCTACGACGACGAAATTTCGATCCGGGTTAGCGGTGGTGTGTCGTTGTTTTCTTCGGCCGGTGGCACCATTACTTTGGTCGAAGCCGGGGTAACCCAAGGATCGGCTCGCTTGCTTTGGGACCAGAACACGAACAACGCTTTCCGAGATTGGAATGAGGTTGTGCCGGCATCTTGGTTCTTGGGTCAAAATTGGTCCCCGACTTCCGTGCCATCGGCAAGTGAAACGGCAATCTTTGGCTTTCTCAACGATACGGGCACAGCCACTGGCATCGTGGATGCGATCGCGAATCCTCAACAGGTGGATATTTTCGGCGGCTCGTTCCAATTTGACTCCGATCTCGAAGTCACTGCCGATCGATTGAGGGTTGGTGTCAACCAAAGCGAGACTCCGACCATATTGCAGATGTCTTCTTCGAGTCTTGTGTTCACCGATGCTTCGGTCGGAGCCCCACAGGGCGATTTCTCATCACTTCAGGTTTTGTCGGACACCGCGCTCGCGGTGACTCGACTCGATGTGGGGGTCGCTGGTGACGCTGAATTGATCCTCAAAGAAAGTCTTGTTCAGGCGGCCCGGTTGCGGGTTGGATACGCCCCAATTGATGCGTTGGACACATACAGCGGTCGACTGGAGCTTCGAGGTAATGTCGTCCTAGAAGGTGATCTGTTCGAATTGCAGGGCGCTCTCGAGTTATCCGGGGTTGCTTCCCCAATGCAATTCAATTCGTTCGTCATTGATGATCTTGGTCAGGCCAATTTCCCTGGCAACGCAGGTCAGGTTGAAAGCAGTGGACTGCTTCAAGTTGCTTCGGGTGGAGCAACGATTTCTGGTGATTACAGGCAAGCTGGTGAGGACGAATCGATTTCTGGTCGCCTGCAAGTTCGGCGGAACCCATTCTCCGGGCAACTCAACCGTCTTCAAATTGATGGTCAAGCCCAACTGGCCGGTGGTCTTGAAGTTGTTTGGCCAGACGGCGTTGCCCCCACAAGTTCTGAACTTCTTTCGGCGGGAAGCATTGCTGGTGAATTTGCAGTGCGACGTTTTCTTGGCGGCGATGGCACTTCGGCCGTGACAATCTCTGAATCGAACCCCTTGGGGGCTTCGGTGTTGAGATTGGAGAATGCTGGTCCTGCGGATCCTTTGCCCTTGGTTGCTTCGACCGGGTTTGATTTCGCGTCAGGCTTTCTTGACATTGAAATTGGTGACATCAACAACGATGGATTGAACGATGTGGCTGCGCTTGTCTTGGGGGTTCAGGGACTTCCAGAAGTTGAATTGCAACTTGCTCAAATCGATCCTGATACCGGACTCAGTTTCCTGAAAGTCAGTTTGGATGCGCCTTTCGGGGCAACCGACATCACGTTCGGCGACACCAATTTTGATCTCGTGCCTGATCTATGCGTTGCTGGTCTTGATGGCACTTTTGCGGTGGCCAACGGATTAGAGGACGGTTCGTTTGAACCGTTCCAAGCCGTTCTGAGTGGATACGGCGAAGTCGCCGACATCCGGGCGTTGTCAGCGCCATCAGAACCGCTTGATGTGTTGTTGCTCGACCGCACCAACAGCCGGCTGCGTCGGATCCAAGCCGTCAACACTTTGCTCGGAAGTGGCTTCAGCGATCAGGATCAAGGCGGGACCGATGACGACCCGAGCGAGATCGATCCGGTACCTGGGACCGGAAAGAAAAATGACAATGCGGTTTTGACGAGTTCTCGGTCGGTAAAAACCACCGACGGTTCAAGAAAGAAGAGTCGCGGCAACAACATCGCCGCTGCCGCGGGCACGGGCGACAATTCCAGTCCACTGTCGGTGGTTGCGACGCCCGCCATTCACGTCACCTTGCACCGAGATCGAGGGTCGTTCGAGGTCCATCGCATCACCAATGGCGGCCAGCTTGGTGGAGGCGTGGAGTTCCTGTTGACGAATCCAAATGGGGCGGATCAGTTGGAACCAGTCGATTTGGATCTTGGTGATTTCGATGGCGATGGTGATGCAGACATCGCGGTGGCCTTTGCCACAACGGATGTCCAAGGCTTGCCTCAAGGTGTCGTTCGCTTGCTGCGAGCGGATTGGGATGGCAGTGGTGGGGTGACTTTCATTGACACGCCGCTCCAGGCGCTCGGGTCCCCGATCGATGCTATTCGTGCTGGAGACTTCGATGATGATGGTGTGGATGAACTTCTGGTGTTCCGTGAGTCCACCTTCTTGATGGGGGGAGGCTTGGTGGTCGACGTTCTTCGTCGAAACGTCTTGCCCGGCGACGTCAACGGAGACGGTCAAGTTGGCTTTGCCGACCTGCTCCTGGTCTTGGCCCGTTGGGGCGACACTTGCGGAAGTTGTCCCGAGGATCTCAACGGCAATGGTGTTGTTGACTTCGAGGACGTTCTGGCTTTGCTGACCAACTGGACGTGAGCATCCTGACTATTCGCGATCAGCGCTGATCCGCTGAAGTTCACGAGCAGCATTGAGAATGGCGACCGAGCGTTGGTTTTGCACGCCCCGAGCATGTTCAGTCTGAACGTGTTCAACCAAGTCGATTGTGATGTCGCCGACTGATTTGAATTCTTTGCGGTCAAATTGCAGCAGAGCCATGTTGTAGTGCGTTTCGGCCCAAAGTTCGAGGCTTCGTACGTCTTCGGGGTCGCCAGTATGCAAGCTTTCTGAAATCGCATTCGCTTCTTCAAGCAGCACTTGGCTTTCCTGTTGCAATTCGGTGATTTCATCGGGCTGGTCTGAGGTTTTACTCAGACTTCGACGAGTCAGGTATCCCAGAATCAAACCCTTCGTCAGGTCACGCTGGGCGGTTGGCGTGTTTTGCTGCTGGAGAAGGACTCGGCAGAGGCTGATGTAGGCCTCGCTCTGGGCGAATGCTTCTTCGAGACGATTGGCTTTTCGAAGCCCACTGGCCCAAGTGAACTGCAACAGACCGCGATTGCGTTCGTTGTATCTTTGATTTAAGTCGCTGGCGGTTTGACTGGAACGTTGGTACAGCTTCTCTGCTTCATTCCAGAATGTGAATGCTTCATCCAGGCGTTGCTCATTTGCGCTGTAAGCAATTCGTCCGCGTCTTGTGGCCAGATCGGCAAGTGCATCCAGTCGCCTCAGTTCGAGATTGCCCTGGTCGGGATCACTGGAAATTCGTTCCAGCAACGCCTCCACCTGATCCAACCGTTCCAAAAGTGTTGCTTCAGCCTCAGAAGGAAGGCGGCCTTGGACCAGACTGGCGTCGTGTTTGATTTGGGTCCATCGCTGATTCAGTTCGGCCAGGGCAAGCGTGTGGTCTGTTGGCTGCGATGAAGGCGTCAGAGTCTTCCGAAGCAGGATGGCTTGGTCCAGTGCCCCCAACGCTTCTTCGGTCCGGCCGAGGTTGGCGGAGAATCCGCCAAGAACATCTGCGTACGTTGACCACGCGTTGGCAAGTTCAAGTTGAACCGCCGGGATTGCTTGTCCTCCCTGAGAGAGTGTGCCCATACGATCCAGTCGCTGCTTGAGGTACTCGGCGATGTACGCTCGAGCGTCGGTGGTGCCAACAATCGTCCTTAGTTTTCGGTCGGCTTTCCCGCTCATGAAAGAACTCAGGTCCGTGAGGGTGTCGACCAAAATCGACTCACGCTCGGATTCCAGTTCTTGGATGGTGACGGTTTGTCGAAGATTGGTCGTGGCCATAGCCTGCCAAGCAAACAGGCCCCAACTCAAGAAGACGCCCATCGACAACACGGCCGTGGAGACCTTGTAGCGATTTCGCCGGACAAACTTCACGGCGGTGGTAATGGGGTTCGGTGGCTTGGCCATCACGGGTCGATCGGACAGGTAGTTCTCAATGTCTTCTTTGAACGCTTCGGCCGTTCGGTAGCGATCGACGGGTCGCTTCTCCAGCGCTTTGAGCACAATGCCATCCAGATCGCCTCGGAGTTGCCGACTCAATCGGGCGTCAGTTCCGGTGGTAGGACTTCCTCCTCGCTGCGATGTTCCGTTGGATTGAACTGAGGTTCTGGTGTTTCCCCCGGTACCTCCAGTGGTGCCCATCTCACTCGAGTGCCCCTTGTGGATCGAGTTGCTGGGCAAGGGCGGAGGTTTCTCGCAAATCAATTTTTGCTTCTGAGCGGGACTCAACCCGCCCAAGTCGTAGGGGCGTTGGCCAGCGAGAAGTTCATACAAAATGACGCCGACGGCATACAAATCGCTTCCTGCATTGGTCGGCTTGCCGAGGAACTGTTCTGGTGCGGCGTAGGCCGGGGTATGAGGTGCTGAGGCCACTGTGGGATGGATGGGGCCCCCGTAGGACTCTGGATCAAGATCTTTGGCGACTCCGAAGTCAATGACCACCGGGCGTCCATTTCGATCAATCAGGATGTTGCCAGGCTTCAAGTCGCGGTGCACGATGCCGTGATTGTGGACCTCTTGGACGGCATCCAAAATAGTTTGAGTAACGCGAAGTCGATCCACAAGACCAAGTCGGTTGGAATCGCACCATTGGTCCAAGGGTTCACCATCGATGTATTCCATGACGAAATATGGGCGGCCGTCTTCCGTGGTCCCACCATCAATCCGTCGTGCGATGTTGGGGTGAGACAACGACACCAAAATCCGATTCTCTCTTTGGAATCGGTGGAGCATCTCGGGGGAGTTGTGCCCTTCGTGCAGGACCTTCAATGCCACCCGTTCTTGCAGTCCTCCTGAATCGCGGATGGCCAGATACACCGTGCCAAATCCACCCCGGCCAAGTTCCTTGACCACCCGGTAGCCGCCGATATGGCTCGGCAACTTGGCCTTGTTCATATCCGTCAGAAGATCTCGAAGCAGGGTTGGTTCCCCTTCCAGGAGGCCATCAAGGTCCTTGTCAGATTCCGAGTCGGTGGCCAGCATGGCTTCCACTTCCCCTCGGAGGCTGAGATCATCTCCACAGGCCTGATCCAGATAGGCGACCCGGTCTTCGCCTTGCAGATCGCATGCTTCCAGATAGATGTCGGTGAGTCGTTGGTGTCGGGCGCTGCTGTCCATGGTGGTGATTCCGAAGAAGAGTCGTCTTCAACAATCATGGCGGGAAACCACAGAGGAACCCGCCAAGTTCTTCAGTACGAAGCTCCGGGCTTCGTGAGCTTGAAAGTTCGAATGATTCGAGCGAGAAGCCATCGGGCATGCCGTTCGGCCCCAACGATGAAATGCCCGAAAGTGGTCAAGATTCGTTCTCGCCGGCGGCCTTCGATGGCCTTCACCATGATGCGTGCCGCTTGATCCGTGGAGAGCACCATCCAGGAGGGTGGGTTGCGTCGATGACCGCTGGCCGGGGCGCCGTCTCGACCAATGCCTCTGATTTCTGAGGCCACGAATCCAGGCGCCAAGTGCGTGACTGATACCCCTTTGGGGTGCAGTTCGTACCAAAGGGCATCCGCCAACGCTTTTACGGCATGCTTGCTCATGGCATATACCCCGGTGGAGGCCACCGAGACGAAAGAATTGACCGATCCCATAATGGCCAGGCGACCCTTGGCAGAGATCAGATCATCTTTTGTGGCCCGGATGGTTCGTACGACGCCCATGACATTCACTTCGAGTTGCCGCCGAATTTCGTCTTCCGAAAACTGATCCACCCGTCCTTGGGCGGAATATCCAGCGTTGGCGACCACAACGTCGATCCGGCCGAAGGTCTCCCGAGCTGATTGCGCCAAGGCTTCCACATCATCGGTTTGCATCACATCACATGACCGCACCAGGCAGCGAACATCGCTGGATTGTTCGATCTCTTGGGCAAGTTGTGTGAGCCGATCGATTCGTCGTGCGCCGAGAACGAGGTCGTAGTCCCGCTGTGCGAAGACTCGAGCCAGAGCTTCTCCGATGCCGGAAGAGGCGCCGGTGATCAGGGCAACGGGGCGGTTGGACGGGGGATGGGATTCGGCTTGCACATGCACAGCGTACGAAGCCGGCGGCGGGTTGGTGGGGACCAAATGGCCCCATTACTGGACCTTGGTGCTGGACTGGTTTGCCTCTTGGTCAAGCAATCTTCTTTCCGCGGCAAGGAGATGCTTTTGCCATGTCACGATGGCCATGGTTTGGCTCATCAAGAATCCTCTTTGACCATCTCGGAACCCTTGTTTCAGGACAAACTGCTTGCAAAAAGCCGCCAATGGCGAGAAGAGCAGTCGCCCGAGGCCGCCGTTGGTGCGGTTGGATCCAGCTTCCACCCGCGCGTACCCCAGATTTTTTGACAAGGCGTCCGCCACGTCAACGAAGGCATCATGCATGAGCTTGCCTGGCAACCTGATGGTTTCTCCTTCTACTTGGATGCGGTCGTGGATCCCCTCGGCTTGATCCCCGCACGACCCCATGACCGAAGCGTGTTCCGGTCGAACCAGCCGGAGACGACGCTCGGGTTGACAGACATAATCCAGTGCCTTCTCGTGGAACATCAGTTGCCGATGCAGCACAGCGCCAACAGTCTTTGGTGGGTCCTTTTCCATCAGTTTGGCAACAGCGCTCCACAACGAAGCATCCGGCCATTCATCCGCATCGAGCATCAGCGCCCAGTCCGCCCCTTGGGTGCGACAGCGGTCGAGAAGAAATCGACGTTGACCCACCATGCCGTCCCAGTCGCGATGCATCACGGTGGCTCCACATTTTTCGGCAAAATCGATGGTGCCATCGGTTGATCCAGAATCAACCACCCACAACCGATCGTGCAAATTGGCCCGGGCGATGGAATCCATGACGACGGGAAGGGTTCGCATGGCGTTCAGCGTGCAAATTCCGATGTGCAATGACATCCCCTGACCCTACAGGGTTCCTTTATTGTGTGGGGATGCGTGGCAAATTGTCTCGAGGCAACCGCAAAACTTGGGCCATCAGGATGAGTGCTGTTGGCGTGTTGCTCTCTTTGGCCGCTGGCCATGGCTGCCAGGCCGGGTGCGGCTCTTCCACCCAAATTCAATCTGCATCAGACGACAACCATGGCGTTGTCCTCCCAAGTCCAACTCTTTCGAAGGATCACCCGGTCATGATTAGCTCCTCCACTTATTCAGAAGACGCCTGGAAAAAATGGCATTCCGGTCGAGTCGATCGTTTGTCAGAACCCGATGGATGGCTCTCGCTGGTGGGCCTTGATTTTTTACCGACAACGTCCGGGCAAACACTCTCGTTAGGGGGGGCGGATGCTGATCTGTCTCCTGAGGGATTCTCTGCCCAGAGGTTGGGTCTGTTTGTTCTTGGTCAGGATGGCTGGCGATTCCAAGCTGCTGACAATGCCGACTGCACCTTTGATGGCAAAGCCTCTGACGAGGGTCTGTTGCAAACTGATGTTGATGGTCCATCGACCAAGTTGCGCGTCGGGGGTGGGCTCTTGATCTTGATTGAGCGTGGAGGACGAGTGGCGCTTCGTTCTCGTCACCCACAGGCCAAAAGCAGAACATCATTCTCGGGGATTCCCTGTTGGCCTTGGCAGAAGGGTGCGGTGGTGAGAGGCTCGTTCGTACCTGCGGAGCCGGGGAGCACTTTTCAAGCCGCAAATGCACTGGGGGAGATGGAAGAAGCTTCGTTGGGTGGCACCATCCGCTTTGCTTGGCCGCAGTCATCATCCGAAACTGATGCCACTGAAGCTGTGACTTACGAATTGATTGGTACCCCCAACGGCGATGGTTCGCTGTTTGTGGTGTTTGCCGATGCAACATCAGGTCGCGAGAGTTATGGGGGAGGTCGTTTTCTCTCGGTTGCTGCTCCAGATGATGATGGTCGAGTCACGATTGATTTCAACCGAAGTGTCAATCCACCTTGTGCGTTCACGCCCTTTGCAACGTGTCCTCGCCCCCCTCAGGAAAACCGCCTGCCATTTGCGATTGAGGCTGGGGAGATGACGCCGCGGGAGCATTGATTGCTCCCGCGGCGGGCCCGAGCATCCCCACTCGACCGTCACCCCCACTGGTTCATCTCCGTCTTCGCGGTCGGGCCAAGCTGAGGCCCAGAAGTGCGAGACCGCCGGGACTCGGCACCGTCTGGCTCCAACGGATGTGATCGATGAAGACCCCTTCATCGTTGGCATTGGTATCAACGGTAATTCGTAGGGCCTCAAATCCTCTCGATGTGGTGGTGAGTTCCAACCACCGCCCTTCAATGTTGAGGTCATCGATGTCCATTTCCAATGTGTCCAAGATGGTGTGGGTGCCCCACGAAATCTGGATCAAGTCGTCTTCTTCCCATACAGAATCTGTGATGAACACAGAGAGATGAACAGTGTTGGCTCCATCGACGGGATCAAAATGAAGATCAATCGCACCGTCGGTGTCGTTGAGTCGATAGCCTTGCTGCCCATCCGCCCATGTGCCGGGTCCACTTTGGCCGACACCGAAGACATCTCCGTCGGTCAAACCCACTCCGTTTCGTGTGTTTCGGTACCACGCTGACCATCCTTCATGCATCACCAGCGCTTGGTCTGGCTGATTGACCAAAGGATGATCAATGGCTGGATCCATCGGGTCGGTATAAGTCTCGGCGTCCGACGTCATCTCGAAGCTTTCCATTTTGATGACATCTGCTTGTGCTTGTCCGATGGAAGCACCGATCATTCCCGCCACGATTCCCAAAACACAAAGTTTGCGCTCGACTCCCTTGTCTTGTTCGTCATAGCTCTCTTGATCTTTCAGCACGTTGATTCCTCACTCTCTTTTTATTGAGGAGTAAGCATGCCCAACCCTTGAGTCCCAATGAGCGAACAATGAAAAAGTTCTTCGGTTTGGGATTACGTCAAAGCCTTTCGTATGGCACTGGCCGCACGAACTCCGGAGCACCAAGCCGCTTCTACTCGGGGACCCTCGCACCAATCCCCGGCGATGGCGACGGGAGGGGTGCCTTCGACTTTGGCCGTCGAGTCCGTGGTGGTCTTCTCAACCAACGCAAATCGCCATCGATGCCCTCGCAGATGTACGGGCTGATCGAGGTCCTTCACTCCGGGGAGTTGTCCAAATGCTTCAAGCATCAGTGGTGCGAAGACTTCGGGGTCTTCCTGAATATGCTCGGTGCTCCAAGTTGAGGAGGCGTGCAGAATCCAGCGCGATGGCCCCAGTGGCTGTTGATGGCCGGGTCTTGCGTTGTCTTCGGCCACAAAGCTCAAGGGGCCGTTTTTGATACTGGCCGCACACCACTCCACGTTTGGACGCTCTGCAAAAGCAGCCATTGCCGCCAAACACGGGGCGTACGTAGTGGATGCGGCGGCCGTGGCCAACGAGGGACGAAAACCTTCAAGAAGTTGGGCGGTCTGTGGTCCCGGTGCGGTGCAAATAGCAGCGCGGAACGCGCCAACCGTTGTGCCATCTTCCGTGGAGGCGATGACGCGTCCACCCTCTTCGCGGAGTTCGGCGATACGAGTCTGGTACTGCACGTGTTCTTTGAGCCGATCCGCGTACTCCTGACAGATTCGGTTCATGCCCGGTCCTGGGGCGTACCGAAGGCGACCTTCTTCGGCCACCAAGGTATCCCCTTCGATCCGAACAAATTGACCGCGCCAGGGCGCAATCCATCGGTCGCGTTCCCAAGCATCCATGACTTGGCGAAAGCCTGGGTCGTGGGCCCGAAGAAATTGGGCACCATGATCGAAAGACACGGCGTGCTCACCCAATTGTTCGCGTCGCGTGCTCATTCGCCCACCGGGTCCTCGGGATTTTTCGACGACAACAACAGGTTCACCAAGCGTGTGCAGCGTTTGTGCGGCGGCCAAACCAGAGAGTCCAGCTCCAATGATGAGAATGGGGTCGTTCATTCTTCTCCGATGTTACGCAGTCTCGGGATCGGACTTTGCTTCCAGATCTTGGATCACCGCCTCGGCCGCAATCCTTCCTGATCGCAGTGCACCTTCGATGGAGGCGTGGGTGGTCCAGTCGCCGCTGCGGTAGAGGCCTTGATCCCTTGCGTCTTGGCTCGCCCGGCAAGGAGACTCCGGGAGCGCTTGCCGTACCTCGACCGTGGTGAGGTGTTCGATGTGGTCTTTCGGAAGATCAAACCAATTGGACAGCGTTTGGCGGACCTCTTCGACGGGGGCAGAGGGACGACCGGTCCGAAGCGTGGCATACAACACCGCTTTTCCCTGGGGCGCGTAGTCTGGGGCCACGAGGCTGGGAGCGCAGGCGTGAAGGATCGGTGCATCTGGTTGCTCGTGCAGGTTGGCCAAGTGCAGGACCGGCGTGGTGTCCTGAGGGACCGGGCTGGCGAAAGCCATCATTTGGGTGGATTGCCAGGCGGTCGAAGCTGGAGGCCTGGTATCGATGATGGCTTGGGCATCGATAACTTCGCCACCGTCCACGATCACCTTGCGGGGTTCAACGTCGGCGACGGTGCAGTTGCACCTGATCGAAAGGCCTTGGCTGAGGTGTGCGGGCAACGCCGACATGCCCTGAGCGGGGAGAGCCGCCTCCCCTCGAGCGAACATGGCCAGAACAAAGCGCACCGCATCAGCTGGTACCGACAAGGACTCGTCCAAGAACACACCGCCTAGAAACGGGCGAAAGAAGGCATTGGTGAACCGTTCGGAAAAGCCAAGCCGGGCGAGGAATTCCGGGGCTTGTTCGGCACTGGCATCTTCGGGAAGACCACGGATGCCCTGCAGGCCGAGGCGAAGGCTCAGGAGAGATTTGATGTCCCGCATGGTGAAGAGCTTTGACCCCAGGCTTTGCCACACTTTGCTGGGATGGCGCAGGGGGTCGAAGAGCTGTTTGACTTCTTGGCCGTGGATGACGGCACCCGCAGCAAATGGAAAGAGATCCATCTCATGCTCTGGCCAAACCTCCGCGGCTTCTTGGTAGGCCGTCAGAAGCACTTGGAAGCCTTTGTCCACCCGGTACCCGTCGATATCGAGGGTCTGCACTCGACCGCCGATCTCGGACGCTTGTTCGAGCACCAGGACTTGTTGCCCGGACCGTTGCAGGGTTCTTGCGGCGGACAAGCCGGAGAGGCCGGCCCCAATCACCACCACCGTCATCGTTCAGATTTCCTGCGGAGGGCATGACGAAGAGCGTCTTCGAGATCTGGGGTCAAAAATGAGGGCCCCTCTTCCAGTCTTCTGGTGGGAACCACGCGGGTTGATGCGAGCAGCGCTTCTTTGGCCATGTCGCCGAACAACAACTGCACGGCCCAACGCGGCGTCGGCAACCATGCGGGACGCTGCAGTGCCTTTCCAAGTGCTGAAGCAAAATCTCGTTGTTGGATGGGCTCGGGCGCGACCACGTTGTGCACGCCGCGGACGTCCTCAACGGGTGCGGTGCAGAGATGCATGATGTGACGAACTGCGTCATCGAGGCCAATCCAACTTTGCCAGTGGCGCCCCTGGCCCAAAGGGCCACCGAGTCCAAATTGAAAGGGAGGAAGCATTTTGTTCAGTGCGCCTCCAGACCGATCCAACACCAATCCAAATCGCAAGCAGGCGCTTGCCATTGTGTTGCTCTGGGCGGCTGACTCCCAAGCGGCGCAAAGGTTCGCCAAGAACCCATGTCCCGGTGAAGATGATTCGTCGAGGATGTCGTTGTCACGGTGTCCGTACCAGCCAATGGCGGAGGCACAGAGGAAACGCTTGGGCGGGTCGTTGCGTTCTTCAAGAGCCGCGCGAAGATGCGCTGTGGATTCCACTCGACTTTGCCACAAGAGATTCTTGCGGGCGGCGGTCCATCTTCGATCGGCAATCCCCGCGCCGGCCAAGTGCACCACCGCATCGAGACCTTCCAAGTCGGGGTGGTCCTCAAGGGCAAGCCCTGGATGCCACGAGATTCCAGATCTTCTGGATTCCGGGCGAACGAGCGTAAGAACGTTGTGCCCTTCGTCAGCCAGGCTCTTGGCAAGAGCCGAACCGATCATTCCTGAAGCACCACTGATCAAGACACGCATGGTTTTGATTATCCAATGCGGACCTGGGAAAGACCACCATCGACCCCAAAGGTTTGGCCAGTGATCCAGCTGTTGGTCGGATCCAACAGGAAGGTCAACATGTTGGCCACGTCTTCGGGTGCTCCAATTTTGCCCAAGGGATGCATGTTTCTCGAATGCTCCAAGGTTCGTTCGGAGGCGGTGATTCTTGAAGCCAGAGGGGTGTCCACCAGACCTGGGGCAATGGCGTTGATCCGAATGCCTTTGCGGGCATAGGTCGCAGCGCTAGAACGAACGAGTCCTTCCACGCCTCCCTTGGCTGCCGCAATGGCCTCGTGGTTGGGCAGTCCCATGCTTGCTGCCGCCGAACTCATCAGGACGATGCTTCCACCATCAGTCAGCAGGCGTATGGCGGCTCGGGTCACCGAAAAGGCCGTGGTCAGATTCCGAAGGATGGTTTCTTCGTATTCGGGCTGGGAAGTCATGGTGATCGGCTTGAGGAGAATCGATCCAGCCAAGCAGGCCACCGCATCCAATCCTCCCATGCTTTGGCTTGCCGCTTCTAGGGTCTTGGTGGTGGCTTCAAAATCACTCGCCTCCAGCAATTGACCTTCGCAGCCCAGCGTGGCGGTGGCAGCTTTGAGCCGTTCTGGATCTCGGCCCGTGATACAGACCCGAGCCCCGCGGGCCATGAGTTGGGATGTGGTGGCGTGGCCGATGCCACCTGATCCACCAATGAGAACGATTCGGGTGCCTTGCATGGACGATGCTAGGCAAGATCGGGGGGATTGGTCGAATTGGACGTGATAACCGATTCAGCCGCTCCAAAGCCTGTATTTACACAGAATTTGGGTCAAAATAGGACGATTGGGTGTGAGACGGGTGTCTTGGGTCTATGAATAGAGTGCCCATGAAGCAGTTGCTTTCCCCTAAAGATTTGGCCCGAGCCACCGGCGTCAGCGAATCCTCGCTGAAGCGCTGGGCAGATTCTGGCCGCCTGGAATGCACCCGCACTGCAGGCGGGCACCGCAGAATCCCTTTGGCCGAGGCCGTCCGATTCATCCGTGAGTCCAGCATCTCCGTGTTGGACCCCTCGATGCTCGGCATCACTTTGCAAAATCGGCCAGTCCAAAGCACCGAAGAGTCCAACGAATACTTCAGCGAACTGGTCTTGTCCGGCCGTGAAGAAGAAGCCATCGGTTACCTCTCGAACGAGTACCTCTCCGGCAACGGCTTCGCAAGTTTGTGCGATGGTCCGGTTCGACATTGCCTCGAGCAAGTTGGACATGCCTGGGCCCGAACCTCAGACGGCCAGGAGAAGAATCTCCGGATTGCCGAAGAGCACCGCTCGGTCGACATCATCTTGCAGGCTTTGCAACAACTTCGCCGCATGGTGCAATCGCCCGAGACCGCTCCAGTCGCGATTGGTGGAGCCCCTCCAGGTGACCCTTACCTGGTGCCATCCCTCTGTGCAGCACTATCGCTCTTGGGTGACGGGTGGCGGACAGCAAACTTGGGACCAAGTTCCCCATTCGAAGTCCTTCGAACAGCCGCCGTGCGAGCCAAAGCCAAGCTGGTTTGGGTGAGCATTTCTGTTGAATCTCCCGAAGCAAACATCCGTCAAGGCTTAGAGATGCTTTCCGAGACCATGTTGGGCATGAACGGCTCTGTGGTGGTGGGGGGCCGAAAGCTTCCCGAAGAGCTCACCCGGGGCATTCCCGGAGTGCATACCGCCACGACCATGCGAGAAATGGTTCTTTTCTCGCGTGGACTTCGTGTCCCACACGCCTGAATTCCGACCCTCTCCCGATAAACTCTCCTTCAGTTAAACGAAGGATGAGCAATGGCCGAGTTGGAACTTCAAAACGTACTTCTTCAGACGGTTGGCCGAAGCCACCCACTCCTCGTTCACTTTCCAGTGGCCTTGTTGGTGGTGGCTGCAGCTTCTGAGTTGGGCGGCCTTTGGCGGCGTTCTTCCGAGGTTGGTGCGATGGCGCGGGGATTGGTCTGGTTCGCTCTACCCGCAACCTTTGCCGCAGCATTTGCAGGTTGGACCATGTCCGAGCGTGATCCCGTTTCTCGGGCGATGGCCTCAACTCTGGAGTGGCATCGCTGGACCGGGGTTGGTGTTCTCGCTTTGACACTTTTGTGTGTCCTGTTGAGGCAAAAAACTTCTGCGTTTCGATGTGTCCTTTTTTGTGGTGCAATCGGTGTCGCCGTGACTGGCCACCTGGGGGGCACCATGAGTTGGGGCGAGGGGTATTTGTTGGAGCCCATTCAAAGTTGGCGGGCCGCCAATGTTCGAACCGAGCCTGCACCCGAGAATGTGGTCAGCCTTGAAAACGCAGTGGGGGTTCCAAGAGTTGTCGGACCTGCTCCCGGAGTGCTCTTGGGGGGACCTTCATCGTTCGATGTATCTGAAGAGACCAAGCCACTGTTGAAAGATCCTGAAGCAGATTCCACGCCCACCAAAATGGAATTTGTCAAAGACATCCAGCCGATCCTTGAGAGGTATTGCGTTGAATGCCACGGACCACGCAAAAAGAAGGGCGGGCTTCGTCTCGAACCCATCGAAGCAGCGTTCCCTGTTGGTGATGAAGCTTTCTGGACCATGCTTCCTGGTGATGGCGCGAGTTCTCTGTTGGTTCAGCGCATGCTGTTGCCTCGTGAGGATGACGAAGCCATGCCCCCTAAAGGCGATGCGGTCCCTGCCGATGAGATTCAAAAATTCATCACCTGGATCAATGAAGGCGCGCATGGCCCTGGTCTTGAACACATCAAACGCGTGGCGACAAAGACTGCTGATGACCGCCGGCTGGACCCTTTGGGGGTGCTTGAGCCCAGCGAATCTGAGCAAGTGTTGATTGATGCTGCCGTGGCCGCGTTGCGGGACCGTGGCGCCGTGGTTCAAGCAGTGGCCCAGCGTCATTATGGTTTGGAGGTCAATCTCTCCCTGCTTCGACCAGCCGCAAGCGACGAGCATTTGTTGCTGCTTCGCGGCTTGGAGCCCGTCCTCGTTCGTTTGGATTTGTCTCGTACCTCGGTAAGCGACCAAGGCTTTTCCAAGCTTGCGGGTTTCCCAGAACTTCGAGATCTGCGGTTGGGGGGTACGCAACTCGGCGACGCCATCGCCCCAGTGCTGCAGGGCAGTCCCAAGCTGGAACGTTTGAATCTGTACGGGACCAAATGCACCAACACAATTTTGACCTACGTGGCAAATTTGGAAGCGCTGGAGCGGTTGCATATTTGGGGATCGCGCATCACTGACGATTTTGCGGTCGAGTTTGCATCAGCGCACCCAGAGATTCGCATCACCGGTCTTTCTTCTGTGGTTCGTGAGCCAATTCCGGAAGTGGTGGTCAAGCCGGAGCCGGTCGCGGAGGTCCAACCCGACCCGGTTCAGCCAGAGGCACCCAAAGACGATCCTGAACTTGCTTCAGAAGAAGTCAATTTCCTCACCAAGATCAAGCCCATCTTTGAAGCACGGTGTGTTTCCTGTCACGGGCCGAAAAAGAAAAAGGGTCAACTTCGGCTAGAGCCCATTGCTGAAGCATTTCCCGAGGACGAAGAAGATTGGTGGACCATTCTTCCCGGTGATCCCGCCGGGAGCTTGTTGGTCGAAAGAATCAAACTCTCCGAAGATGACGATGGTGTCATGCCACCGCGGGGTGAACTCTTGACCAAAGAAGAAATTTCGCTCATCGAGCAATGGATCGCGCAGGGCGCGAAGCACTCCAATTGAACCGGCCAAGGCGAGCCTCGTGATGACACAGAATTCTTCGAGCATTCCACGGTTTATGGTGTGCCCCTACTGCGGCAGCATGCATAAAACGCACTTGCCTGAAGTCTGTCAGCATTGCAATGGCCCACTTGATCCTGAAAGTCGAGAGCAAACCAGAAATGATCTTGGCCCCTGGTTCGTGCAGAATGTTGCACGCCCTTTTGCACCTGGTATGCGATACGAAATATTGCTTCGGCAGGTGAGTGAGGGGAAGCTCCGCCCGACCCAGGTGGTTCGGGGACCGACAACAGGCCAATTCTGGACCGTGGCCCGGAAGGTCCCCGGTCTGTCGCATCATTTTGGTTTGTGCCACGCTTGCCAAGCTCCGGCTTCACCAGAAGATGAAGCATGCCTTGCATGTGGCGTTTCATTTCGGGTCTCGCTTGATCGCGACCGCTTGGGACTTGGTGGTGATGGTGCTCAGGCTTCGGCTTTTGTGGACGCTGCCAAAGTTCGTCCGGCGCCCCATCAACCTGCGTCCCAGTCTGAGGATGCGGCACCCGATTCCCCAGTGCCCACAGAAGATCTCGGCTCTCGAACATCAACCCAACTCCGACGTGAATTGCTTGCCGCCCGCCGGCGTCAGAACGCGTTGCATTGGCTGGTTGGGATCTTGGTGCTGGGGGTGCTGGCACTGCTGGTGCTGCAAGAACTGAAATCACCGGCGGCGGTGTCTTCGGAACTTCCCCCACCTCCGGTAGCACCTCCCGCACCAAACCCATCCAAATTGATGCCCACAACGCCCCCTGCTTCAGCACCAAAGTCGTTCGAAGCCTCGATCGGGGCTTCGGGAACCACCCCGCAAGATCTCCCATCTGCCCCCGACAGCGCGGCACCAGCTCAAGACGGCCAACTTTCTTTGGACGACGCATTGCGTTTGTATCAGCGTGCGGTTGATACCACCCGGAGTCCCCAAACTCGGCAAGCAGAATTGGGTGGTCTTGAAGTCGAACTGGTCTCGTTGGTTGCATCCGCCTCTCCCGAACGAAAAGCGCAGTGGCAGACTCTCGAGAACTTGGTTCGTCAAGCGATTACGGACTTGCAGGCGGAACTTCGGTTGGCGCCGGAAGCTTCCAGAGCGACATTCCCGAGTAGTCCCTAAGCAGGACTGCACCTGCTTCGGTCAGTCGAGACTGGACTTCCGGCCACGATCGGCCGGGAAGATTCCAACCCGATTGATCCCATACTTGAAGCATCGTGTCATCGACAAGAACATGCGTCCAGCCATCATTCACCAGTCCTGCTGGGTCGAGTCCATCAAAGGGCCCTTTGTCCCACACTGCATGGCGAGCCACCCGTGAGAAGCGCCAACCATCCGCAACCCCAACCCCGAGGACCTTGGCGGATTCGGGGAGTGACCGAACTTCCGCCATAGGGCTCGGCGGAGCATCTGGGATGGTCGTTCGTCCATCCAGAACCGAAGCTTGGCCGAAGGCAGCCGTGGGCAGCCCTTGCTGTTGCCCCAGAAATGTCGCCATCGGTACCAAGAGCATGACCCAAACCAAGCCTTGAGGAAGCCGTGACAACGGTCGAGCCGCGATGAGGGCAAACAGCGGAAGCATCGGGACCAGAAATCTTGATTGAGCGTGGGTCAGAAGCACAAACACGGCCAGCCCCAAGCCAACCGCCAGACCCTCTTTGATCCGATCACTTTTTGGCGCCATTCTCAGGCCAACCAGCACCAGCCAAGGGGTGACGCTCCATTGCCAGTGTCCAAAGGCTCGATATGCCAACCACTGGGTCCAAATTGCTGAGGGCGATCCACCACCAGTATGGGCGGCCTCCCAATTGGTGCTTTGTATTTCCGACCAATGTCCAAGTCCAAAAACACCAGTCAACAACGGGAAAAATGGTGAGCCAACGGTGAGGATGTTGTCCAGAAGCCAAGGCGTGGACACGATGAGGGCGATACCAATGGAAAGGAAAACGGGCTTGGGCTGTCGACGACTGGGTTCAGCGAAAAACAACACCGCAAGAGGCAAGGCCAACAAAAGTGCCGCGCTGGGTTTGGCCAGAGCGATGCCTCCAGCCAGAAGCCCCAAGCAGCACGCTTGACCAGAACTTTTTGAATCACGGAGATGCAGAATCAACGCGCAAGCGGGAAGCATGATGAAAGCTTCGGTGTAGGCCATCGAACCTGTCACCATGACCCATGGGGTCATCAAGAAGACCAAAGCGGCGGCAGCATTTTTGTGGCGCAGCAAGCTGGCCGTGTTGATCATCAAGATTGCACACAAGATTTGGGCCGCCAGGCCGGTCACATCATGGGTTCCTCCCGACAAGGCATGCAGATGAAGGAAGGCGCTTTCGGCCCCGCCGGGCAGGCCGGAGTAGGCATTGGTGGTCAAGGGGCCCATACGTCCTAGCGCCCACCAATCGACAGGGAGCGCGAGGTGGTAGGACAGCACGTCGTAGCCACCGAACTCGGTATCCCAAAGCCAACCCGGAGGCACGAGGGCGGCCGTTCCAAGCACGGCCAAGGGCAGCATCCAAGTCCATTCCATCTGGGGCCAACCCAAAGAGACTGGTGTCGACCGGCGAAATCCCAAGAGTCCGAGGGCCAGTAATCCCCAAGCAGAGGTGAGATCCATCAGTCCGAGTCGGCCGATGCATTGATCCAAGAAGATCAGCCCAACCATTCCCACAATCGGTCCCATTTCGGACGACCCCGGCAACAGCCAGTGGCCGTAGCCTCGTGCGGCCAACCACCAAAGCCAAGCCAGCCCAACCGAAGGCAGGGCACGCAGCAGACCGCTCCCGATCTCGGTGGCCCCACCCAGCCACAACAGAACGGGCACCAACGCCAACGTGCACAGGATGGGCAGGATTGACCGTGGCATGGTCTTTGCAGAGTACCTCTTTGGCCACTGGCCCTGTGGACAAGGAGGTCCCCGTGAAAGTCTCGATTCTGGCCATTTTGATGCTCATGACCTCCGCAGGGGGGGTGTCAGCGCAAGATATGAGCGCAATACCTGCCGAACCCGCGAGCATTCGATTGGTGGATCTCCTGAGATTCCGGGATCAACAAGCTCGGGTGTTCGAAGGCGTGGGTCTCGTCACGGGTCTGGATGGCAGTGGGGACCGGCTCAAGAGTGAAGATCGACTCCGGCCGCTCGCCGGGGTTTTGGAGCGTCATGACGTTCCTTTCCTCCAAACCCTGGATTTGCTCAAGACCGGAAATTCGGCTCTGGTGATGGTGCAGTGCAAAGTGCCGGCTTCTGGTGGCACCGAGGGCGATCAATTTGATCTCACGGTCAGCACCTTGCTCGATGCCAACGACCTGGAAGGTGGGGTCTTGTTGACCACATTGTTGCGGGATCCATTGCTGCCAGATGCGACTCCAACCATGCAAGCGAGTGGAGCGATTGAATTTTCGGAGGATATCTCCAGCCGGGGTTCCATTCTGGATGGTGCTCAACTCTTGAAACCAATTCTCAGAACGGCGATTGGACACCTTCGTCAGATGCGCGATCCAGATGGTTCCATCCGGTTGACCCTGCGGGAAGCCTGGCGACATCCGTTGGTATTTGAGTACATCAATTCAAAATTCGACTATGTCCTGCAGCCGGTGAACGAAGACTTCGGCGCATTCGTGGTTCCATCCGAAAAAGGTGCTGAACTGAATGATGTCTTGAAAACGCTGATTCCGATCAGCGATTTGCCGGCGGTGCGAAGGGTGGTCATCGACAAATCCACCCAATCTATTTTTACCAGCGGAAGCGTCATGGTTCGTCCGTTCCATTTCAGTGTGGACGGCATCAAGTTGCTTCCCGATCCGAGTCGAGAGGCCGATGCTCAACCCTTGGGGGAGGCGTTGGCCATGCTTGAAGATTTGGGTGCGACTGCCGAACAGCGGATTGCGTTCATCCGACAAGCCGACGAAGCCAGCGCGCTCTTCGGGGAGGTCGTCGAACAATGATGTCACCGTTGCCGACCATGACTGATGTTTCATCGTCAACCTACGAACGGGCCGATGCGGCCGCGCGACAGTTGGTGGGTCAAGCGTTCTTGGTTCCCCTTCTGAAAGAAGTCCGCGAGTCCACTTCCGCGCACGGCATGTTTGCCCCTGGGGCTGCCGAAAAGCGGTTTGGTCCCATCCTTGATCATCAGATGGCAGATGCCTTGATGACGAGACTCGATCTGGATGTCGTCGCCAAAGTACGTCAGGACATCGTGAACAAAGAAACTCAAAAGACGGAGGTCACACACTGATGGCCACCAAGTTGGAACGTTTAAGCAGTGTGCTCGAAGCCCAGCATGAAGCTTGGTCGGAACTGGAGACCGTCCTTTCGACCAGAAGACAAGCGCTGCGTACGGGCGATATCGAAGGGGTGACCAAGGACAGTCGCCGCGAACATGTGATCGCCGAGACGCTGCGTCAGTTGGATGCGGAACGGGTTGAGTTGGCCACTGCCCTGGGGGCTTCAACCATTGATGATGTTCTGAACCAACTCCCCGGGTCTGAACAAGACAACCTCAACCAACTTCGCGAAGGCATTCAGTTGGCGGCGGCCCGGGTGGCCGAGGCGTATGCGGTGCTCCGTGATGCCACCACCCGCATTTCCGGCATTGTCCGTGGTGCGGCCCAGACGGTGAAAGAAACCGAGCTTGGGGCACAACCTTGGGCCCGCTCGGGGCGAATTCCCCAGACTTCTTTCTCTCTTGGACTTCGGGTGGAGGCCTAACGATGCTTGGTGGATTCCAAATTGGTCGCTCCGCACTGTTGACTTCCCAGCGAGCCATGCAGGTCACGGGTCAGAACTTGGCCAACGCGGCCACGATCGGGTACCGGCGCCGTACGGTGGAACTCACGTCGCTTGGTGCGAGAAACGGCGTGTTCTCGGGTCAAGGCGTCGGCATTTCGTCGATCCGTCGCGAACTCGATCCTGCCCTCGCAGCACGTTTACGCGGCGCGTTGTCCATGGAAGTGGCCAACGGAACGGAATACACCTATCTGTCCCAAGTCGAAGCCTTGCAGGACGCGCTGGGTGACAACAATCTCAGCACCGAGTTGACGGCGTTCTTTGGTGCGTTCAGCAATTTGGCCGACAACCCATCCGATGACGCTTTGCGGGGTTTGGCGGTCTCTCGTGGTACGGCCTTGGCCGATCGCGTCAACCGTTTGCACACCGATTACCTCAACGCCCGTACCAATCTGGACGCTGACCTTTCGGCGAGTGCGGGACAAATCGATCAACTGTTGACGGACATTGCCAATCTCAATGGAGAGATTGTTCAGTCTCAGGATGGCGACGTCTCGGCGTTGCAGGACCAGCGTGATCTCAAACTGGACGAACTGGCCCAGTTGGTCGAGATCGATGTGATCAGTCAGCCCGCCGGCTCCGTGACGGTCCAAGTGAATTCCATTCCGGTGGTTCTCGGCAACCAAAGTATGGGATTCGAATTTGAACGAACCGACGGCGGGATCGAACTTCGCACCAATGATGGCACCATTTTGAACCCAACTGGGGGGGAAATCGCCGCCCTTCGTCGCCAGGACGCAGACACCATTCAGCCCGCCATCGATGCTTTGGAGGAGCTGACCAATCAACTGGTGTTCCAAGTCAATCGCGCTCACAGTTCGGGGCAAGGCACGATTGGTTGGGAAGTGGCGCAAGGATTCAGTTTGGGCGACCGAACCGTTCCGTTGGCCGACCTCGGCTTGCCTGTCACACCGGCTGCGGGTGGGTTCTCGCTTCACGTTCTGGACCCAGAAACCGGTGATCGCGTGACGCGCACGATTGACATCGATCCGGCCACCATGAGTGTGGACGACATTGTTGACGCCGTGAATGCCGCGGCTGGTGATCTGGGTGTGGTGGCTTCGGCGGATGATGGCGGTCGCTTGACCCTCACCGCGCCTACGGGCCGGACGCTGCAGTTCTCTGATGATCCGACTGGTGTCTTGGCCGCCATTGGTATCAATTCGTACTTTGAAGGTGGGGTTGGTGATTTGGCGGTCCGGTCGGCTTTGGTGGATGACCCACGTTTGCTGGCGGCCGGTTCCAACTTGGAAGAAGGTTCCAATGGCACCGCTTTGCTGTTGGCGCAACTCGGAGACGTCGACAACGACGCGTTGGGCGGACGTTCGCTTCGAGACTTCTGGATCACCCACGTTGATGATGTTGCCGTGAGAACGGCCTCGGCCCGAAACGCCCTGCAAGCGTCATCAATCGTGCGTGAGAATCTCGATTTGGCCATGCAACAGCGGTCTGGTGTCAGCATGGATGAAGAACTGCTGAATTTGACCACTTGGCAGAACCAGTACCAAGCCGCAGCTCGCTTCTTAGAAACCCTTGACGAAACCATGCAGGAGTTGCTCCGCCTGGCGTGAGGTCCATGATGAGTTTGAATCCCATCGCATCTCGAGTTCCCACCCTTTTGGCCGGCCGGCTCATGGGCAGTTCCATCGCGCAAACGCAGCGCCAAATGCTGGATTTGCAATTGGGGTTTGCTTCGGGCACCCGTTTGCAACGGGGAAGCGACGATCCTCGAGCCACCCGAGCTATTCAGTTGTTGCAGAGTTCAATGGTCCGTCGGGATCAGCGTCTCAACGCCATCTCATGGGGTGAAGCGGTTCTGGGACGCGTGGATACCAGTTTGTCCTCGTTGACCGATCTGGTCACCGAAGCCCGCGCTCTGGCCGTGGGGCAAAGCGACGATTCAGCGGATTCCGATTCGCGTGCCGCTCAAGCGGTGGTTGTGTCATCCATGATTGATCAGCTGTTTGCCGAAGCGAACGCCGAGTGGCAAGGGCTGCACATCTTTGGTGGCCAAAACGGCGGACAACGGCCATTTTCTTCTTTCTTGGGTGGTGTTCGCTACCTCGGATCAGGTGAAGGACTGGTCAACGACAACGGGTTGGGGCTTCCAATCACACTGTCGGGTGACGAAGCTTTTGGCGCTGTCAGTGCTCGCGTTGAGGGGCAAGTTGATTTGAACCCTGGACTCTCTGAGGGGGTGTACCTCGAAGATCTTGGTGGCGTGGATGGTCAAGGTGTGTCCGGCGGGGTCGTAGAACTCACCGTGGGATCCAACACCGCCGAGGTGGATCTCACTGGTGCCGCCACGGTTGGTGAAGCTCTTGACCGCTTGCAAGCGGGTCTCGACACCATTGCCCCTGGATCCACCGTGGCGACCGATGGCAGCGGATTCAGCTTTACGGTGGCTGGTGCTGACGATCTGGTGGTCGCTGGTGTCGCAGGGGATATTGGTTCAGGTCTTGGCCTTGAAGGCACCTTTGTTGCGGGAACGACCACTGCGGGTGGGGACACGCAACCCAAGTTGCTGGGTCGGACGCGAATTGCCGATCTTGAAGGATTGACTGGGGCGTTGGGCAGTATTCGGCTCGAGAACGGCGGAAATATCCAAACGCTTGACCTTTCGGGTGCGGAAACCATTACCGATCTGCAGAACTTGATCGACTCGGCGGATCTGGGGATTCGTCTTGAAGTGGAGCAGAACGGCACCCTTTCCATGTTCAACGAAGTCTCGGGGACATGGATGAGTGTTGGTGAGGATGGCGGGGACACCGCCACCCTGTTGGGCCTTCGCTCAATGGGGCTGGACACACCGCTTTCGGTATTCAATGACGGCGATGGCGTTCCCATCCGTTCTGGCAGCGTCGACCCCGAAACGGGATTGCCTGACCCAACCGCAGACGTTGATTTCACCATCAGCTTGGCCGACGGCCGGTCGTTCGAAGTTGATTTGTCAGGCGCTCAAACCGTTGGGGATGTCCTCGCGGCTTTGGAGGCTGCGGCTGGGGCAGCCACCCCTCCCATTGGTCCCGCCGAATTCACGGCGGAACTGGCAACCACGGGCAATGGCATCGTTCTGACCGACAACTCCGGAGGTGTGACCGGCACCTTCACGGTGACGCCGGCCAACGGTTCTCGGGCAGCAGAAGCATTGGGTTTGTTGGCCCCGGTGTCGGGGAATGTGATTTCGGGTGAAGATCGATCAATGGTTGCAGTCGAATCACTGTTTACCCACCTGAAAGCGCTGGAGAAGGCTCTCCTTCAGAATGACAACTGGTCAATCGAACGGGCGGCCATCGATCTTCAGGATGATCTGGATCGACTGATTGACGTCCGCGGTGCGGCGGGTGCTCGAGGCGAACGGCTTCTTCTGGCCAAAGATCGCGAATCAGAACTGTCCATCATGGAGGCATCTTTGCTTGGTGAGGCGCGTGATTTGGATTTGACCGACGCCGCGCTGCAATTGACGAATTTAGAACAACAGCTGCAAGCCACGTTGGCGGTGACAGCAAGAATGCAGCAACTCACGCTGCTTAATTGGCTCGGATAGAGCCGATATCCAAGTGCCGTGTTGAGCAACCTCGCAGCACGGCCAGCAGGAGGCACGTCCCAGTCGCGTTGATTGGGAGTCCAGGAAGGACGAGGTATAGAGGATGTATTTGATGTCCAATCTTGAAATCGAGACCACCCGATTCGGAAAAGTCACTGTCGATGGCGACCGAGTGCTCGACTTTCCATCCGGACTGCTTGGCTTTGCCCACGCGACCCGGTGGGTTTTGTTGCAGCCCGATGAAGAGGGATGCTTCTACTGGTTCCAATCTTGTGATCAGGAAGATTTGGCTTTTGTGGTCACAGATCCCCAGTACTGGGTTCCTGACTTTGAAGCAATCATCCGACGTGAACAGCTGGAAGAACTTGGGGCCAATCAGATTGAGGACGCTCAGGTGTTTGTCATTGTGAACCGCTACCAGGACACATTGACCGCCAACCTTCAAGGGCCTCTGGTGGTCGGGACGGCCTCACGACGCGGTATGCAGTTGGTCTTGGCCGAAAAGCGTTGGACCACGCGTCACGTCATCGTGGAACTCGAAGCCGCCAGCGCTGCGCGTACTGCATAACTGTTGCCTGATTGTTGGTGGTCCACCCGCCACCATCTTTCACCTCAGCACGAGAGCCAGGAAGGAACCGAATGCTCGTACTGTCTAGACATCGCGATGAAACCATCATGCTTGGTGACGACATTGAAGTCACCGTCGTCGATATCCGCGGCGACAAAGTCCGATTGGGGATCCGGGCCCCAGAAGCGGTCACCGTCCACCGCAAGGAGATTTGGGAGGCCATCCGTCAGGAAAATGAGCGGGCGGCTTCAAGTGAAACCATCCCCCAGTTTGCCGGTGAGCAGTCGCCCCAACTGAGAATTGCTCCGGCGGGGGTCTCCAAGCGGAAGGCTTGATTCGAAGACCGGGCCCTCAGCGTCCGATAACACCAAAAAGTCCGAAAAAGTCGATCCAGAATTGAGGAAGCCCTCCAATTGGACCGATAGAACGACCAGCCGACGCGATGTGTTCGCGTCATTCCCGGCGGAGTCCGGGGAGCCGAATCAAATTCTGAGGGCAGGAAGCCGCGTCCGTTCAAGACCCCCGAAGGAATGGGGGCATTCTCTTTCGGAGCAATCATGTCCAGCATCAACACCAACGTCTCCTCCATGCTCGCCCGTCGGGTGCTCGGCCAACAGCAGTCGATGATGACCCAAACGCTCGAGCGTCTCTCCACCGGTGTCTCCATCAACCGTGGATCCGACAACCCCGCCGGCCTCATCGCCTCGGAAAGCCTCCGGGCCGAAAAAGCAGCCATCAACGCCGCCATCGGCAATGCCGAACGTGCCGAGCAAATGGTCAACATCGCCGAGGGTGGTCTCCAAGAGATCAACAACCTCTTGGTCGAACTTCAATCTTTGGTTGGTCAGTCCGCGAACGAAGCGGGTCTCTCTTCCGACGAACGTGCGGCCAACCAGCAGCAGATCGACTCGATCCTGACCACGATCGACAGCATCGCCAGCTCCACCGAGTTCAACGGCCAGAAGCTCCTCAACGGTGGCTTTGACTACACCTTCGACAGCGACTTCGATGACCAGACCTGGACCTACGCCAGTGTGAACAGCGCGAAGTTCTCGGGTTCTTCCGCCATCGACGTCAACATCTCGGTCCAAACTGCGGCCGAACAAGCCGAACTCTACTTCGAGACCGGTGCGACCTTTGACGCAGACGCTGACGGTGACACCACTGGTACCGAGTCTCGGACGGTTGAAATCAGCACCTCACAAGGTGTGCAGCAATTCACCTTTACCGAAGGCACCAGCCAAGATGACATCATTGCGGCCCTCAATTCATACGGCGAGCAGCTTGGCTTCTCGGCCGCCCAAGACGGAACTGATGCCGACTTCATTGCCATCACCAGCACCAACTACGGTTCTGCTGAAAGCATTCGGGGTCGTGAAATTCAGTCGAACATTGGTTCGTTCACCACTGACGTTGGCGTGGCTTCGGTCTCCGATGCCGCTGATACCGGTGTGGACTTGGGTGCATTGATCAACGGTGTGCAAGCCGTGACCAATGGCTTGAACGCTCGCGTCGCCACCGGGAACCTCGATCTTGAGTTGACCTTGGATGGCAATTCGGCCACCAATGCTGCCAGCCAAACCGACAGCTTCCAGATCACTGGTGGTGGTGCGACCTTTAACTTCTCCCCATCGGTTGACGATGCCGGCAAGACTGCCATTGGTATCAAGACCGTCGGCTCCCAGTTCTTGGGCAACGGCGTGTCTGGTTACTTGGACGATCTCAAGTCCGGTGGCAGCGCCAGCGTCAACGGTGGCAGCGCAACTTCCGCTCAGGAAATCGTCGACTTGGCCATCAAGCAAGTCTCGGCTCAACGTGGCCGACTCGGTGCCTTCAGCAAGAACACCGTGGGTTCAACCATCAAGAACCTCGGCGTCAGCCTTGAAAACACCGCTGCTGCGGAGTCCGCCATCCGTGATACGGACTACGCCTTCGAGACTGCGGAACTCACACGTCTGCAGATCATGAACCAAGCGGCGACCCAAGCTTTGGCCCTCGCCAACAACGCACCCACCGCGGTGCTCAGCCTTCTCGGCTAATCCCGGAGGGAAGAGAGAGTCCTCCAAGCGGCGGCCCCCTGGGTCGCCGCTTTTTTTGTTTTACGAAATTTTGCTCAGCGCGTGATCGACGTCTTCCAAAAGATCATCGGCCTCTTCGATGCCACAAGAGAACCGCACCAGTCCATCGTCAATGCCCAGTGCGGCTCGGTCGGCGGCCGGAACTGAGGCATGAGTCATGATGGCTGGATGCTCAATCAAACTTTCCACGCCGCCCAAGCTTTCGGCCAAGGTGAACAGGTTGACCGACTCCAAGAAGGTTCGTGAGGCGTCGAGCCCACCGGCCAAGGTTGCGGTGATCATGCCACCACCGGAACGCATCTGCTTTCGCGCAATGGCGTGCTGAGGGTGGGAGGCCAGTCCCGGATACACCACGCGCTCGATTTTTGGATGTGCTTCGAGCATGGTGGCCAGCTTCATACCAGTCTCGGCATGCCGGGCCATCCGAATGCCCAGGGTTTTGGTGCCCCGCAAGTTTAAGTAAGCATCCATGGGCCCAATCACGGCGCCCACTGAGTTTTGTAAGAAGCGCAACTTGGTGGCCAGTTCAGGATTTCCGGTGACCAAGACGCCACCCACCACATCGGAGTGGCCTCCGAGGTACTTGGTTGAAGAGTGCATCACGACGTCAATGCCATGGCTCAGTGGTTGTTGGATGGCGGGAGAGCAGAAGGTGTTGTCACACGCGGTCAGAACGCCATGTTCTTTCCCGATCGCAGCAATGGCCGCCAAGTCCACCACTTTCAGCATGGGGTTGGTTGGGGTTTCCACCCAAATCAACGCCGTCTCTGCGTCGACGGCATCGGCCACTTGGTTCGGATCGCTGGCATCAACGAATTCAAATCGAAGCCCGGCAGAGCGGGCCCTCACTTGGCGGAAGAGACGATGGGTTCCACCGTACAGGTCATCCGAAGCCACAACTTTCGCGTTGGCTGGGAGGTGATCCAACAGGGTGGCGATCGCAGCCAACCCGGAAGCAAAGGCAAAGCCGCCATATGTGACATCATCGGATTCGTTCAGCTCCGAACCTTCCAGTCGGGCGATGCACCGTTCCCAGGCGTAGCGCGTGGGGTTGTGGCTGCGTGAATATTCGAAGCCAGCGTGCTCACCGGGTGATGACTGAGCGTAGGTCGAAGAAAATGACACCGGCGGCATGACGGCGCCGGTCACGGGATCTGGAGATTGCCCAGCGTGAATACAACGGGTCGAGAAACCGTGATGGGGTTCGATGTGGGCCACAGGGTTTTCCTTATTGGGTTTGCCGGAGGAAGTTCAAGAGGTCGATCCGGGTGATGAGGCCGAAATACTGATCTGAGGAAGCCACGATGGCCACGCGATCTTGGGCAAAGATAGGCAGCAAGTCATCCGTGCTCGCTTCCGGGGGAATGGTTTCAAGATTGGTTGACATGACCTCTCGGACGGGACGCTCCCACGCCGCCTGATCGGCGACGACCGCCCGCAGAACGTCAGACTCGTCGACAATGCCAACTGGATTTTGGCGGTCCAGGACCACAGCTTGAGAAATGTTGTGCAGACGCATCGTTCGGTGCACTTGCGCCAGTGGCTCGTCAGGCTGAAAGGCATGGTCTTCGCCTTCAGTGTGGTTGCATCCGATCAAGTCTCTCAGGTCCCCAAAAGCGCGTTTGTCGAGGAGTCCTTGATCGCGCATCCAGACATCATTGAACAGCCGATCCATGTACTTCGCGCCCAAATCGCACACGAATGTCACGCACGTTTTGGGTTCGGTTTGCGCTTGGCACCATCGAAGTGCTGCCGCCACCAGCAAACCAGTCGATGAACCGCCCATGATGCCTTCCGCGCGAAGCAATTCACGGGCCGCCAAGAAGGACTCCTTGTCGTCCACCGTGATTGCTTCATTCAAGAGCGAAATTTCTGCGATATCAGGAACAAAATCTTCCCCAACACCTTCGACCAACCATGACCCAGCTTCAACGGTTTTTCCTTCGTTGATCAAGGGGGCCAGAATGGAGCCCACGGGATCGGCCAGAACCAATTCAATATCAGGATTCTTTTCCCGAAGGTAGTTCCCGCAGCCACTGACCGTGCCGCCCGAGCCAATTCCGGCCACAAAGCAGTCGATGTTGCCTTCGGTTTGGTCCCAGATTTCAGGCCCGGTCGTTTCAAGGTGGGCGCTGGGGTTGGCGGCGTTCTCAAATTGATTGATGAAAAAGCCGTTCGGGTCGTCTTGGGCCAGTGCACGGGCCAAGTCCTGGTAGTACTGCGGGTGTCCGCGGCCCACGTCGGAACGGGTGAGAACCACTTCGGCGCCAAGCGCTTTGAGGTGGGAGATCTTTCCCGCGCTCATCTTGTCTGGCATCACCACTTTGACTTGATAGCCACGGCTGATGCCCACCAAAGCCAATGCGATCCCGGTGTTCCCTGCGGTGCCCTCATAAATGGTTCCGCCAGGCTTGAGCAGCCCTTCCTCTTCGGCCTGGTTGATCATGCTGACCGCAATGCGGTCTTTGATGGAGTTGCCAGGGTTCTGACACTCCAACTTGAGCAACAAGGTGCAGGGGCCGGTGTCGAGGTTCCGGACGCGAAGCATGGGCGTGCCGCCAATGAGGTCGGTGATGTCCTCCGCAATCTTGGGAAGGGTTTCGTTGGTGTTCATCGGTCGTCTTCTCCGAACAGTGATTGTGCATCGGGTGGCGTCCACCCGATTTGGTGCGCTCCCGCGTCCGTCAATCGACGGCCCGAACGCGTTCTCGCCACCAAACCTTCCTGCAGCAGGAAAGGTTCAACCAGATCTTCGAGGGTTCGTGCTTCCTCCCCAATGGTTGCCGCCAGCGCTTCGACGCCTGCGGGCCCGCCTCGATACGTCTCCGCCAGAGTCGTGAGGTAGCGGCGGTCCAGCTCATCGGTCCCCGCATCGTCGATCCCCCAGAGTTCAAGGCAAGCTTGTGCGGCTTCAAGATCAATGGCACCGCTGCCTCGGGCCCGCGACCAATCGTCGGTTCTTCGCAGGAGTCGAATAGCAATGCGCGGGGTGCCGCGTGATTTACCGGCCAATTCAGCCAAGGCTTCTGGGGTGGCATTCAGTTTCAGGCGAGCGGCAACGCCTCCCAAAATAGCTTGGAGTCCTTCGTGGTCGTACAGCGTCATGTGATGGACCAGTCCGAACCGACTGCGGAGCGCGGAAGTCAAACTGCCGGCCCGCGTGGTCGCTCCAACCAAGGTGAAAGGTTGGAGCTTGAAGGATTCGGTTGTGGCGTGCAGGCCGGAGTCGATCGTGACATCAACATGGAAATCTTCCATGGCGGAGTACAAGAACTCTTCCACAGGAGCTGGCAATCGATGGATCTCGTCGATGAACAGCACATCTCCGGCTTGGAGTTTCAAAAGCATGCCAACCAGATCTTTGGGCTGCATAAGAACAGGTCCCGAGGTCGTATGGGGGGTGGTGCCTAGTTCATTGGCAATGATTCGTCCCAGTGTGGTTTTGCCAAGTCCTGGAGGTCCATGCAGAAGGACGTGATCCAAAGCACCGCCACGGTCTTTGGTTGCTTCCAGGGAGATTCGAAGCCGTTCCACCAGTTCCGGTTGTCCGAGGTAGTCGGACAACTGTTCTGGGCGAACCGACAGTTCTCCGCCCTGATCGTCGGGGGTGAGCTCCGGCGTGATGATGCGCTTTCTCGCCATGGATTGTGATGGTATCGGTCAAAACGAAGACCGGCGTCCCAAAGGACGCCGGTCGGTAGATTCCCGAATTTTGGCCTGGATCAGTCGGCCAAGATGTCCCGACCGCGAATGCCTTCTGTGGTCAGGATGTGGAACGAAGTTGCGGCGAAGTCATACGCGGTATCGCTGTAGTACCCGTCGGCCCCAAACGTGGTTTGCTTGTGCCAAAGGCCTGCGGGGTATTGGCCAGCCTGTTGCTGTTGGGCCAGAACCCGACCATCGGCCCGTTCGGCTTTCCGGACACCCACGGTTTCAGTATGAGCGTCGTAGAAGACCGTGGCTGGGTTTGATTCCCATGAGCCGTTGAAGTAATAGGGCTCACAGCCACCGTAGGTTCCGGGCTGGAAACTTGGGTTGCACTCGGCACGCCGTGCCTGCAGCCAGTGGTGCTCGGTCATATGGGTCTTCAGAGCCGAGTATTTGGCTTGATCCATCCCTGGTGACCGGAAGGTGCCGGGCTTCGTAAATGGGTTGCTGAAGGGTTGGGCGGCGCTTGGGGTCATGAAGTTGGGTGAGTACATCGCAGATGGGGAAAGGATGTACGAAGACCACACTGGGATATCACCGATCGCTCCGGGAGGAAGGTCGCAATATTCACCTGGGTCTTGGAAGCAGTCGCAGCCTGAAGCTCCGTTGGAAACCGCTTCAACCACCACAGTGTCCTTGGGGGCGTAGAAGGATTTGTCGTAGAAGCGTCCCGAGACGTACTGGTTGAACTGACGGCAGTTCACCAAGCGGAAGGATCCGAAGTACTCGATGCCGTTGCTTGCTTGGAAGACAATGGGCTGAATCAGTGAGACGTTGCCGCCCTGGCCAGGCGACTGGAAGTACCGAAAATACACGGTGTTTTGCGAACCATCGCAGTCGGGATATCCCCAACCCAAGTTGACTGGTGGGTGCCAAGAGCTCGTGCCTTGGTTGCCGTGGGCTTGGGCGTATGCGGTTTGAGCGGCGACAGCAGATCCGCCGTATTGGGCGAAGTTGTCGTCGATCAAGGTGAATTGTCGGTTGTTCCATTCGGCCGCGTATGAGGCATGGGCTTTGCCCATTTGTGAAAGGTTGGACAACGACTGGGTGAGCTTGGCTTGATCGCGGGCCTTGCCAATGGCAGGCAGGAGGATCGAAACCAACAGGGCAATGATTGCAATCACCACCAGCAATTCAACAATGGTGAATCCGCGAGGGGGCGCCATTTGTGGAGTCTTGGTTGAAGACATGTGCGGGAATCCTTTCGGGTGCTCCAGAGAGTGATTTCGGGAAATTCATCGTACCCGGAACCACGGTCTGATTTCAGATGAAATCCACTTTCGCAGGATTTCAGCAAGGGTTTCGGCTCATATTTGGTCGACCGTTCAGAGAATTTCAACAATCTCGAAGCGTTTGGGGCCACGGCGAAGATCAACGCGAATAATTTCGCCCACTCGGGCCCTCATCAGAGATTCGCCCATGGGAGAGCCGGTGGTGACTTCGATTTCGTCTGAATCGAAGTCTCCAGAAGCCTCACCAACGAGCTTGTAGATGGATTCTGCCTCGGTATCGGTGTCTCGGAGCTTCACACGGGCCCCCAGAAAGACCATGTCCTCAGGGGCGTCGGAATTCGACATAACAAGTGCGTTTTCAAGGCGATCTTCCAAATCGCGGATCTTGGCCTCATTCATGCCCTGATCTTCTCGAGCGGCGTGATATTCAGCGTTTTCCTTGAGGTCCCCGAGGGCCCGTGCTTCGGCGATGCGTTCCACGATTTTGGGGCGCATCTCGATGCAGGCTTTCAGTTGCTCCTCCAGGCGGGTTTTGTCTTCAGAAGAGATGTAATCCATGGTGTTACCTCGCGATGAGTGAAGGATTCTATCCCACAGTGGGCACGGGCTCCGGCGACTCTCTTCCTGGCGGTGGTAAGCCTAGGATCGAGCCCTTATGACCATATACGGCATTCTTCGAGCATTGCGGGGGGGTTGGGGCCTGGCCTGCTTCTGGTTTTACACCATCGCCTTCCTCATAGCTCTACCGACCGTCTTTCTGTTCCCCCCAGCCACCATTGTGATGTTTGGCTCCGCCCTTCTCTCCCTCCCATTTGCGGTTTTGACTGGGATTGTGCTTCGGATCACCTACCGGGCTTGGAGCCGAAGGGCGCTCGCCGCCGGGCGTTGCCCAGCCTGCCGAAAGCGGATGCAATCCCACCGGGACCCTACGAGCAATTGGAAGTGTGAATTTTGCGACCGGGTCTTCGATCCCGACGCCGAGGAGCAGATGGCACGGACCAATCTTCCCCCTCAAGCGACAGACGCCGCGAAGTACAATGTCCTTTGATGACGCGTCCTGATGGCCAACTCTTGAATCCCGACGCATCAGGTGTTCTGGTGACCGGAGCGGCCGGAGAGGTTGGTCATGCCATTTTGCGTGGCTTGGCTGCTGGTGGCGCCCAGGAGGTGGTGGCCACCGACCTGCGGTCCGTTGCGATTGATGGTGCGGCCTGTGTGCAAGGAGATCTGCTCGATCCGAACTTGGTTGAGTCACTGTTCACGGGGCGAATCGGATTGGTGATTCACCTTGCTGCCCTTTTGAGTTCCGCTGGGGAGCAGCATCCTGATCTTGCGTGGCGAATCAATGCCGATGCGACTTGGAATTTGATGCGTCAATCCATGTCCCATGCGGCAGCGCACGGGCACACGGTGCGGTTTGTGTACCCCTCTTCCATTGCCGTGCATGGCAGGGATGCCAGCCAAGGTCATCCACTTTCTGAAGATGAAGCCATGGCACCTCGCACCTTGTATGGCGTAACCAAGCGGGCCATGGAACAAGCCGGCACGTGGCTTTCTGAGGAGTGCGGTCGGATGCTGGGCCAGACCGCCGGCGGGAATTTGGATTTTCGCGCGATCCGGTATCCCGGTTTGCTATCTGCTGAAACACTCCCTTCTGGAGGGACCAGCGATTACGCCCCCGAAATGGTGCACGCCGCGGTTCGAGGTGAGAAAGCAAGTTGCTTTGTTCCGCCTCATGCTCGGCTTCCATTCATGACCATGCCCGAAGCGGCCGAAGCCACATTGGCTCTGGCTTCTGCCCCACGGTCTTGTTTGCAACAGAACGTGTACGCCGTCGGTGGTTTTGCGCCCACCGCTGCAGAAATCGAAGACGCACTTCGAGATCGGTTCCCTGATTTCGAAGTGAATTACGAGATTCATCCCATCCGTTCGGGGATTGTTGATTCATGGCCGGCCGATGTGGACGACTCGGCAGCCCAGCGTGATTGGGGCTTCCGTCGGGGACTGGACTTGGCCTCCGCCCTGGACGATTATCTCATCCCAGGCATTCGCAACGCGCACGGCCAGAGCAAGAACGAATGCGAAAAAACACCGAGGACCTTGTGATGCCGACGGCCTCCGCCAACGAACACTTTGAATCTAGAGCCCAAACCCTTTTGCAAGGGGTCAAGGACTCCGGCCAATGGAAGCACCTTCAAACCATTGAGAGTGCGATGGGCCCGGAAATTACGCTTGCGGAACACGGCAAGGTCTTGTGTTTTTGTTCGAACAATTACCTCGGGCTCGCCAACGAAGACCGTGTGGTGCAGGCGGGTCATGAGGGACTCGATCGCCACGGCGGAGGCACGGCATCTGTCCGATTCATTTGTGGAACATTCTCTGCCCACCATGAACTCGAGCAACGCATTGCTTCATTTTTCGGTTTCGAGGCCAGTTACACCTTCGTGTCGTGTTGGACGGCAACGGAAGCGTTGTTCCCGACGTTGTGCACTCCTGCTGACGCCATCATCTCTGATGAATTGAATCACGCGTGCATCATTGATGCCATCCGCCTTGCTGCGGGCATCCACAAAGGTCTGCGAAAGACCGTGTACCGCCATTCCGATATGGATCATTTGCGAGAGCGACTTGCCACCCTTCGGGCTGATACTGATTTTGAAGGGGTGATCTGGGTGGTTACGGATGGTGTCTTCTCCATGGAAGGTGACATCGCAAAGTTGGTTGACATCCGGGCGCTCTGTGATGAGTTCGGTGCCATGTTGGTCGTGGATGACTCCCACGGTCATGGTGTGATGGGCCAAACGGGTCGTGGCACCCATGAGCACTGCGGCTTGCGTTCGGACCAGGTTGACATTCTCACCGGAACTCTTGGGAAGGCTTTGGGTGGCGGCGCTGGAGGCTTCGTGGCGGGATCGCAGACGGCCATCGATCTTTTGGTGCAGCGGGCACGCCCAACATTGTTCTCCAACGCGCTGCCGACCACGGTGGCGGCCAGTGCGGAGATGGCCATCAGGATCTTGCAGGAAGAACCGGAGCGGGTTGCACGTCTGCGCGCCAACGTGGAACGTGCCCGATCGGGGATCCGCGACGTTGGTTTTGAAGTCCTTGAGAGCCCAACTGCCATTTGCCCCATCATTGTGGGCGATACCGCTCGAGCCATTCGTCTTTCGGAACGGCTTTTGGAAAAAGGTGCTTTCGTGATCGGTTTCGGGTACCCCGTTGTCCCCGAGGGTGAGGCACGACTTCGTGTCCAAATCAGCGCTGCCCATACGGATGAGCACATCGATCGTTTGGTCGATGCGCTTCGGGAACTCAAAGCCGAAGAAGGCGCCTAAGCGTCACCCTCGGTGTGTATCTCGTGCGGCGATGATGGCATCGATAGCTTTTCGGTCGAGGGGTTCGCGCCAGTCTTGATGGCATTTCATGCTGGATCCCACAATGCAAGCTTGTGCTCCCGCATCGAGGCATGTTGAAAGGTTGGATGCAGTGACTCCCGAACCAACCCAAGTGGGGCCGCTCGCTGCGGCGCTGGCGATGTGCTCGGGATTGGTGGGTTGACCCGTGGATCCCCCAGTCACAATGACGCCGTCGCATCCACAAAACCTTGTGCCTCGGACCAGCTCGTCGAATTGAAGATCATTGGTGATGGCATGGGCCGCATGCTTCTTTTGCACATCGGCGAAAATTTTGATGTTCTCGGCGGCCCAATGTTTTCGGCTCCGTAAGAGGGGTCCGGCCGAAGCTTCAAGCATCATGCCTTCGTCCGCGACGTGGGCGTAGGCAAAATGTTCAGCCCGCACGAAATGGAGTGCGGCCGCATGGGCCACGGCCAAAGCTTCCAGATTCGCCGCCGCCAAGATTTGCAACCCAATGGGAATGCGAACGGACCTTCGGACCTCCACCGCCACCGTGGTCATGGCCGCGATGATCTCAGGGCCCACCTGACCGCACAGATAAGGCACATCGTGCATGTTTTCCAACAGCACCGCATCACATCCTGATTCGGCGAGGGTTTTTGCTTCGTCAACCGCGCGTTCAGCGATCGAGCCTGGCGAAAGTTGGCCCGCAGGGGTTCCGGGGAGGGCTCTGACGTGGACCATGCCAACAACAGCTGCGGTGGGGATCATGATGACGCGAGGGTATCCGACCCCGCGTAGGATCATGCCCAATGCGATCAGAATCTCTTTCGTTCCTTCGAACCCTTCTCGACACACCCAGCCCCACCGGATTTGAAGGTGAGGGACAAAAGTTGTGGTCCAACTATGCCGGACAGTGGGCCGACGAACGTTGGAACGACGCCTATGGGAATTGCTTTGCGGCGATCGGCGATGAAGATGCCACCTGCACGGTGGCGGTGTGTGGACACGCCGACGAAATCGGTTTGATGGTGAATCACATCACCGACGACGGCTTTTTGTACTGCGTTCAAATCGGTGGGATTGATCCGGCCACCGTGGTGGGCAATCGAGTGGGCTTTCAATCCACCGTGGAAGGTGTGGAAGAGACGGTTCTAGGCTTTGTCGGCGCAACCGCGGTCCATTTGCAAGACAAGTCCGGGGATGCCAAGGTGCGCAAGTTGCACGAGCTTTTTGTGGACATTGGCGCTCGGTCCCGAGAGGAAGCGCTGTCCCGCGTGAACATTGGCGACCCGGGCGTCTTCACCGCCGGGAGTTTGCCGTTGGGCGAGCACCTTCTGGTGGCTCGTGCCCTCGACAATCGTGTCGGCACTTTTGCGGCTGCTGAGACCCTTCGGCTGTTGCGTGAACAAGGTGTGCCTGAAGGGATTCGGGTGGTGGCGGTCTCCACCGTTCAAGAAGAAGTTGGTCTGCGTGGTGCGGCCATGATTGCTGAAAGTTTGGCTCCAGATATGGCTTTGGTGACGGATGTCACCCATGCCACAGATTCACCTGGTATCAACCATGCCAAGCATGGCAAATGTGTCTTGGGCGGGGGGCCTGAAGTTGCGATCGGTTCGGCGATGCACCCGGAAGTGGTGCGTCGATTGCTTGGTGCGGCCGGGGCTCAAGAGATTGCCATTCAACGCGCAGCCACTCCGGGACGATCTGGAACCGACACCGACGCCATCTTCCTCAGAGCGGGCGGAATCCCCAGCGGTTTGTGCTCCTTGCCGATTCGTTACATGCACACCACGGTCGAAACCACCGATCTGCGTGATTTGGAAGCGATCAGCAAGGTCTATGCGAAATTCTGTCAGGACTTGGCCGCAGACTTTGCCCAGCAGGGTGATGCCTACCAGCCCTTTATTCCCGACTATTCCAGCTGACGTATGACACTGTCCTGTCCACCTGTTCGTGAAATGCTTGAGACTCTGGTGGGGATTGACACCACCAGCTCCGGCTCAAACTTGGCCGCCGTTGACCTGGTGGAATCTTGGTTGGAGTCGGTCCCCGGGGTCCGGCGACAACGGATTCTCGATGCCACGGGGCAGAAAGCGAATTTGATTGCTTGGGCTGGTCCTGAAGTCGATGCCACGCGTGAGGGCTTGATTGTCTCGGGCCACCTCGATTGCGTCCCGGTGGAGGCTCAGGGATGGACAAGCGACCCGTTTGTGGTCCGCGAGCAGTCCGGCCGTTTGTACGGGCGGGGGGTTTGCGACATGAAAGGCTTCGATGCCATTGCCATCAACGCCTTCGCTCAGGTTGCTCCCCGGGCGACGCGACCTTTGGTGCTGATGTTGTCCTACGACGAGGAAGTTGGCTCACACGGCATCGCTCGAATGGCTGAACAGTTGGAGCCCAGCGCATTGCCTCAAGAAGCTTTGATTGGTGAGCCCACGTCCGGCCAAATAATGCCCTTGCACAAGGGTCACCTTCGGTTGACGTTGAACTCTCAAGGCAAGAACGCGCACACCGCTTTCCCTCGGGATGGGATGAACGCCATTGAGCCTCTGGCCGAAGCCGCGGTTCGGCTGGCCGCCCTTCGTCGGACGTTCGAGCATGAAGGTGGTCCAAACGCCGATCGATTCCCGGAAGCGCCGTTCTTGGTGCTCACGGTGGCGCTCATTGAGGGTGGAAGCGCGATCAACGTTGTTCCGGACACCGCACGCCTTGGGGTTGGTATTCGGTTGCTGCCTGGGATTGACCCCGAAGAGGTCGAGTGCCGGGTTCGAGAACACTTGGCGACGCTTCTTGGGGAAAACCTGTGGATGACCAGGGACGCCCTTTCCCCACCGATGCCAGAACATGCAGACATGCATCTGCGGATGCTGCTTCAAAGCATGGATGTCTCATTGGCCCCACACGGGGCTCCTTTTGGGACCGATGGTGGGATGTTGTTCGAGAAACTGGGGGTAAAAAGCCTCCTGTGGGGGCCTGGGAGCATCCAGAATGCCCATCAACCGGACGAGTGGATCGAGTTGCGGGATTTGGCTCAGATGGAGTGTGATTTGCCCCTTGTTCTCGGACGTCTTGTCGGTTGAGGGCATTTTTTTGCATCCAATCCGCTTCCAGACACGGATTTGTTTGGAGATGCCGAAGTTCATGTTTAATTTGGACGATGGCGAAAGAGAAGTCTGAGTTCTTCTCCACCCCTTTGGATTCCACATACACGGAGATTCTTGACCATGTTGACCACAATTACCCTCTTGGCCGTGGCGACTGAAGGCAATGCCTTTGTTGCTGCTNCATCCTCTTCACGCGATCTGCTTCCNGTCGGATCACCATCGAACACCTCGTTCTTTGGCGCTTTCTCCTGCCCTGCAGGCTCGGTTGATGAAGGCGAAGGCTGCGAAGGCGACATCAACGACCTTTGCTTCGGTACCTCTGGTGCCCCTGGCTTCATCAGCGATGGCCAGACGATCTGCGGCAACCTCTTCACGACCACCGATACAACTGATCCAGCAAACCCAGTCGATACCCGTGACTTGGACTGGTTCCTCTTCACCCATGCTGGTGGTGCTATCGACTTGACCTTCGCGGCCGAAGCCGACATGTTCGTCACCGTCATTCCTTATGACGCGACTGACCCTGCTTTCTGCGACAACTTCACCCAATTGGTGACCTACGACTACGCCCCAACTGATGGTGAGCGGTCTGAGCAAGTCTTTGCCAACGCAGGTGACTACTTCTTGCTTCCTTACGGAATCGCCTTTGACGGCTACGACTGTGGTGCTGGCGACTTTGCGTACTACCTCGGCGCTACTTCCGACACCGATGCTGTTTGTGTCGTCTCCGCTGAAGCTGGCGATGATGTGGAAGTTGAGCCTTGTGGCGTTGATGCCAACGGTGGTTGCAACGGCACCCTCCCCTTCCAGTTCGAGAACATCTCCGCGGGCGTGACCTTCTCTGGCACCTCCTACAGCGGTGTGGTTGACCCCGCCGATCCAGATGGCGGCCTCATTCGTGATACCGACTGGATGCTCTATGACCACCCAGGTGGCGCGATCATCTACACCTCGATCGCTGACTTCCCTTTCCAAGGTTTGGTTGTGAACAACGTTGACTCCTGCATTGATGCTGGTGTCATCTACGCCACCGATGTCAACGCTGCAGGTTGCATTTCGCAAACCAGCGTCTCTGGCTTCATCCCCGCTGGCACGTACGCCATCTGGGCTGGTGTGGCTTTGAATGACGATGGTTCACAGCGTGAGCTTGAATGTGCAGGTAACTACCGCATTACCGTCGACTCTGACACCACCGTGACCGACCCTTGCGATGGCATTGTGAACGAAGGTTGCACCGTTGCACCTGACTTCATCTACCCCGTGAATGCAGCCGAACCGCTGCTCCTCGCTGGTGGAATCTCTTGCGCTGGTGGTGGTATCTCTACGGAGAACACATTCGCAAATGCTTATTCGGCCACCGACATCCAGCCAGGTACGGAACTTTCTCTGTCCTGCGTGTCTTTTGCGATGCAAAACACTGGGACCACCATCCCTGCCACTATCCAAGTGTGGCTGGACAGTNATGGTGGTACTCCGACTGCTCCAGGCGTCGACTTGACCGAGCTTGGTTCCGCAGCCCAATACTGCTCCAACGCAGGTACCGGCATCTTCCAAGTCACCTTCCCCGAACCAGTGGTGATCCCTGCGGACGCCGACTTCGTGGTGTCTTTGGATGTGCCTCCAAGCTCCGATGGGTTTGTTTCGATCGCAACCACAGACGCCCCAGTCGTGGCTCAGTCTTACATCCTGTCGGCTTCCTGTGGCTTGACCACCTTCACCTCTTACGACAACATTGGCTTCCCCGATGTTGACTGGGGCTTGGAGCTCTACTTCGGTGGTGACGTCAGCCTTCCTTGTCCGACCGACTTGGACAGCGATGGCGATACGGACTTCAACGACATCTTGATCGTGCTCTCCAACTTCGGTTCCGATGGTTCCGCTGGTGGCGACGCTGATGAAGATGGTGATGTCGACTTCAACGACCTCATCACCCTGTTGTCCGCCTTCGGTCCTTGCCCCTGATGGGGTGCGGTCCTTGCGGCCGCGACCTTTGACACTTTTGACTTNAAGTCATTTCACGCCCCCCGCGCTTTGGCGCGGGGGGCGTTCGTTTCGGAGATACTGCATCCAATGCTTCCGGCTTTCACCAGCGCTCATTCCCACGCCTTTCAAATCGGCTTGCGAGGTTCCGGAGAACGGTTCCCAACCGGTGTCGCTGACTTTTGGTCTTGGCGGCAAGCCATGTACGGGTTGGTGGAACGGATGGACCCTGATTTGGCGTACCAGTTGGCGCATCGCTGCTATCGAGAGATGGTGCAGGCTGGTATCCAAACGGTGGGTGAGTTTCACTATCTCCGGCACCATGTCACGGACCAGCCGGATTTCGTGTTGGATCAGGCCGTGATCCAAGCCGCCCATGACGCCGGGATCGAGTTGGTGTTGCTGCCCGCCGCCTATGAGGAGGGTGGGCCTGGGGTGGACCTTTCGCCCGCGCAGCGAAGATTCGTGAGCGGTGGGTTCCACGGGTATTGGGAGCGATTTGATCAATTGCAAGGCATGTTGCGATCGGGTCAGTCCATGCAAGCTTGTGTGCACTCGCTTCGGGCGGTGCCATGGGATCAAGTGCAACGCCATGTCGTGGAAGCGCATCGACGCGGGCTGAAGTTGCATGTGCACTTGGAAGAACAACCGCGGGAGTTGGCTGAGATCAAAGCCGCCTACGGGGATCATCCGGTTCGCCTGTTGTTGGATTCAGGACATCCCATGGAACACCTTGTGGGTGTGCACATGACGCATACCCCTGAGTTACAACTGGTGGAGTGGCTCAAGCGTGGGGCAACAATATTGCCNTGCCCGTTGACCGAAGGAGATTTGGGTGATGGTGTCCCCGTGCTTCCAGATCTTCCTCACCTCAAGAACCAATTGGCGTTGGGTACGGATTCCAATCTTCGGATTTCGATGTTCGAAGAGATGCGCCGGCTGGAGCACGATCAACGCTGTCGGACCCTTCGTCGGGGCGCTCTGCGTTGCGGGGGTGATGCACCAGCTGAGACCCTTTGGCATGCTGCCAGCACCGGAGGACGGCTTGCCCTGGGGCTTTCTGAATGCGGCCCTTCTCTCTCCATCAACCCAGCGCATCATCTGCTGACGCAGGTGGATGAACCATCGTTGCTCGACGCTTTGGTCTTTGGTGGGGATGAACGGGTGTTGGAAAGCGAGTGACCATGGATCCTGTGTTCAAGTCGGCCATTTTTCATCTGGAGCCCATGCCCGGCCGACCGGCCCGGCATGTGGTGCGGCATCCAGGCGGCGTCGCCGTCTTGCCGGTGCACGGCGATGATTTTTTGTTGATTCGAAACCACCGGCGAGCCATCGGCCACACGCTGCTTGAAGTTCCCGCCGGAACTTTGGAGCTTGGTGAGGATCCCAAGCATGCGGCCGTGCGAGAGTTGGCAGAAGAGACCGGGGCTGTCGCGGCGTCGTGGTCTTCCTTTGGGCATCTTTGGCCCGCTCCCGGTTTTTGTGACGAACGTCTCCATCTGTTCATCGCCGATGATCTGACCCTTGGAGCACCGCATTTGGAGGAACACGAAGAAATTGAACGTGTTCTGGTCCCCCAAGCGGAGGCGATCCAAGCCGCTGAAGCGGGTGACTATGCGGATGCGAAAACCGCGGTCATGATCCTGCGCTTCGCCTCTCGCAAGGGTTAGGATTGGAACTATGGGTATTGCGGATCGTGGCTACATGCATGCAGGGGGGAGTGGTGGCCGAAGGTTGGGGCCTAGCTCAGGACGTTGGACCATCACGACGTGGATCATTGTGCTGTGCTGCGGGGTCTGGTTCGTGGACGGTTTTTTCCCTTCCTCGCTGGTTCGCACCGATTTGCAATGGAACACTGCGGCCGGTCCTGCGGAATCCCAAGCATGGGTGGTGGTGGAATCGTGGCCCAGCGTGGCCAACGGACAGGTGGTGAAAGGGGCGCCTCGCAGCCTTGATGATCCGCCCCAAGGACGTCGTCCCGATTATTTGGTGCTGGCCCCGGCCGATGGTCAGCAGAGCGGTCAAGCCATATACCGCCGCTTTCATCCTATTGAGCGATGGTTGCATTTCTCAACCATGGAAGGATTTCTGCGCCTCGAATGGTGGCGGCTTTTGGGATTCCAGTTTTTGCACAGCCACGCTGGCATCACCCACTTGTTGTTCAACTGCATCGGACTCTTCTTTTTTGGTCCGTTGGTGGAAAGGTATTTGGGTCGGAAACGGTTTTTGGCGTTCTATCTGCTGTGTGGCATGTTTGGCGCTCTGGCCTTCACCACATTGAATATTGCCGGCATCGTTGCGGAATCATGGGGGTTTGATCGGGTTCCCGGCCTGCTTTTTAATGATCCCGGGACGCCGTTGGTGGGCGCATCGGCGGGTGTGTTTGGGGTCATCCTGGCGGGGGCATTTCTGCAACCAAACGCACGGGTGGTGGTTTGGTTCTTCTTTCCGATGCGGCTCAAAACCATGGCGTATGGACTGGTGGCTTTGGCCATTTTCACCATCTTGAGAGACGGCCCCAATGCTGGAGGCGAGGCCGGCCACCTTGGTGGTGCTTTGGCGGGAGCGTATTTCATTCGTCGCCCCCACCATCTGCATGGCTTCTTCGACTTCCTGGGCAAAGTGGATCCCACCAGCGAACGCTTCCGCTTCCGAGCGGCCAAAGCCAAGGCCAAGATTGCTTCGAACCGTGGACGCGCCAACGATGAAGAAGTGGATCGTATTTTGGACAAGATCAGCCAAAAAGGCCTGCATTCGTTGACGCCAAAAGAAAAAGAGATTCTGAACCGAGCCTCAAAGGATCGGAAGTGAGCGGACCGCTTCGATTTGAAGTGGAAGCCACCTGCAGTGAGAGTGGTGCGCGATTGGGTCGGGTGGAAACCCCGCACGGTGGGTTTGATACCCCGGCGTTCATGCCGGTTGGTACCCAGTCGTGTGTGAAGGGCCTTTGGCCCGATCAAGTTGCCGAGACCGGATCGCAGATCATTTTGAACAATGCGTATCACCTGATGCTTCGGCCCGGCGATGCGGCGGTCGCGCGGCGAGGAGGTTGTCATCAATTCATGCGTTGGTCCGGTCCCATCCTGACAGACTCTGGGGGATATCAGGCCTATTCCATGGCACACATCAATCGACTTGATGAGGACGGCGTGCGTTTCCGCTCCATTGTCGATGGCGCGTGGGTTGATCTCGGTCCTGAGCGGTCGATGGAAGTGCAGAACAACATTGGTGCTGACATCATCATGGCGTTTGACGATTGCCCTCCGGCCGGAGATCCCAAAGAAGTTGTGGGCTTCCGCAAACGCGTGACCACCGACGGACACCGAGGCTTGGAGCACCACGATCGTTTGCGTGATGCCCACGAACGTACGGTTCGTTGGCTGGATCGATGCGTCAAAGCCCATCAGCGTCCGAGCGACCAAGCCCTCTTTGGCATTGTGCAAGGCGGCACCGATCTCGATCTCCGCGCGGCGTCCGTGGAAGCCATCTGCCAGCACGACTTGCCGGGCTTCGCGGTTGGGGGNGTCGCGGTTGGGGAACGTCCTGAGCAAATTGCCGAAGTCGTGGCGTTCACCGCACCACGTTTGCCAGCGCAGAAGCCGCGCTACCTGATGGGGGTGGGCTACGAACAAGACATCGTGCATGCTGTCCGCAGCGGAATCGACATGTTCGATTGCGTACTTCCGACCCGAAACGCCCGAAATGCCCAAGCCTTCACGCGTTCGGGACGCATGAATCTCAAAAATGCGAAGTTCGCCGAGGACGATGCCCCGATCGATTCGAGTTGTGATTGTGCGACCTGTACGGGGGGCTACAGCCGGGCTTACATCCGACATCTCCTTAATGCGAGCGAATCCATGGCGGGGAGTCTGGTAGCGACCCATAACTTGCGTCACTTCCAACGCCTGATGCTGGACATTCGGCAGGCGATCCGCGACAATGATTGGTCTGCCTTTCGGGCGGGCTGGCCGGAACTCCGGACCGATCTCGCCCCATTGTCTTGACTGTCCTGGAGCCCATTTCATGCCCGTATTCGCTCAGCCACTGTCCATTCTGCTTTTGGCTCAAGAGACGCTGCCCGCGGCGTCTGGTCCGGCCGCAGGTGATGTGGCCGCGCCCCAGCCCATGGGGGGGATGAGTTGGTTGATTCTGTTTGGGTTCTTGGGGCTGATGCTCTTTATGACCTCGACGGCCGGGCGGAAGCAACGCAAGCAACACGAAGCATTGATGGCCTCGCTGAAGAAGCGTGACCGAGTGGTCACGACCGGCGGAGCCATGGGTGTGGTGGTTGATGTGTTTGATGATCGTGTTGTTCTCAAAGTAGATGAGAGCACCAACACCCGGATGACCTTCGTCCGTGAAGCCATTTCCCGTCGAATCGAATCGGAGCCATCCGAGGAAGATTCAGCGAACCCGAACGACTGAGACTGCTGCAATGCGAACGCCACTTCTTTCCCGTTTTCTTACCATCGCATTCGTCCTCGGCCTGTGCTTGGCCGCCGTCTTGGGTCGTGACCTTCGACTCGGCAAGGACCTTCGTGGTGGTGTGAGTTTGGTCTACAAGGTTGAAATTCCCGATGAGGAAATTGACCCTCAATCGGTGCTTGACACCACCATTGAAGTTCTGAAAGCCCGGGTAAACCCACAGGGCATTTTTGATATTTCCATCGAAGGGTCTGGTCGTGATCGCATTGAAGTGGTCATGCCTTTGCCGGGGCCGGAAACCCGCGCTTTGGCCGCCGCATGGCGAACGGCCCTGGATGAGCTGGTGGATTCCGCGGAAATCCGAGAGTCCGAAGTCTTGGCGACCTTGGAAGAAGGCGAAACCGGTGACCTTCGTGGCCCCGATGGCTCGGCTCGGGCGACCGCCTTTGACGCATTGGTGGCCGCGGATGAGGCTCGCAAACAAGCCCGTCAGACGTACAACGCGGTTCCTGAGGATGCAGCCTCGACCGATCGCAACCTCGCCGCGGCCGCGGTGGCCGATGCTGAAATCAGCTTCGACGAATCTCTGGCCGCATTGATGGAACTTGGACTGTCCGGCGAGCGGGTTCGTCGCATTTTGACGTTGCCCAACAAGCCCATCCTGGAACGTGATGAGGAAGGTCGCGGACGCCGAGACGAATCTGGAAATCCCATTTTCGGTCCCGGTCAACGTGACAAGGCTTTTGCCTCGTTGCAGGCGGAGTATCCCGATCTTCAATCGGCATTGACCAAAGTTCAATCAGCGTACGACCAGTACGAGACGCAGCGGACTGGATTTGATGACCCTGAAGATCTGAAGCGTTTGCTTCGTGGTGCGGGTGTCTTGGAATTCCACGTTGGCGTTTCCTCAGCAGATCCTCAAGGCGTGGACGTGGCTGGTTTGCGACGACAGTTGGAAGAACTTGGTGCGGGGAACACCCAGTCGCCTCTGGCGTCTTGGTATCCGATCAACGACTTGGGACAGTGGTACGAAAAGCCGGCGGAACTCGCGGCCTTGACCGCCAACCCCGACGGATATTTTGCCGCCACGCGCGATCTTGTCGCCACCCGACAAGACGGCATCTATTACCTCTTGCTGCGTGACGATGCGGGTAAGTCGTTGACCGCCTCGGACGACGACTGGCGATTGGTTCGTGCGAGCGAAGGTCAGGACCGCTTGGGTCGGCCTTCCATTAATTTCGCCCTCGATCAATCGGGTGCTCTTCGCATGGGTCAGCTGACCGGTGCCAACAAGGGCCGCAACATGGCCATTGTGTTGGACAGTGAGGTGTATTCCGCTCCAACCATTCAAAGTCAGATCTCTGGCAACGGTCAAATCACCGGTAATTTTGGTGCCGAAGAGATTGCGTACCTCCGCAAGGTACTTGGAGCGGGTTCATTGTCCGCCCAGTTGTCCTCTGAGCCCATCTCGGAAAGTGTGCTTGGACCATCGATTGGTGCCGACAACTTGGAGCGCGGTACCCAAGCCTTTCTGTTTGCTTTGGTGGTGGTGGCCATTTTCATGGGCTTGTGGTACTTCCAAGCGGGTCTGATCGCCGACCTTGCCCTTTTGGCCAACGGCTTGGTCATCTTCGGGGTGTTGATGGGCGTTGATGCAACGTTCACCCTGCCCGGTTTGGCCGGAATTGTGCTCACCGTGGGTATGGCGGTGGATGCGAATGTTCTGATCTTTGAACGGATTCGTGAAGAGTTGGCCCTCGGGGATGTCGTCTTGCGGCAGGCCGTGAAGAACGGCTACGCCAAAGCGTTGTCCACCATTCTTGACGGCAACATCACCAACCTCATTGTGTGTGGTGCCCTCTACTTGACCGCGACCGCAGAAGTGAAGGGCTTCGCCGTGACGTTGACGGTGGGCATTTTGGCCACGCTCTTCTCGGCGCTGTTCATCACCCGCCAGTGCTTCTTGCTCTACACCGATGTTATGGGATCGAAGCGGTTGTCCATGCTGCCCATCATGATTCCCTCTTTGGGCAAAGCGTTGCACCCAAACATTGATTTCATGGCACTGCGGTGGCCCATGCGGCTCTTCTCTGCGGGCTTGGTCGCCGCCAGTTTGCTGTTGGTCAGCATGCGTGGCGCTGATCTGCTCGACACAGAATTCCGCGGTGGGGTCAGCGTTGTGATGGAGACCAAGCCTGAAGGTGAAGGCCGCTTGATGCTGGCCCGGGCCGAGGTTGAACAAGAAATTCGTGCGTTGGCCACTGAGACTTCCACGGCCGATCTTGATCCTCTGAACGAAGACGGCCAGCGTGCATTGATCTTGTCCCAGCTTGGATCGGCAGCCGTGGTCACCGTTGGGGAGACCGCCACCGACGCCGAGGGCAACACCACGGCCAGTCGTTTCCAAGTGAAAGTGGCCACGCCCGCCGAGTTACCTGTTGATGTTGCCATCGCCCAAGTGGTGGTGGACACGTTGGTGGATCGATTCAGTGATCGCCTCGACATCGACCCTCCTGTGACGTTTGCCGGAATGGGCGACCAGAACCCCGGAGGCCGCGTGATGGCGGTCACTCGTCCCACGTTGGGTGGTGTTCTGGGCCGGGCCGAAATTCGTGACCGCACCACCGACATGCTCGGAGGCGCGGCGGTGCTTTTGGAAGATTTGTCACCAGCGCTGACCGCCAATGACATTGAACGCCGCGTGGCACGCATGCGATCGCAGCCGGATTTCCGTGAAGCGAGCAGCCGTCAAATTCGTGTCATTGGCATCGAAGGTGGCCCGGAGGGCTGGAGTTCGGTGGCCGTTCTGGTGCGTGATGAATTCCGCAACTACAACGAGGTTGATCCTGAGCTTTGGCAGCGGGATATGGCAGACGTGGAATGGAACTTGATTGGTCAAGCCTTGCGGCAGCCGCCCAGCTTGTCCGAAGTCGCATCGTTCTCCAGTTCGATTGCCGCAACTTTGAAGGCCAACGCCTACGTGGCGGTCTTCTTCTCGTTCCTGGGCATCTTGGTCTACATCTGGATTCGCTTTGGTTCGTTGCGCTACTCCTTTGGTGCGGTGCTGGCCCTGGTGCACGACGTCTCCCTGACTTTGGGGGCGCTCGCGGTCACCGGCGTCTTGGCCACTGGTGACGGTGGTCTGCTCGGTCCTTATCGCATTGACCTCGGTGTTGTGGCCGGCTTGTTGACCATCATTGGGTATTCGTTGAACGACACCATCGTGATCCTCGACCGTATTCGTGAGAATCGTGGTCGACGTCGCATGGCCACGCCGAAGATCATCAATGCTTCCATCAATCAGACTTTGAGCCGGACCCTGCTTACCTCCGGAACGACCCTGTTCTCGGTGCTGATCCTGTTCTTGGAAGGTGGATCTGGCATGCGTGCCTTCTGCTTCACCTTGCTGGCCGGCCTGGTGGTGGGTACGTATTCCTCGATCGCGATTGCGGCACCTTTGACGTGGACCAATGACGGGACACGTCAGGATCCAGCCCCAACTGGCGGTTCGGAACCCGTTTCAGCCTGAGAATTTCTCCACCCTTCGTCCCAGACTTGCGGTTTACCACGATCTCCCGTCGATGGGGGGGTATGCTTCGTTCATCTGCAGGAGGTTCTGGGATGGCCAGAAAGAATCGATCCAACAACAGTTTCGCCCCCATCGTGATCACCGTTCTGGTGGCTGGAGTGGTGGGGTACTACGCCTTCATTAAATCGCCACCTCAATCCACTTTGGCGGAGGGAGACGGGCCCAACATGCGACGGGGCCCTGACTCCTCGGAGGGCAAAGCGTCGCCAGGTCCCGCATCAAAGTTGGGGGGCGATTCCAATACTTCAGGACCTCTCTCACGGAAATCTCCACTCGATGCGGCCGGTGGCAAACTTGGTGAGTCGGCCCCATCAATGCCATCCCCAACATCCCCAACGATGCCCGAGCCACAGGGTGGTCTTCGTCCAGATCCGATTCCGGATGGAGCCTCACAGGTTTCTGGTGAAGATGGGTTGAACACCACCTCACCAGCACGTTCAGCTGAGTCAGCAGAGTCCGAGGTTGAAAAGACGGATGGTGCAGAGCCAGCCACTTCAGACAAGCCGGAACCCAAGTCGGAACCCAAGNCGGAACCCAAGCCCAAGCCTGTCGCTTCCACCGAGGTGTACACGGTCCAAGATGGTGATGTCATCATCACCATTGCCGAAGATTGGTTTGGCGAGTCAGGGCGGCACGATGAAATCATCGCGCTGAACCCTGGGGTTGATCCCACCAAGTTGCAGATTGGCCAGATTCTGAAGATGCCTCGGAAGAGCCAACCTCGGACCAAACCAGTTGATCCAACGTTGGCGGCCAATGAGTATCGAATTGCCCCCAATGACAACTACACAAGAATTGCCCGTTTCCTCTTGGGCGATGAAGCGCGCGCTTCCGAAATCGCGGCGTTGAATCCTGATCTTGATCCGGGCAACCTGCAGGTGGGCACGATCATCAAACTTCCCTCCAAACCAGTGAGAAAACCGGAAGCCCAGCCCGTGAAGCGTCCGCCGCTCCGGACTGGTGAGCAGTACTACACCGTGAAAACTGGAGATTCGCTGGCTCGAATTGTCGGTGACCTCTGGGGCGTTCAGCGTGAGGATTGGGTTGAGCTTTTGTACCAGCGCAACCAAAAAACCATCGGTGAAGATCGCACGAAGTTGAATCTCGATCAGGTCTTGATCATTCCGGTGAAGCCAAAATCCTGACCCCTAAATTCAGGAGTCAGCATTGATTGGGCCGTATGGCCTTGGCGACCTCAAGATTCTCTCGCATGTGTTCTGGGCTCAATGACCCAACCACCACCGCATGGATTCTGGGATCCTCAAGCATCCATTGCAGTGATGCGGCCGCGGACAGTTGTCCAGAATTCAACCCCTTCTTGACGAAGACTTTCACATTGCGGGCTGCGGCGGCGTCCAAAATCTTCGCGTGCGACTGATCTTTTTGGTTCCACGGCACCATCAATGCATCCGTGTGATGCTCCAACGCCCACTGGGCCGCTTCGGGTGATTTGCCCGACAGCCCGATGTGGGTCATGATTCCTGCGTCCTTGGCTTCAAGCAGTGTGGTCCATGCTTCGGTGTCCTTCAGAATCTCAAAGTCGTTGTCGGGCGCATGCAAATACACCAGATCAAGTTGCTCGCGTTTGAGCCTCTGTTGGCTTCGCGTCAGGCTGTGCATCACGCCTTCAGCACTGAAGTCAAAATGGCTCTTTCCATTTTCATGAATCTCACCCACTTTGGTGCTGATGGAGATGCGCTGGTCTGCTCGAGGGCCCAGCTTCATTTCAGACGACCCGTAGGCGGGCGCGGTATCAAAGGCACGGATGCCTAGGGCAATCATCCGACGCACCAAACAATCCGCTTCCGCATCTGATGGCAGCGGATGAGCCGGTGTACGCAGCTGGGTGGTGCGGCCGAGTTTGACCGTACCCCAAACCAAGCATGGCCACTCACGCTTCATCATGTCAATGGACGCCACTTCAATTCCGCCTCTTGAATAGGACCTTGGGTGGCCCCCAACTCGGGCAGCTGTTGCCAAACCGTGGGTTCGGGTTGCTCGGGTCGACGAGCCGGACGGGGGAGCATGCTCAACAAGGTGTCGGCCGCACGAGGAGCCAACACCAATTTGGTGGGCCAAACGTAATGCACATCGTCCACCAATTCCACGCACACGTCATCGGGGCGATGCCCGTCGGCCGTGGCTTTCTCTGCACGATCGATGCGGTAAGAACTCCACCAGCACCCGGTGGGGAGTCCGCCCGGGAGGAAGACCATCAAGGCGTTGCGGAGCCGATGTTCAGCCTCATCAGCATGCAAATCCGGAGCGTCTTCTGCGAGCGCACCGCCGATGATCCAGGTTCGTTCGTTGTGCTCACCGGGAATGGTATGAATGGTCAATGCGACTTCTTTTTGCCGCATGGCATGACCGTAGAGATCGGGGAGTGCCCCTCGTATCAGGTACATACGAAGAGGGCGGCGTTGCATGAATCCTGGGGGGCGGCCCAGCATCATCCCGAGCGCTTCATTGCCCGCGCCGGCGGCCAGGATCAAATGTTTGGTGAGGATGCGTTCGCGCCCGGTCAAAATTTCAAAGCCACCGGCCATGCGTGCCACCTTGACCAGTCCGTGGTGGCAGCAGGTGTGGTGCTTCTGGCGAAGATGGTTCAACACCACGCCTGGGTCAATGATGGTTTCCTCGAGATGGTGCACTCGGTGGTGTCCAAGGCACTCGGGTGTGTCCACGACTTGCAGGCCGAGGGAAGGGTCAGCATCGACATCGCCCCATACCCACAGATTTGAGGTTCGGATGGCTTCCCGAGGAAGTTGGGGTTCAGTGTTGCCTTCGAACATGTCTCGCCAAGTCTTGGCGAGATCAGGAAATGGACGAGGATCACCTCGGTGGTATTTCCACCCCGAGTGCAGGATGCCTTGCGACCACTGGGTTTGATCCATGCCAGGCCGGGGGCAGCCGATCAGATGGGCGCGGTGCCCGGCCGTCCGGAGGCGATCAAGCGCGAAAAATCCGGCAATGCCTCCGCCCACCACTACGGTTTCGGTATCAAACCCAACCCTCATACTTTCATTCTCGGTCTTTGGTGAAGTGTTGGTCAAACCCAATTCAAGAATTCGGTGAAGACCGGGCATGTCGTTACGATGGTTCCTTCGTATTCAGTTCGTGAATGAAAGGTGTAGTGATGTCCAAGTCTGTGGTCTTGATTGAGGGTGATGGCATCGGACCTGAGGTGGCCAAGGCCACCCGGCGCGTGCTGGATGCGTGTCAGCTTGGACTGGAGTGGATTCCAGCTTGTGCGGGTGTGGCGGCCCTTGATGCCGGTGATTCTTCCGTGTTACCAGAGGCCACCCTTGACGTAATTCGAAAGCACGGTATCGCTTTGAAAGGTCCTTGCACGACGCCGATTGGTTCGGGGTTCACTTCCGTCAATGTTGGTTTGCGAAAGAGTTTGGATCTTTACGGTGCGTTGCGTCCTGTTCGTTCCATGCCCGGTGTGACGACCCGATACGACAATGTCGATCTCGTCATTGTGCGGGAAAACACCGAAGGGCTGTACGCTGGGATCGAGCATACGGTGACCGAAGGTGTGGTGACTTCCCTCAAGGTGGCCACCCGGTCAGCGTGTCGTCGCATTGCCGAATTCGCTTTCGACTATGCGGAAAAGCGTGGTCGAAAAAAAGTCAGCGCTTTCCACAAGGCGAACATCATGAAGCTCTCCGACGGTTTGTTCCTTGAGGAAGCCAAGAAGGTCGCTGAGGAATATTCATCGATCGAATATGAGGAGGTCATCATCGATGCGGGCTGCATGCGGATGGTCAGAGATCCCTCCCAGTTTGATGTTGTGTTGTGCGAAAATCTGTACGGCGACATCATGAGTGACTTGTGCGCAGGCTTGGTGGGCGGTCTCGGGGTCACCCCAGGGGCCAACCATGGTCATGTCGGCTCTATTTTCGAGGCGGTGCACGGTTCAGCCCCCGATATTGCGGGCCAAGACAAGGCCAACCCACTCGCACTTTTGATGAGCGGGGTCATGTTGCTCAGGCACCTTGGTGATACCCGCGGTTATGCCGATTGTGCCGAGGCCGCTGATCGAGTTCGTAACGCGTACAACGCCTGCCTGGAAGCGGGCGAATGCACCGGTGACCTCGGGGGATCCTTGACCACCACTGGATTCGCCGACGCCGTCATCGCGCGGCTCGGTTGAGACCTACCATTTCAGGGTGGGACTCGACGCCGAACTTTTGCTGCACCCGGAAGGTCCGATTGCCCGTCGGATTCCTGGCTATGAATCACGGCCACAGCAGACCGCGATGGTTCGAGCGGTTGATTCAGCTTTAAGCACCCGTCGACCGTTGTTGATTGAGGCGGGCACGGGGACTGGTAAATCCTTTGGATATCTTCTGCCGGCGGTTCGGCGTGTTCTAGAACATGACGAGCGAGTTGTGGTGGTCACTCATACGATCGCACTCCAAGAACAATTGCACGACAAAGACGTTCCCTTGATTCGGTCGGTGGTCCCTGATGAATTCAGTGCGGTGCTGGTCAAAGGGCGCAACAACTACGTATCTCGTCGACGGATGGAGCGAACCGACCAGCGGGTGGACCGGCTTCTTTCGGACCCAAAAGCTCAGGAAGAAGTTGGTGCATTGTCCCGGTGGGTGGGTCTCACCTCGGATGGCACTCGTACAGATCTCGACTTTGCCCCCCGAGGTGATGTTTGGGATTTGGTTCGATCAGATTCGGGCAATTGCATGGGAAGAAAGTGTCCTCGCCACGACTCCTGCTTTTACCAACTCGCTCGGCGCCGAATGGAGTCAGGGCAACTCTTGATCTGCAACCATGCCTTGTTTTTTAGTGATCTGGCCCTTCGTGCACGGGGGGCGGGATTCTTGCCGGCGTACGACCACGTCATTTTGGATGAAGCTCATGCGGTTGAGGATGTGGCCTGTGAACAGTTCGGCACCAGCCTGGCCGAAGGTTCGGTTCGGCATTTGGTTCGCGTGCTGCATGACAACCGCAGGGGGCGTGCCTTTCTTGACACCCTTGAACTCAAGGACGGCCGCGAGAGTGCACGGGTCAGTGCCATTCAAGCCGCCCGGCAGTTGGCGACGGCTTCGGAACAATTCTTTGATGCTTGGGAACGTTGGGGGAAGCAGGCCGAGTCAAATGGCCGGATTCGAAGTCCTGGCGTGGTTCCGGACACATTGACTCCGGCCATTGGGGAACTGAAAGGTCGACTGAATTTGCTTCGTGATCTCTGCGTCCAGGAAGCAGATGGGTATGAAATCGACGCCTACGAAGATCGCTGCGAAGATTTGATCAGTCAGACCAAAACTCTGGTGGAGCAGACCATCTCAGGTTGTGTGTATTGGTTGGAGGGCATGCCGCGCTCGGGAGACGCCTTCCGACGACTTCGCTTGGCCGCAACCGCCGTGGATGCAGCGCCAATTTTGCGAGAGCATCTCTTTGGTGGAAAGACTGGAGTGGTGTTGACCAGTGCGACTCTGACGACTGGAGCAGGTTCATTTTTGCATGCCCGTACCCGGATGGGGTGCGAGGATGCGGAGACCATCGAGTTGGGCTCACCGTTTGATCATGCTCGCCAGATGAAGGTGTTGGTGGATGAACGGATGCCGGAGCCAAGCGCACCGGGTTATTTGTCCTCGTTGTCCCGCCGTATCGACGAATTGGTGCAGCGCACCGATGGTGGTGCCTTTGTGCTTTGCACCAACTGGCGAACCCTTCGAGAGTGTGCAGGGCTGTTGCGACGGGCCTTTGGTGACCGAGGTCATCCTGTGTTGGTTCAGGGAGAAGACGGTGCTCCGGGACGCTTGCTGGAACGGTTCCGGGCGGATCGGCGATCGGTTTTGTTTGGGGTTGCCTCTTTCTGGCAAGGCGTCGATGTCCGGGGTGAGTCGCTTCGCAACGTCATCATCACTCGCTTGCCGTTTGATCCACCGGACAAGCCCTTGGTGCAAGCTCGGCACGAATCCATCGAGTCTCAAGGGGGCAAACCATTCTTTGACGACACCGTTCCTCGGGCCCTGATTAAGTTTCGGCAAGGGGTGGGGCGATTGATTCGGTCTGCCACCGATGAGGGATTGGTCGCGATTTTGGACCCGCGGGTGCTGACCAAGTCGTATGGCCGTCGATTTTTGGATGCGCTGCCTGAAGGCGTCCAAGTGGACACCATCGATTCGGCATCTCATCGTTAGCATGGGGTCACCATGACATCACCGATTGAGTTCCCCAATGTTTTTAAGGCATACGACGTTCGGGCGGTCTACCCCGAGCCACTTTCAGAATCTGTGGCGTATCGCATCGGATTTGGGGCCGGATCATTTCTGAAGAAGAGTTCACCCGGAAAGCCAGTCGTGGTTGGTCGCGATATGCGGCCACACTCACCAGCGTTGATTCGTGAACTGCAAAGAGGGTTGCTGGCCAGCGGAGTGAGGGTCATCGACGTCGGCCTGGTGGACACCCCATTCTTGTATTGGGCGGTCAACGAACTGGATGGGGCTGGGGCTATCCAAACCACGGCCAGCCACAACCCGATCCAGTACAACGGATTCAAAATAAGTGGCCCGGGAGCCGCGCCAATCGGCCGTGAATCGGGACTNCAGGACATTGAAGCTCTTGCGGCAGGGTGTGACTACGAGGCGGGGGATGAAANCCCGGCCGTCGAACATCAGGATTTGTGGGATGGGTACCGACAGCACGTGCACCGCTTCTTGCCCGCATCGCTGTTGGACGGCACGGTCCAGTTAAAGGTTGCCGTGGACGCGAGCAACGGCATGGCCGGCACCATGGTGCCGAAAGTCTTTGCCGGCTTGCCGGGGCTTGAGTTGATTGAGTTGCATTTTGAGAACGACCACGGCTCATTTGTGCATGAGCCCAACCCGTTGGTCGAATCCAATCTCCGCTGGACCCAAGAAGCCGTGCGAGAGCACGGTTGTGACTTCGGCGTGTGTTTTGATGGCGATGCGGACCGGTGTGTCTTGGTGGACGAGCAGGGAAATTCTGTCGGGTGCGATCTCACCACCGCTTGGCTTGCGCCCAACTTTCTCACCAACGGGGGCGGTGTGGTGTACGACTTACGCTCCTCTAAAATTCTCCCAGAAACAGTGAAATCTTCCGGGGGTGAACCTCACATGTCGCGCGTGGGCCACGTGTTCATGAAGTCCAAAATGAAGGAATCCGGTTCTTCATTTGGGGGCGAATTGTCGGGTCACTTCTACTTCAANGACAACTGGTGCGCGGATTCCGGCGCGATCGCTTTTGCTGCGTTTTGTGCACAAATGGTGGCGGAGGGCAAACCCCTGTCAGAATGCATCGAACCGCTGCGACGCTACTCCCAATCGGGAGAAATCAACTTCGAGGTTGACGACAAAGACGCCGCGATGGCCCGTTTGGTCGCCGGCAGTCTCGAAGCCGAAGTGTTGCAGGTCGATGGGGTGACGGTGGATCATGGCTCTTGGTGGTGCAATGTGCGTCCCTCCAACACCGAGCCGCTGCTTCGATTGAATCTCGAAGCCGCAACTTCGCAAGAAGTGGACCAAAGGGTGGCTGAAATCAGTACAGTTTTGGGTGGAACCCGTGTGGACCACTGACCATGACTGAACGCCGCGACACTGCCCAGCAACGAGCTATCCGAGAGGTCTGCGAAAGCGCCTCTCGCCCGCTTTCCATCGACGAGATCTTCGATTCTGCCAAATCGGAAGTGCCTTCGCTTGGTCAGAGGACGGTCTANCGGATTGTCCGCCGGATGGAGGAAGATGGCGTATTGGTCCCGGTGGCGGTGTCTGGACAGCCTGACCGTTACGAACTGGCAGATATTGCCGCCTCGCACCACCACCACTTCCATTGCACCGTGTGTGATCGGATGTTTGATGTGGATGGATGCGTGGGGAAGTTGACCAGTCTTCTCCCCAAGGGGTTCACGCTGGAAGACCATGAACTGACCCTGCGCGGCCGGTGCGAATCCTGCGCGGATTGAACGCCAAATCAACCATTTTGTTGGCAACGTATTGNCATGAAGCCTAAATTATCCATATGAAGTCGGCTCGAAGCGGATTCACTCTGGTCGAACTGTTGGTGGTGGTTGGTGTCATTGCAGTCCTGTTTGGACTGTTGATACCCGCGATCGGCAGTGTTCAGCGTCAAGGTCTTACGGCCCAGGACGTCTCTCAGCTCCGCATGCTGCAAACCGCCCAAGTGGCATTTGCCACGGACAACGGCGGTCAGTTTGTTGAGGTCGGTCTGAGTCACGGGGCCATTGCGAACCAAGACATCGCATGGATCAATACGCTTGAGCCGTACACGAATTCGGGNCTGCTGCTTCGTTCACCGCTCGACTGGAGCCCGCACTGGCTGGAGCAAGACGCTGATTCGGGACTTCCGATCGAAGGCACCAAGGATCGGTACCGCCAAACTTCATATGGCATGAACAACTACCTTTCTCGAAACTATTCTCCTGCCACAGCGTTGGGGGAAGCACCCGCGGATCGGCTTTCTCGGGTTCGCTCGCCATCCAACACGGTGCAGTTCTTGATCATGGCCTACACCGGTGAGTTTGCTGGCGCGGACCACACCCACGTCGAAGGCTGGTGGATCGGCGATTTTGCCCCCGATTTGCCTTTGTCCGTTGCGGCAACTCAAGTGCAGATCAACGCGGTGTCTGAGAGCGAACTGAATTGGACTTCCAGATCCAATTGGTCATTTGTGGATGGGCGTGTGCTGACCGCCGAGTTTGGTTCGATCTACCAATCCAACGAAAAAAACCTTCTGGACCCGNCCGTTGCTTCAGCGACCGTGATGCAAGGAACTTCCCAATGACTCGAAATTTCATTTTGGCCATGTTGCTTTTTACCCCGGCTTGTTTCGCACAGCACGAAGGCGATGTTGGGCTTGTGATCCAAGACAACCAACTTCAAACCGCAGTGATTGCGGACGGTCAGTACATCAATGGTGAGCAGATTTTCACCGCTGCCTTTGGTGATAGCGGATTTGATTACTTCACTCAGAANCCAGGGTGGGATGCTGCCCCGNGCACTTTCACTCCTGGCGCGACTTTCTCTTGGTCGGCCGTTGCGGGGCTGAAAAAGTACGAATCTGGCGTTGGATTTGTGGCCAGCCCAGCCACGTTGCGGGTTTCTTTTTCCACCATCTCGGTCACCGTTGGCGCTGAGCCCACTGAAGGATTTGCTTTGCAGGTGCAACCTGACGGCGGCTTTCACAAGCACGTCAACTTTTTCCTTCAAGGTGAAAATGGTGTTGAACCTGAAGCGGGTGCTTATTTGTTGGAAACCCAGTTGGAGATCATCGACTCCGGTATTGCCCCATCGCAATCCGTTTACGTGATCTTTGACAATATGGCTCCGGAGATTCAGACGGAGGCGGTTGCTTTTCTTGAAGAGTCTTTGAATTCATCATGCCCGGCCGATGTTGACGGTGATGATTCCATAGGGTTTGCCGATGTTTTGGCGGTCTTGGCCGATTGGGGTTGCGACTCGTGTCCCGCCAGTGACGTAGATGGTGACGGCCTTGTGGGCTTCTCGGACGTCCTTGGAGTCATTGCCAACTGGGGCGACTGTTGATAACCGCGTAAATCCGAGCTTTTTAATGGCAATGCATTGCCATTATTTCTAAAGTCTCACCAGAGAGAGATTCACACGTGTAATGGCCTTGCCCCGATGCCCTTTTTGTTAAGGAATCTCAAACATGAAATTTTCCACTCTTCTTTTGACCCCTTTGTTTGTGTGCACAAGTGCTGTGCTCGCGGATGAAGAGGACCATGATCACGGCGAAGAACACTACGACATTGGGCTCTATGCCTCCAATGGCGTGATGACGGTCGGTGGCTGGGACCACGACACTGAGTCCATGGAGGTCGCCAATCTTCGTCTCTTTGAAGCCCACTTTGGCGAAGACCCAGCCTTCCCCTATTCCATTGATGAACCAGGCATCGGCGGCAGCGCTGACCTGCTCGGAATGGCTCCTGGCGAATCATTCTCAATGAACTTGATTGCAGGCGTTCAAGCTTGGGACGGCAGTGGCTTCTCAAGTTCCGCCGAGTCCATGGGAGTATCTTTCGGACCAGCATCAGTTGACGCAGCTCTTGGTGGCTCCATTGCCTTCACTGCAACCGAAGATTTCGACTTGCACCCCGAATTCTTCATCGACAGCGGCGCTGCCACTGGCTCCTATCTTTTGGAGTTCACATTCAGTGCAGCGGGTCTTGCCACTTCGGAGTCCATCTTCATTGTGTTCAACAATGGCATGGACGACGAGCTCTTTGAAGAGACCGTCGAGTGGGCCGAAGCCAACATTGTGCCCGTTCATGGTGCATGGTTGCTTCTCGGTGGCCTTGGCCTCCGTCGTCGCAACCGTCGCGGCTGATTGATTTCCAGCTTATTCCCCGGGAATGGAGGCGATGACACCTTCCCAAGGGCTGCTGGCTGAAGCGTAAAGCTTTTTCCCAATGCGACCGGCGCGGGCCCCGAGATAGCCCGCGTCGGTCGCATGTCGCATGGCGTGCGCCATGGCGACTGGATCTTTGGCGTGGGCAATGCCGGTGTTCAAGAGAACTCCATCGGCGCCAAGTTCCATGGCGATGGTGACGTCGCTGGGCGTCCCCACACCGGCGTCGACAATCACGGGATAGGAGGGATCCCCTCCGTGTTCTGGTTGGGTCAGTTGTTCGATGATGATTCGAATCGCGGCGGGGTTGGCAATGCCTCGTCCCGACCCAATCGGGGAGCCGGCCGGCATCACGCTGGCGGCGCCGGCGTCGCGAAGATGGCGGGCCATGACAGGATCGTCGCTCGAGTAGACCAACACGGTGAAACCATCGGCGACCAGTTCTTTGGTGGCTTCCAGCGTGCCCACCGGGTCTGGGAGCAAGGTCGCCTTGTCGGCCAGAACCTCGAGCTTGACCCAGTCCTTGCCGGGGTTCCCCAGTTGGTCGAGCAATTCTCGTCCCAAGCGAGCGGTTCGCACGGCATCTTCGGTTGTGAAGCAACCGGCGGTATTGGGAAGGATGGTGTACCGGNCNAGGTCGAGGNAGTCGAGCAANGANCGCCCTTGNTCGTCCANAAGCCGCTCNCGNCGCACNGCNACCGTNACGGTGTCNCAGCCACTGGCNGCCAANGCGTCTTGCATGACCTCGTANGTTTCGTATTTCCCNGTCCCCACNACCAAGCGGCTGTTCAGGGAAAATGAGCCCACTTGCAGTGGGGGGGTGTGGTCTTCGGCCATTTCAGCCTCCTCCTACCAGCGTGACGCATTCCACTACGGCCCCAGGCTGCAGAACGAATGTGGAGTGGTCGGCGTAAGGCACCACGTTTCGATCCACTTCGACCGCGACTGGTCGCCCAAAAAGCCCGATTTCACGCAACAGATCGGCCACGGTGCAGGCGTCAGGAACATCTTGATCGGTGCCATTGACACAAATACGCATGGAGCAAGAATCCTAGCCCATGGCGCAGGGTTGGGGGTTGATCTTGTATGGCTTCCCTTTGATGCAGTTTTGGGCTATNATCTTCCNTTCGCCCATGGAGGGCGNGGAGGTCTTTGAGATGCAACCAACACATCGCGTATCTCGTTCGCGTCGAAACAAGCGTCGCTCGCACCACAAGATCGCCCGCCCCCACACCGTGCTCTGCCCGGTGACCGGTCAACCCAAGTTGCCGCACGCCGCCTGCACCAGCAGTGGCTTTGTGCGTCCTGGTTTGTCCATTCGAACCAAGAACGCCGACTGATTTTGGATGAGAACGCGTTGGGGGGCCACTGGGCCTTTCGTCGCCGTTCGTACTTGGGTGTGATGGCAACATGACAGAACCGCATTTTCATGGTCAAGCCGGGGTCCGCATCGCGGGTACAGGCTTGGGTCTCCCTGAAGGTCGGCTGACCAATGCCGACCTTGAGAAAATCATGGACACCTCCGACGAGTGGATTGTGCAGCGCACAGGCATTCGGGAGCGTCGAAAAGCTGACCCTGACCATGAGTCGCAAGTCAGCATGGCCACGAAGGCTCTTGATGCCGCACTTTCAGATGCGGGCATGAAGGGTTCTGATCTTGATTTGGTGATCAATGGCACTTGCACTTCAGATTCCACAGTTCCTAGTGGAGCTTGTCGGATCGCGGCCAATGTTGGTGCGACGCCGGCCGGGGCGTTCGATTTGGTCGCAGCTTGTTCATCCTTTGTCTACGCCCTCAATGTCGCAGACACGATGGTGCGGAGTGGCCGAGCCAAGTCGGTGGGCGTGATCGGGTGCGAGTTCCTCACGCGGATGATGGATTACAACGACCGCCGGGTTTCCATCTTGTTTGGAGATGGTGCTGGAGCCGCGGTGGTGACGGCCGACGAAGACACCCGACGAGGCTGTCTCTGGCAAATGACCGAGGGTGATGGACGGGACTGGGAAAAGCTGTATCGCCCCATGGACGAGTCCCAAATTCCCGAATGGGATAAGGAAAACCCCATTCGCCTGGGCTGCGTTCGCATGAGCGGCCAAGACATTTACCGCTTTGCGGTGACGAAATTCGGTGAAGTGATCGCTTCCGGCTTGGAGGCGACGGCGTTGAATTCCGAGGACATCAGCCAATTCATTTGCCACCAATCCAACGTCAGAATCTTGCAGAAGGCCATGGAACGCAACGAGATTCCGGAAGAGAAGCTTCGAATCAACATTGATCGCTACGGCAACACCTCTGCCGCCTCCGTCCCCATCATTTTGCATGAGCTGCGGAGCGAAGGAAAATTGGCCGCGGGTGATTTGGCGATGTTTGTTGCGTTTGGCGCCGGCTTGACTTGGGCGGCCAACGTTTGGCGTGTTTGAAACCGCAGAAGAGGACGGCAACATGAAAATGTTTTTGTTGTGCCCCGGACAAGGTGCCCAATCCATCGGTATGGGCCGTGTTTGGAGCGAGGCAAATACAACGGTTCGGGATACGCTTTCTGAAGCCGACACCATTCTTGGCAATCAGCTTGGTCAACCCCTGACCAAACTGTGCTTCGAGGGGCCCGCAGAGTCCTTGAATCAAACCAATGTGGCCCAGCCCGCTTTGTTTGCGATTGGGGTGGCGGTCTGGCGAGCGCTGGCGGAACAAGGCCATGAGTTGTCGGGGGCGGCGGGACTGAGTTTGGGTGAGTACACCGCATTGGTGGCCGCAGGCGTCATGGATTTTTCGGATGGTCTGCGGGTAGTGGCCGAACGAGGAAGGCTGATGCAAGCCGCCGCGGTCGCGCGGGCGGGGGGAATGGTCGCGGTGATTGGGGCCGAGGATGATGTGGTTGCCCAGTTGGCCAGCGATGCGGCCCAAGGGGGGGTCCTCTCCTGTGCCAATTTCAATGCCCCTGGGCAGGTGGTCATTGCGGGAGATTCCGATGCATGCGACCGGGCGGAGGCTTTGGCGGCAGAGCGTGGACTGCGCTGCTCAAGACTGTCGGTGGCGGGAGCTTTTCATTCCGACCACATGGCGCCAGCGGCTGAGGGGCTGGCCAAGGTCCTTGAGAGTGTGGATTTGCGGGCCCCGAGCGTCCCTGTCTGGTCCAATGTCACCGCACAGCCGCATTCCTCGGAATCGAGCACTATTCGTGCGAATTTGGTCGCTCAGCTCACTTCCCCGGTGCGTTGGGCAGAATCCTGCCGGAACTTCCCTGCCGCGGGTACACTCGAATTCCATGAATCGGCACCCGGGACCGTCCTGAGGGGGCTGATGCGTCGAATTGACCGTGAACGCAAAGTGACCAGCCATGACGAACCTTGACCGACTGCCTTCTGCATTGATCCTGTCCTCTTTGACCACACTGCTCGTGGCCTGCGGTGGCAAGGAAGAAGTGGTTCAGGCTCCACCGCCAAAGCCAAGGCCAGTGGTGACGCAGTCCGAGCCCGTGGTGGTAGAAGTCAAGCAGCTCAGCGGAACCGAGTTGATTGCCAAACTCAATCTCGACCCTCGCTTGATGCTTTCGGATGACATGGCGGGCACCCAGCAAGAGCGTGAAAAGGTGCTGACGTTCTTCAATGCCATGCTGGAAGGCGACATGGGCATGCTTCGCACGATGGTTTCGAGCGACGATGTGTTGCAACTTGAAGCTTTGGCCGACTTGGGTGGGTTTGATGACGAAGTCTTGGCCGAAGTGGACACTCTTGAATTGCATTTCGGTACCGACGAAGAAGAGGGTGGTTCTGCGGTGCTGGCCTGGTTTGCTGCGGGCATGAATGACCAGGTGCAGATGTGGACCTTCGAGACCGTTGATTCAAAGTTCAAATCCCAGTGGGGTAATCCTGAAATGGTGGACCGGCTGTATTCAGCCGATCCTGTGGCTGTGTGGTACGCCTTGAATCGTCGTGAGCAAGCTCTGGCCGCGCTCCCCGACGAGATGATCAAAGTGCAAGCATTCCTTGACGAGGGCTCTGATGAAGAGGGTTACTCCAGTTCCAACAGTCCCGGTTTTGGCGGGGGTGGACCGGCCAGTAGTCGGCGCCCGATTGGTCGTCGACGCAAGCCGCCGATGGTGCCCTGACCGAAAAATCTTTTTGCCCCGAATCTGCAAAGCGTTCGGGTGAATATTGAGTGGAGTTTGACGTCATGGATCGACGTGTTGCATTTGTGACCGGCGCAAGCCGGGGTATTGGCCGAGCCATTGCTGAGAAGTTGGCATCCGATGGCTGTCACATGGTCTTGGTGGCTCGCTCTGCGGATCGCCTTGAAGCATTGGCCAAGGAAATCACCGACCAAGGAGGAAGTGCTGAGGCCTGTCCTTGTGACATTGGTGACGGCGAGGCCTTGGCAAAAGCGGTGACCGATGCCGCCGACCGGCACGGTCGGTTCGACATTTTGGTCAACAACGCAGGGATTACCCGCGACGACCTGCTTCTTCGAATGTCGGATGAGGCGTGGGATGAGGTGATTCACGTCAATCTTCGATCCGCGTTTGTGGCGTGCCGGGCCGCCGTTCGTCCCATGATGAGGGGCCGATTCGGCCGGATCATTAATGTGGGGTCCGTGAGTGGTGTCATGGGCAATCCGGGTCAGGCCAACTATGCCGCGGCCAAGGCCGGGATGATCGGGTTCACCAAGACCATCGGCAAAGAGTTTGCCGGCAAGGGAGTCACCGCCAACGTTGTGGCTCCGGGCTTTATCGCCACGGACATGACCGATGCCCTGCCTGATCTGGTGAAAGAAGAAGCCACCAAGCGAATTCCGGCCAAGCGGTTCGGCACCCCCCAGGAAATCGCGCATGCGGTTTCATTCTTGGCCAGCGATGGCGCTTCGTACATCAATGGGCGGGTTTTGGCCGTTGATGGCGGCATGACCGACTGATCGTCCCCAAGTCTCTGCCTCAGTGGCAGGCGGCTCAGGGCTCGGCTACCCTTTCCAAATCCATGCCGTCCCAAAACGGGGCCGCGGAGAGAATTCCCATGAGTGAGTTGCAAGAAAAAGTCTTTTCCGTCGTTGCCGAAGAACTCAACGTCGAGGTCGACAGCGTCAACATGGGGTCCAACTTCATTGTGGACCTCAAAGCCGACAGCCTTGATGTGGTTGAGTTGGTCATGAAGCTTGAAGAAACCTTCGGCATCGAGATTCCCGAAGACCAAGCCGAATCCATCCAAACGGTCGGCCAAGCCATCGAGTTCATCGAGAGCAAGCAAAACGGCTAAGCCCGATCACGAACGGATCACCGGCCCATGACCGCTGCATCTTCATCATCAAAACCAGATCACCAGCGTGTCGTTGTGACTGGTTTGGGCGCCATCACCAACCTTGGTCGTGATGTCCCAACCATTTGGTCTGCCTTGCAATCTGGCAAGTCGGGCATCGACACCATTCAATGCTTTGATCAAGCTGAATCGGTGTGGTCCTGCAAAGTGGCCGGCGAGGTTCGCGACTGGACGCCGGCTCCGGTGGTGGATGACAAATCTGCCAGACGGATGGATCGGTATTGCCAACTCGCGATGTGGGCCGCTGAAGAAGCGGTTTTGGATTCTGGTTTTGACTTCTCCACCGGGGATCCATACCGCCATGGTGTTGTCGTCGGCTCGGGCGTCGCGGGAATTTCCACCATTGAGCAAGGCATTGAAAAGCTTCAACAGTCTGGTCCGAGACGGATAAGCCCGTTCACGGTTCCGCGTCTTATGCTGAACAGTGCTGCAGGCAACATTTCGATTCGGCATGGATTGAAAGGTCCGAATTCCGCGATCGGCACCGCGTGCGCGACGGGTGGGCACAACATCCTGTCGGCCTGCGATCTCATCCGATTGGGTCGAGCGGATGTCATGGTTGCTGGTGGATCGGAAGCATCGATTACTCCACTGTGTATTGGTTCTTTCGGTGCCATGAAAGCCATGTCGACCAACCGCAACGACTCGCCCACTGAGGCGTCGCGTCCGTTTGATCGAGACCGCGATGGCTTCGTAATGGGGGAAGGCGCGGCAATTTTGGTTTTGGAGCGTTTGGACCACGCCAAAGCTCGCGGGGCTCGGATTCATGCCGAAATTTTGGGTGGCGGTATCACGGGTGATGCTGGGCATATCACCGCCCCGGACGAAAAGGGTGAGGGCGGCCACCGAGCCATGGCCTTCGCTCTGGAGGATGCGGGGTGCAACCTGGAAGACGTGGACAGCATCAACGCCCACGGCACTTCCACGCCAATTGGTGATGTCGCAGAGGTGCGGGCCATCCGGAACCTTTTCGGAGACCACGCCCGATCGATCTCGTTGTGCAGCACCAAGAGCATGATTGGGCACACCCTTGGGGCGGCCGGTGGACTCGAGACGGTGTTCAGCGTCCTTTCCTGCCGAGATGGGGTGGTGCCACCTACGATCAATTGCCACAATCCGGACGAAGAATTTGCCGGTTTGGACTTTACCCCCCACATCGCCCGGGAACGGACGGTACGGTTGGCACTGAACAACACCTTCGGGTTTGGGGGGCACAACGTGTCCGTCGCCGTAGGCCGATTTGAGGATTGATCACGCTCGTCCCGAGCACTCGTGAACGCATCAAAGGATTCCCATGTCATTCTCCTGCCGCATTGTGACTCCATCCGCCGCTGCCTTTTCCGGCTCGGTGGAATACGCAAGCATNCCCGCCCACGATGGACAACTTGGTGTGGCCGACGGCCGCGCGCCTTTGTTGGTGAAGTTGGGAACCGGCCTGCTCCGGTTGGACACCGAAAGCGATGCCCAATGGTTTGCGATCCACGGTGGCTTTGCTCAAGTCGGTGCTGAAGGGTTGGTGGTTCTGGCCGAGCAGTGTGAAGCACCTTCTGAAGTTGATTTTGAGGCTGCTCGATCAGCATTGGCCGAAGCCAACACCGCTGTGCAAAGCAGTGGGTCGGTCGTTGAAGCGGAAGCCACCCAACAAGCATCACGAACGCGCATCGATCTGGCTGGGAAGAACTGAGTTTGTCCACTCCTGACGAAGCCACCATCGAAACCAGCCCCACCGACGCGGGCCCTACGGCTATGCCGTCTCGCCTTGAGTCCATGCCGTTGACCAGACGGATTGAAGGTCTGCTGATGTCTGCCGACAAGCCACTTGGCGAAGGTCGATTGGCAAACTGGCTGGGTCTCACTGGGAAGGGCCGCGAAGCTCAAGTGCGTGAAGCCATCGAGCTGCTCAATTCGTTCTATGCCGAACACGATCGAGCATTTCGAATCGACCGTCTGGCGGGAGGCTGGCAACTGCTGACCCACCCAGAAATNTCTCCGCTTCTTGACCATGTTCATCATGAGAAGAAGCGTCGCGAACTCAGCCCCGCCCAATTGGAAACCTTGTCCATTGTGGCGTGGCGACAGCCGGTTCTTCGGGCCGAGATCGATGAGTTGCGTGGTGTGGCCAGCCAAGACCACCTCCGTTTGTTAACCGAACACCGGTTGGTGCAAATTGTGGGCCAAGCTGAAGTTCCGGGTCGCCCGAATCTGTACGGCACCAGCCGTGAGTTTTTGCGCGTCTTTGGCCTAGGCTCCTTGGATGATCTCCCTTTGGTCGATGGGTTTGAGCGTCCGAAAGAAGTTCCCAGCACTGCGGAGTCTTCAGCGCCTGAAGACGAAGAGGGTTTGACTGAGGAAGTTGAAGCGACAGAAGAGAGCGCTTCGGTGGATTCCACACCAGCCTGACCCAAACCAAACCTATCCTTTTGGCATGCATCTTCGAGCGGCATCCAGGCAAACGCTCGTCCGGCCGGGGGGGATGTTCTTCTTCATCTTGGTCTTGGCCTTGGGTGCTATTGGGATGTTGGCAGGCCTGAATTTGTTGGTGTTCGTCTTTGCTTTGTTGGTCGCGGCGATTTTGTCTGGTGGGCTCCAGTCTGGGCCAATGATGCTGGGCTTTCAGGCTGCTCCGGAATCCATNCCCCTCTTGCGGGCGGGTGCCCAAGCCAGGCTCCCCGTGATGGTCCACCAGCGAAGTGGCGGAGATGCTTTGGCCATTGAGTTAAGTGGCACGATCATTTCGGATCAGGGTGAGCGGCAGCGCGTGGATACTCGGTTGGGCCATCTCGCCCCGCGGGCCACACGTTTGGTACACCTCACGTGGGTGCCGGCGAGTCGCGGGGTGTACACCTGGTCAAGGTTGCAGGCTGAATCTGGGTTCCCGTTCGGTTTGTTGGGCAAAAGGGTGCGTTGGAAAATTGACCGGGAATTGGTGGTGCGACCCCGCCACTTTGATCTGCCTCCTCAGTTGTTGCGTGCCTTGGGATCACGCGGACTTGGTGAGACCTCCCGTCGACAGACCGGTGACGATGGTGAACCCCTTGGAATTCGAGGGTGGCGTTTGGGCGATCGACGTAGTGATATTGCCGCTCGCGCGACGCTGCGACACGGCGTCCTGCTGTCGCGTCAGAGAGGGCGTATCCATCCGCCAAGGGTCTTGATTCGTTTGGACCTTCGAGGTTCTTCGCCAGACATGATGGAGCGTGCGATCTCACTGGCGGCCACCGTCCTGACGCACCGTGAACGCCGTGGAGAACGTGTGAGACTGGATATTGTCGGAGAGGGTGTGGGGTACGAAGGGGTTCGCGAAGGTGAGGAAGCTCTGGCGAAAATTCCAAAGGCCGGTCCGGCGCTGGGTCTTTCGGCCATTGCACCGTTGTTGGATGAAGGCGTTTTGGCCATTGATAGTTCTGATGTGTGGGACACAAGCAAAGGGCATCTTGGTGCCGCTTCATCACATCTTGGAGCGGCCAAATGAAATTGTTTCAACGGGCAACCAACTGGACGGTTTTTCTCGCCCTGCTGATCGAGGCGTTGGCCTGGGGGAGTTTGGAACGATTCCTCCCGGGGGTGTTTGTCTTGGTTTTGGTGGGCCCGGTGCTCCAAGGACGAGTCCGCTTGCCGCGATTGGTGAGTGCCACTCTGGCGGTGGCGGCCGTTTTGTTTGCGGTGCTTCGTTCTCGAGCCGGGCTGGAAGTTGAAGTCATCTTGGCGGATTTCTCTCTGCACCTTTTGGTANTGAAATGCTTTGATCGCAGAAATCCTCGGGACGAAACCCAACTGCTGTCGCTTTCAGCATTGATGGTTTTCGCAGCGGCCCTGCGTGATGAGCCACCGTTGTTGATGTGGCTGGCCATGTTGATCTGGGCCCGCTTGGCGTTCTCGTCGGTCATTCTTCGGCAAACGGGTGAAGACCAAGGCACGAGCGACGCCCAACGTTTGGCGCGCCGCGCCAGGTATCGGGTTGGAAATCGTCTCTTCTTGGTCAGCTTGATTGGCGGCGGGCTTCTTTTTTTGGTCTTGCCAAGAAGCATCGGTCGCTTTCGTATTCCGACGCCGAAGACCGAAGCGATTGACCGGGCAGTGGATGATGGCATTGATCTTTCGGTGGCCGGGGGCCGGATCGTCCCTGATCCATCGGTGATTGGAACCGTCGAAGTCAGTCCAGCAACCACATCGGTGGCCCAAGGCTCGCTCTACTTGCGATGTGGTGTCTTGACCACGGCCAGCGATGGGATTTGGTATCCCCCGAGGTCAAGTCTGCGCATGGTGGATGGTGAAGGCGATGTGGGCATGATCGGTCCGGAGTCTGGTGATCGGTTGTCTCTCCGCTTCAAAATGGATGAACCACAATGGAGGTTGGGTGCTCCGGGCGCTCCGGTTCGGCTGGAGTGTGAAGTCCCCACCTTGATTCGAATGACTGGTCGAGTCGCGGTGGTGGAACCCGAGTTCCCCGGAACCACAAATTGGTCGGTGGTAACACGTCTGGACCCCTCAGCGCCGGAAGTCCTGTCTTATCTGGGGTCAAGTCCCCGACCGCAACGCCGGGGGGATTGGTGGAATCCACAAAGTGTCACTCGGGCGTCGATGGCCGAGCGGGCTCGCACTGTTTTGCGTGATGCCAATTTCGACCCCGCGACCCTTTCCGATGGCTTTGGCCCCAAAGTCGAAGCAGCCAAAATCCTAGAACGTCATTTCAGTTCCTCAGGTCAGTACGTGTACGACCTCGATTTGTCCTTGCTTCGCATCCGCGAGAATGAAGATCCGATTGAAGCCTTCCTGCGAGTGAAGCGGGGACACTGTGAATTCTTCGCCACTTCTCTGGTGGCGATGTGCCAATCGCTTGGTATCGAAGCCAGAGTCGTCTTGGGATGGCTGGTTGGAAACGAACCCGCCAACGGATCTCGAGTGATCAGGCGACTGGATGCCCATGCTTGGGCTGAAGTCCGGCAAGGACCAAATGAATGGGTTCGGCTCGAGCCCACCCCGGCCAGCGATCTCCTCGCGTTTCGTGCCACTGGGGCGGACCGAGGTATCGCGGGCTTGTTGGCCGACCTGGGTGAAGATCTGAACCGAAACCTGAATGGATACGGAACGGGAAATAAGTTTCCCATCCAAGTGGCTCTCGAGGATTTTCTGGGCGTTGATTTCTCAGACGACGTATCGGTTGTTCTGTCCGGCATCGGAAGTCGATTGCGCTGGCCCATTCTTGGACTGCTGCTTGGGGGTGTCGTTTGGGGTGCTCTTGGCGTCAAGAAGCGGCNGCGTCGCGGTGGCCCGTTTTATCCGCTGTTGTTGCGTTTACGCCGTCGAGGCCTGATTCGTCCGGCGGGACAGCCTCTTGCCCTATGGATCGAGCAACTCCAATGGCCGGAACAAGAAGCAAAACTGCTTGTGCTTTCCGCCATCGAATCCGAGGAACAAAAGACGTATGGTGCCTCAACGGATGAAGCCAGCACTGTTGAGGTCCGACGCGCGAATGGGCTTTCATCACGGCAATTGCCTCAAGGGAAACGACACTGATGGAACCACTCGATCATTCTGAGGACCAGTTTGCCAGAGATGTCAGCATGCCCTTAGAACCTGAAGAGCATGCCATCCAACTTGATCTGCTTCGATCATTCTTTTCTGCGGAGCAAAAAAGCATTTTGGATTTGGGTTGTGGCGCGGGACGACTGCTGCTCCCTTTGCGAGAATCCGGTCACCGGGTGGTGGGTTTGGACCACAACGAAAGAGCTCTGGCTTGGGCCGCCCAAGCATGTGGGACTCAAGATGATTTGGTGCAACAGGATCTTCGCGATGCACAGCCGTTTTTGCACGGTCCATTTGATGCCGCATTGCTCTTGGGCAATACCCTTATGGAATTGGTGTCTCCAGACGAAGTGATCGGGCTGTTGCATCGGATCGAACCTTGCCTGTCGGACCAAGGCGTCTTGATTATCGAAGACATTCCTGGTCTGTATTGGCCGCTTCTTTCCTCAGGGCGGTGGGGGGATGGTGAAGCCGAAGGCTTTCGGATGGTCTGGTCGGACCGCGACATGATTTTCTCGTTGCGTGAAGGGGAAGCTGCTCAAGATGATCGCCCCTTGCGTTCGGACGAGCCACAGCGGCGGCTTTGGTCAGAATCGCTGCTGCAGATGGTGCTNGCGCAGGCGGGCTGGGAGTCATCCCATGGCGAGCATCCACTTCTTCGGGTGGTGCGGCCTGTGCGGTCCTGAATTTCAAAAACCATTTCAGATTGGGGATGTTGTTTTGAACCTTGGAGTTGTCCCGTGGAATTCGCGGGAAGAACGGAGTTCAAGAATGCAAACACGTCGATCCCGTACTGAACACTGGCGAGATTCCTTGGCGGAAGTCAAGGCCCGCGGAGGCACCATCGAATGCACCCTTGATGGTGAAGAGGGAGGATTGACGTGGAGGCTTCGCGTTTGGGGATTGTCTGAGGAGTGCGTGGTGGTTGAAGCTCCAACTGCCTTTGGCCATCCCCTGATCCTTGACCCGGGTGTTCGAATGCGAGGCACTATTGCCATCGGCCAAAACCGCTGGGATTTTTCGACCGAGGTGTTGTCGAGTCACGGAGATACGCTGCAATTGAAAGCACCATCGCGTGTGCGCAGACGCCGCCGAGTGGCTCGAACCGATCTTGCTCCCTGCCCTTCCGGGTTGAAACTCAGACCTTTACCAAGTGGTGTGACCGGGGCCGCAGCAGAGCGTGCATGGGTGGCTCTGGCCAGTGGGGGGGAGGCTGCTGATCCCGCCTTGGTTCGCCCTGTGTCGGCACCACCCATTTCCGTCCAGCTCGCCAACATTGGGGTTGGCGGGGTTGGTGTGATTTTTGAAGCCAGTGACGCCGCGTTGGCCATGCGCCGAGGTGGTTGGTGGATCGAAGGTGATTTGCCGGGCGGAGGGACGCTCGTCGCATCTGCCGAACTGGTGCACCGGCACATGCAATCGGATCGATGTTTGTACGCCGGTCTCTCGTTCCGCATCGGGGCAGGACAGCGCCAACGCCGTCATCTGTCGAAGTTGGTGGAAGAGGCCGCCAAGCGGCTGCAATACTCCGCGGCGTAGGCCCCTTACGGGAGGGTATGTGTGGGTTGATCCATCCACGGTGCGAGGGCCAAGTCGAGGACGTGGTGTTTGGTTTTGGTTTCGTTCCACTCTTCGTCAGGGTCTGAGTCAGCCACGATGCCACCACCAGTGCCCCAGGTGAGTCGGTGGCCGTTTGCTTCGGGTTCGAAGAAGGCCGTTCGGATCGCCACGGAAAATTCGAAGTCATCGTTTCCGAGCCAACCGATGGCGCCACAGTAAGGACCTCTTGGGCTTGCTTCGAGCTGGTCAATGTGATGCATCGCCATGATTTTGGGAGCGCCAGTGACGGAACCGCAGGGGAAGGTCGCGGCCATGATGTCTTCGAAGCCGACTCCAGGACGAAGGGTGGCTTCTACTTCGGCGACGGTTTGCAGGACCGTGGCATGCCGCTCGATCGCGCGCGGTTCTCGTACCCGCACTGTTCCCGGAATCGCCACACGTCCCAGATCGTTGCGCAACAGGTCCACGATCATGTGAAGTTCGGCGGCATCTTTCGCACTGTTAAGCAGTTCATCGGGATCGCCATCACCCGGACGCGTGCCCTTGATGGGCCGCGTGAGCAGTTGATCACCCCGGCGAACGAGAAATGATTCAGGGCTGACCGAGACAATTCGGCGACCGCCGGGCAAAGGCAAGTCTGCTCCATGTCTNGGTTGTCCCGTCTCGAGGAGCGCACGAACCAATGGTTCCATCGGTCCGGTGATGGACCGGTACTCCCGTCGAGTGAGATTGACTTGGTAGCAATCCCCTTGTCCAATCGCTTGCAACACGGCCTCGACTCGCTCACTCCACGCTTTGGCGCAGAGGTCTGAACCCAGATTTGTCGCTTGCGAGACAACAGTGCCCTGGGTGTCGNCATGCTCGCCGGGCGTGTCGAAATCCGACGGATTTTTCAGCCGGTCTTTGACCTCCGGTTCGGGACACCACGCGAAAGCCGCCTGCAATCCAGGAGGTGGGGTGAAGTGTGCGAACGCTGGGTCCAGCGTGGCCCCCAGTTCGTATCCCAAGAAGCCAATCCAACCGCCGGCGAATGGCGGGCCGCCGGGAGATGGTCTGCAAGTTCCGGGAAAATCGGCCCTGAAATCGGCGAAGTCTTGCAGAGGGGTGTTGGTGGGTTGGGAGGTTTGCTGACCGTTTTGATCGACACGGAATGCCACCCCATCTTCCCACCACCACCACGCGTGCGGTTTGGCTGAAATNGACCAGCGCGCTTGTTGGGGATTCCCACCGCTCAGCAGCCGCAGTGGCTCTTTCGGCCACCGAAAATCTTCACCATTCTTTTGCACAGAAACAGGCATCCATTTGCATCGTAGGTGAGGAAGACCGCTCTGTTCGCTACCATGCGCGTTACGCGTTTTTCTTGTCCGCCGTTTCAGGAGATCCCATGGCCTCAAAGAAGAAAAAGTCCTCCACCCGTTCCAGCCGTGCCCCACGCATGGTGTACTACTTCGGCAGCACGAAAGTGGATGGACGCGCCGATCAACGCACTCTGCTGGGTGGCAAAGGTGCCAACCTTGCTGACATGACCTCGATCGGCCTTCCGGTCCCTCCGGGTATGACCGTCACCACCGACACCTGTGCGGCGTACTACGACCAAGGGTCCAAGATGCCATCCGGGTTGATGGATCAAGTGGCCAAAGCAATCAAGACTTTGGAAAAAGAAACGGGCAAAAAGTTTGGTGATGGCCACAACCCATTGCTTCTTTCGGTTCGCTCTGGCGCGGCTGTCTCCATGCCTGGCATGATGGACACCGTTCTTAATCTCGGACTGAACGACGACTCCGTCGAGGCCATGGCCGAAGCTGCGGGCGAACGCTTTGCCTTCGACGCCTACCGGCGTCTCATCAACATGTTTGGTGATGTGGTGATGGATGTGGATCACCACCACTTCGAAGAAGCCTTCGAGGGCTTGAAGAAGAAGTTGAAGGTGAAAGAAGACACCGACGTGGATGCCGCTGGTCTCCGACAGCTTTGCGACTTGTACAAGAACGTCTACCGCAAGCATGTGGGCAAGACGTTCCCCCAGAACCCCATGGGGCAATTGGAAGCAGCCATCGAAGCGGTCTTCAAGAGCTGGAACGGTGACAAGGCACTGTCTTATCGCCGGATCGAAGGCATCTCGGGCCTCAACGGCACCGCGGTCAACGTCCAAACCATGGTGTTCGGCAATACTGGCGACGACTCCGGCACCGGGGTTGCGTTCACCCGCGACCCATCCACTGGCAAGAACGAGTTCTACGGCGAGTTCTTGATCAACGCCCAAGGCGAAGATGTGGTGGCCGGCATTCGGACCCCCGAGCCGGTCAAAAACATGTCCAAATGGGATGCCAAAGCCCACAAGGAACTGTTGAAAATTCGCACCAAGCTCGAGAAGCATTACCGCGATGTGCAAGACATTGAGTTCACCATCGAGCGCGGCAAGTTGTACATGCTGCAAACTCGAAGTGGCAAGCGAACCGGTGCGGCTGCGGTCAAGATCGCGGCTGACATGGTCAAAGAGCGCTTGATTTCGAAAGAAGAAGCCGTGATGCGCGTCACCCCAGACCACGTCACGCAAATTCTGTTGCCTTCCTTCCCCAGCAGTGCGAAGAAGGGTCACAGCAGTGTCGCCAAGGGCCTTCCTGCTTCACCAGGTGCCGCAGTTGGCGCCTTGGCATTTACCGCCGACGAAGCCGTGGAACGGGCGCAAAAGGGCGAGAAAGTCATCTTGGTTCGCAAAGAAACGAGCCCTGAGGATGTCGACGGCATGCACATGGCGGACGGCATTTTGACTTCCACCGGCGGGATGACTTCCCACGCCGCAGTGGTGGCCCGGGGATGGGGCAAGTGCTGTGTGGCCGGTGCGGGTGACGTTCAAATCGACGCCGCCAAAGGNAAGGTCAAGGTGAACGGCAAAACCTACGGTCGCAAAGACATCTTCTCCATCGATGGCAACACCGGTGAGGTCTACGCGAGTGTGCTCATGCCAGAAAAGCCCAAGGGCATCACTGGTGACTTTAAGAAGGTTCTGGACTGGGCCGATTCGTACCGCCGACTCGGCGTTCGAACCAACGCGGACACGCCAGCCGACTCGAAGCGGGCCCGTGATTTCGGTGCCGAAGGCATCGGTCTGACTCGAACCGAGCACATGTTCTTTGAAGGCGATCGCATCATGTCGATGCGAAAGATGATCCTGGCTGAATCTGAAGGCGATCGTCGCAAGGCCCTCAAGGAATTGCTGCCTCACCAACGCAAGGACTTCACCGGAATCTTCACCGCCATGAAGGGCCTGCCGGTCACCGTGCGTTTGTTGGACCCACCATTGCACGAGTTCCTCCCTCACGATGCTTCGGCCATGAAGGCGGTGGCCAAAGAGATGGGCGTGACGCCCGCCAAGTTGAAGGCTCGAGTGGACTCGCTCCACGAGATGAACCCGATGCTCGGTCACCGTGGCTGCCGTCTTTCGATCACCTATCCCGAAATCCTCGAGATGCAGGTGCAAGCGATCGTGGAAGCTGCCATTGCNTGTGCCAAGAAGAAAATCAAGGCCAAGCCTGAGATCATGATTCCTCTGGTTGGCACCAAGAAGGAATTGTCCATGCTCCGTGAGCGGGCCGAAGGTGTCATCGCTNCCACCAAGAAGGCCAAGAAGTTCTCGGGCAAGCTCGACATCTTGATCGGCACCATGATCGAGATTCCTCGTGCTGCCTTGACGGCCGACGAAGTCGCCGAGTGTGCTGACTTCTTCTCCTTCGGAACCAATGACCTCACGCAAATGGCCTTCGGCTACAGCCGTGATGACATTGGCACGTTCTTGCCCGACTACTTGGCCCAAGGCGTCTTGCCCGTGGACCCGTTTGCCTCCCTCGACACGACTGGGGTCGGCCAATTGGTCGAGACCGCCTGTGTGAAGGGCCGCTCCACTCGAAGCGATCTCAAGTTGGGCATCTGCGGGGAGCACGGTGGTGATGCACCATCCATCTTCTTCTGTCATGCCGTCGGCTTGGACTACGTGTCCTGCTCTCCATTCCGCGTGCCTGTGGCTCGTTTGGCGGCAGGGCAGGCGGCGATCGCTGAAAAGCAGGGCTGATCCAGTAGGGGGATCTTTGACCCAAATCAAAAAGGCGGCCTCAAAGAGGCCGCCTTTTTTGTTGCCGATGTTGGGGTTATTCCTGTCCGACCGATGCTCGCATGATGCGAAGGGTTTCTTCCGCCTCTGGCTCGTGCAGTGGCCGCGGCGTCCATTGTTTTCGTAAACCAAATTCAGAAGACTTTGGAATGACATGAAAATGGATATGCATCACTTCTTGTCCTGCACCAGCACCATTGTTTTGAATGATGTTGCATTCTTGAACTCCGGCCGCGGCACAAGCGGCGCGCGTGATGCGGGGAAGCACCCGGCCGATTCCTGCGGCTGACTCTTCACTTAAATCCATCATGGTTGCTTGGGCTTCTTTGGGAATCACCAAGGTGTGCCCAGGAGCCAAGGGGTTGATGTCCAAGAACGCGAGTGTTAGATCGTCTTCGTAGACTCGGTGGCAGGGGATGGATCCATCGAGAATGCTGCTGAAGATTGACATGCTTCGTCCTCGGTCAAATTCTTTTCGGTGATGGGGTCATATCGCAAATAGCGTTTGAGCCATCTGGAACCCAAGTAAAACGGGATGGTATCGATCAATGCAATGCTGAATTTGAAGAGGTAGCCAGTGGCCATCAGCAGCAGGAGCTGACCGGAGACCGGTCTTGATTCATCAATCACCCCCGCCAGTCCACCAATCCAGTAGGTCACCAGAATGACCGTACCGGTATCCACCACTTGGCTGACCAGAGTGGAACCGTTGTTCCGGAGCCAGAGGTGCTTCCCTTGCGTCACCCGTTTCCAGAAATGGAACACGTGCACATCACACAACTGTGCGGCCAAATACGCCAGCATGGAAGCCACCACTGCACCAAAAGCGAGGGCCCGCACTTCAAAAAAGACTGGAAGTCGACCGGCGGCATCTTTGGCGATGGCACCATCGCCATCAAGGGCTTCAAACCCGGGCAGGGCCCCGCCGATCCACAGCACGCCGACCACAAAAATATTGAGTGCCAATCCCATCCAAACCACGGCGTTTGCGCGAGCGCGGCCGTAGAACTCACTGATAAAGTCCGTACACAGAAATGTCACCGGATAGGGAATGACGCCCACGGCGACGGCAAAGACCCAAGGAGCCTCGTCGGGCCCCAGAGTGAACAATTTCACGAAGCGTGAAATGCCCAGGATGTTCAACATGGTGAGTGAACCCAGAAACAGCCCAGCCAGCACCAAGAACACACGCTCACGGCGTGCATGCAGTGCGGATGCTTCAATCGGGTGCAAAGGTGCAGATTTGCCCATGATTTGCGATGCTAGGTTGAGGAGCGTGCAGGTGTGAACGCATCACAGTCGATTTCAAACCAAAAAATGCTCGAAGAACTCGCTCCACGCGCGGTTCGGTCGAGTTTGATTCAAGTGGCTCGTGTCGAAGATCTGGGCGATGGCTGCGATGTCACGTCTGAAGCCTCGGTGCCCTCCGAGCAACGGGTCAAGATCCAGATCGGAGCTCGTGTCCCCGGAGTAATCTGTGGTTTGAGCCTACTGGAGGAGGTTTTGGCCGGTTTTGGCATGGAGGCCGAGGTGGATTTGGCCGCCGTCGACGGTGACCGGGTCGAGGCGGGAGCGGTCGTGGCCACATTGGAGGGCCGTCATGCCGATCTCCTCACGGTGGAGCGGACCATGTTGAACCTGCTGGGGCACCTCTCGGGCATTGCGACCGCCACGCGGCGGCTGGTTGACTTGGTCGCCGGCACCCAGGCCGCCATCTGCGAAACCCGAAAGACCTTGCCTGGTCTGCGTGGCCTGCAGAAGTACGCCGTGCATTGTGGTGGAGGACGATTGCATCGATTTGGGTTGTTTGATGCTGCTCTTTTCAAAGACAACCATCTCGCCACCATGCGATCGTTGGGGACCGATCTGGAAGCCGCCTGCCGAGCCGCCCGAGCGATGGGGCAGATTCGATTTGTTGAGGTTGAAGTGGACACCTTGGAACAGCTGGACACGGTGTTGTCCTTTGCAGCGGGGGTCGTGGACATCATTTTGCTGGACAACATGCCACCCGAAATGATGGCCGAAGCGGTTCGGCGACGCGATGATCGGCGCCCCACGGTGGAATTGGAGGCCTCAGGGGGGATCTCAGAGGCCACCATCCAAGCCGTGGCCCAATCTGGGGTCGATCGCATCAGTGTCGGGGCCTTGACGCATTCGGTTCAGAACCTCGATCTGGGCTTCGATCTCTAGGGAGAATCCGGCGAATCCGCTACCCTTCTTGATTCATGACCGAGGTCTCCACCAGCCTGACGACGTCTCAAGACGAGATCACCCGCTGGTCGGGGTGGCCGCTCCGGCAACGACCGGCAGTGGGCCTTTTGATCCTTGGAGCGTTGTTGTTGGCGGCGTATGGCACTTGGGAGGCGTCGCCTTGGATCACGCCTTTGGCGGTGGGGGTCCCGGTTCTGGTCAATGGCCGCTTCTTCTTCCCCACACGGTTTGAAGCCACCGCCCAAGGGCTCGCCGCGACCCACCCCACCTTTGCCCCACGCCGTATTCGTTGGGATGAGGTGGACCGGATCGTGTTGGATCGTCCCGGTGTTTGGCTGGTCGTGCCGACCAAGACCCACCGGTTTTCCAAAGCTCGCATCATGCCGGTCTACGAAGACATGGCGACCCCCCGAGTAGCATCGATCTTGGCGAACCATTGGGAGCCTCAGGCATGAATTTCGGGGCCAAGTTTCGACATGCATTCGCCGTTCATGGTGAAAAGGCGGAACCCACGCCCGAACAGTCGGCGGCCGTGGACGCCTTTGCCCGTTGGGTGGCCCGGCGCGGCATGACCTCGCCGATCCTCTTGATGCTTGAGTCGTCCAAGCCATTGAATTGGACCGTGGCCCAAGGGCTGCATTTTGCAGATCCGGTGCTCGGCACGGTGCTGCGAGCCATGACCGCCGAACAAGTCCGACATCTCGCGACGTTCTTAGAGCATCGCGGAAGCATTGATTTCATAACCGCCCGCATCGAAGCGATTGACGCTGCACAGCGGGCCGAGCCAGAGAACAACGCATGACCATCGATCCAAACTCGATCAACGTGATTCTTGCTACCGATTGCGGTTCGACCACCACCAAGAGTGTGTTCATCGAGCGGCAGCCTGACGGCACGTTCCGTCAGACCCAACGGGGGGAAGCGCCGACCACCGTCGAAGAACCTTTTGCGGATGTCACCATCGGCGTGATCAACGCAGTCACCGAAATCGGTGAAGTAGCGGGCCGAAAGTTGGTCGACGAAGACGGACGCATCATCCAACCCGCGGGTACCGACGCCGACGGCAACCCCGTCGGTTGCGACATTTACATCTCCACGAGTTCTGCGGGTGGGGGATTGCAGATGATGGTGGGTGGTGTGGTCAAACAAATGACCGCCGAGAGCGCCAAGCGGGCCGCTCTGGGGGCGGGGGCCATTGTGATGGACACCATTGCAGCCAACGACGGTCGTAAGCCACACGAGCAGATCCAGCGCATCCGCGAGTTGCGTCCCGACATGATTCTTCTCTCGGGAGGAACGGATGGTGGTGACGAAAAGAAAGTCACTGAGATTGCTGAACGCATCGCACCAGCTCGCCCGCAGCCCCGCTTCGGCAGCAAGTTCGTGATGCCGGTGATTTTTGCGGGGAACAAACATGCTCGCGGTTCGGTCGACAACGCTTTCGATGAGTCGATTGACCTGCAATGCGTTGACAATCTTCGCCCTACTCTGGAAGAGGAAAATCTTGGCCCGGCCCGAGACGCTATCCACGACATGTTCTTGGAGCATGTGATGGCCCAGGCCCCGGGTTATGACAAGCTCATGGGCTGGACCAGTGCGCCGATCATGCCGACTCCAGGGGCGGTCGGCAACATTTTGACCACCATCGCCGAACGTCAGGGGAAGAATGCTCTGGCGGTCGACATCGGCGGGGCCACCACCGACGTCTTCAGTGTCTTTGATGGTGTGTTCAACCGGACCGTCTCGGCCAACCTGGGGATGAGCTATTCCATCTCGAACGTGGTGGCCGAGGCCGGGCTCGACAACGTGCTGCGCTGGGTTCATTTGGAAGGCATGGACGATCGGGAACTCCGCAACCGGGTCAAGAACAAGATGATTCGGCCCACCACCATCCCGCAAAGCCGGGAAGCGTTGGTCTTTGAACAAGCGGTGGCCCGCGAAGCATTGCGTCTTGCCTATGTGCAGCACAAAGAGTTTGCGACCACTCTGAAGGGTGTGCAACAACAACGCACCGTCGGTGACACCTTCAGCCAGAAGACCAGCGGCGCCACCATTGTGGATGCCATGAAGCTTGACTTGTTGGTGGCTTCTGGTGGTGTGCTTTCTCACGCTCCCCGGATGTCGCAGACCGCGTTGATGCTCGTGGATGCGTTTGAGCCCGAGGGTTTCACCACGTTGGCCAAAGACTCGATTTTCATGATGCCGCACCTTGGTGTCCTGGCCAGTGTGCACGCGGAAGCCTCCGAACAGGTCTTCACCCGAGACTGCTTGGTGGTGCTGGGCACCTGTGTGGCGGCGGCTGGCGATGTGAAGTGGGGCAAGCCAGCATTCAGCTGGGAAATGCGTGGTAGCCAGAACGCCGAAGGCGAGTTGTTGGGCGGTCAACTCAAGTTGGTCGAATTGACGGCCGGCGAAACCGCCACCGTGACCGTAAAGCCGGCTCGGGGCATCGATCTTGGTGCTGGTCCGGGGAACCCTGTGGCCCACGAAGTCACGGGCGGAAGCGTGGGCTTGATTTTGGATGCCCGTGGTCGACCGATCGCGCTGCCTGAATCTCGAGACGAGGCTCGAGACGTGGTGGAAGGTTGGTACCGCGAACTGAACATCATCGATGAAGGAGATGCGTAATGGGACAGGCCTACACCCCTGGACTCAAAGTCACCACCGACACGTTGCTCAAGCAGCGCCGCGTGCTTCCCTTGCGGGGCGACGTGATGGTGCAAGCCAACACCACCGTTGGGGCCCAAGACGTGGTCGCTCGAGCCGAATTGCCTGGTGACATCATGCCGATCAATATGGCCAACCGCTTGTCGGTGCCTCCGGGTGACGTCCGGTCGCTCCTGCAAGTCGAACAGGGCATGCAGATCAATAAGGGTGATGTCCTCGCAGAAACCAAAGGCATTTTTGGCTTGATGAAGTCGAAAGTACTCAGCGACCACTCAGGTGTCGTCGAGAGCATTTCGGACACCACCGGCCAGTTGATCTTGCGTGGCCCCTCCACACCGGTCGAAGTCTTGGCTTACTTGCCCGGCAAAGTTGTGGAAGTGCTCGATGGCGAAGGGGTGGTCATCGAGAACCAAGTGTCTCTGATCCAAGGCATTTTTGGAATCGGTGGTGAAGCCTTCGGCCCCATCTGCATGGCCACGTCTTCGCACGAGGAAGCGCTCGAGCCTTCACACATCACCGACAACATGCGGGGGGCCATCGTCGTGGGCGGGGCTCGCGTTTCACACGCCGCAGTGCAGCGCGCGATCGAAGTCGGTGTGGCGGGCATTGTGGCCGGCGGGGTGGATGACGCTGACTTGAAAGCCATGCTGGGATATGACCTCGGAGTGGCCATCACCGGTTCAGAGCGAATCGGCCTGACCGTGGTCATTACCGAAGGTTTTGGTGAAATCGCAATGAGCGAACGCACCTTCCGAATCCTGCAATCCCGAGAGGGTCGGCAAGCCAGTGTGAACGGCGCCACCCAGATTCGAGCCGGGGTCATGCGGCCAGAAATCGTGATTCCCGTCGAAGCCAACGACGCCAACGACGCCCACGACAACGCCGAAAGCCAATGGGAAGCTGGTCAACTGGCCATCGGTCGCCCTCTCCGGGTGATTCGCGACCCGTGGTTCGGTCGAATCGGTACTGTGTCGTCATTGCCGGCCGAGCCGGCGGTCCTCGACTCGGGTTCACGAACCCGGGTTCTCGAAGTGGACTTCGGGAATGGGGAAAAAGCGATCGTCCCCCGGGCGAACGTTGAACTGATCGAGGCTTGAGGAGCCAACCATGCCGTGCTTTTCTTTGACCAGCCTGTTGCTTGTCGCCGAGGAGGCCGCTGCTGCGGCTGAGACGGTCGAGAGCACTGGGCTTCTCAACATGGACCGTCTGCCCTTGCTTGGTGTGACCGTGTTCTTCGTGGTGGCGGTGGTGTTCTGGATTTCGGTGGCCCGTTCGGGTGGCGAGATCAAAGTCCGCGAGATCGCCGGACTCAAAGCCATCGAGGAGGCCGTGGGCCGGGCGACCGAAATGGGGCGTTCGGTGCTCTTTGTCCCAGGCATCCAAGATGTCTCGGAAATCCAAACCATTGCGGGCATCACGGTGCTTTCCAAAGTGGCCAAAACCGCGGCGGAGTACGACGCCAAGGTGGAAGTGCCGGTGGCACGAACGTTGGTGATGGTGACGGCACGCGAGACCGTCCAGGAAGCCTTCTTGGCGGCCGGACGACCCGATGCCTACAACGAAGATCTCATCTACTACGTCACCGACGAGCAGTTTGGCTACGTGGCATATCTCTCGGGCATGATGGTTCGAGAAAAGCCTGCGGCTTGCATCTACATGGGCTGCTTCTATGCCGAATCTTTGATTCTCGCGGAGACGGGCAACTCGATCGGGGCCATTCAGGTTGCGGGCACGGCCATGCCTGCCCAGCTGCCCTTCTTTGTCGCGGCGTGTGACTACACCTTGATTGGTGAAGAGTTCTACGCCGCATCGGCCTACCTCTCTGAATCGCCGGCGGAGCTCGGCTCCTTGAAAGGCCAAGACCTTGCCAAGGTGCTGGCTTTTGGCTTGATCGGCCTTGGCGCGTTGCTCGCCACGGCCACCCAGTTTGTGCCTTCCTTGCAGGGGGCCTTTGACTTCTTCACCGGAACCCTGCTCGGCTAAGGAGAACCTAACCATGATGAAACGAACCATCCCGATGCTTCTCGCCATGGCGGCCGGCATCGTCATGATCCTGGCGTATTTTTTTCCGCTGCTCGCGCCACTCCAAGACAAGACCACCGTGTGGTTCAACATCTTGGCCGCGGTGGCATTCATCCTTGGGGGAGGCAACCTGCTCAAAGTTCACTTGAAGAAAGTGAGCGATCGGCGAGAAGGTTGGGCGTACTCGATGATTACATTGGCGGCCTTCGTCAGCGTGTTGGCCATCGGGTTGTTCAAAATCGGCGTCAACCCACTGGATGAATTTCCCGCCCAACGCATGGCTGGCGACTTCCGGGCCGAAGGCTCAGGCTTCTGGTACGTCTACGAGTACGTGTTTGCTCCGCTGACGGCCACTATTTTCTCCATGCTGGCGTTCTATGTTGCTTCGGCCGCTTTCCGTGCGTTCCGGGCCAAGAACCTCGAAGCAATTTTGCTTTTGGGAACCGCATTCGTCATTTTGCTGGGCCGTACCGCAGCCGGTGTGTTCCTCACGGACTTCTTGCCCGAAGAAGGCATGTTGGCCAACTTCCGCTTGGAGAACTTGACGGTGTGGATCATGAACAATCCAGTAACCGCGGGAAACCGAGCCATCATGATTGGCATTGCCTTGGGTACCGCCTCGGTCTCACTGAAAATTCTTTTGGGTGTGGACCGTTCTTATCTCGGTGGAGGTGACTGATGTACGAGTTCCTGCGTGATCTAGACCGTCGGGTGATTTTCTCATTGATGGCTGTGGCCGTTGCGGTCCCCATCCTCTTGCAGATTACCCCTCCAGAAAAAGCGACTCCAATTGTTCGGGACGCCTTCGAGACCATCGAAGCTCTTGAAGAGGGCGATCGGGTCTACATGGCCTTCGATTTCGACCCCGCCAGTGCTGGCGAACTGCAACCCATGGCCACCGCTTTTGTGCGTCATGCGAGTGAAAAGAAGTTGAAGATCTACTTCACGGCGTTGTGGCCCGTTGGCCCGCAGTTCATCAAGAACGCGGAGCGTGACGTCATCAGACGTGACTTCCCCAACATGGTCTACGGTGAGGACTACGTTGATCTTGGCTTCAAGACCGGCAATGAAGGCGTGATCAAGTTGGTCGCCAACGATCTGCGTGCCCAATACCCCCAAGATGCACGCGGCACACCCATCGATGACATCCCCATGATGGAAGGTGTGGCGTCGATCCGAGATTTCGATGTCATCATGAACGTATCGGCTGGATATCCCGGCACCAAAGAGTGGGTGCAGTACGCCGTGGCCAGTGCGCCGGATGACGTCAAGCTCGTTGCCGGCTGCACCGGGGTGCAAGCCCCTTTGCTCTATCCGTACTACCCGCAGCAAATGTCTGGTTTGTTGGCGGCGATCAAAGGTGCCGCCGAATACGAGTCCCTCGTGTTGGGAAAATATGGCCGGGAGAATGAACCGGGTATGTATCAAGAGGGCTTGCGTCGTATGGCGCCACAGTTGTCCGGCCACATATTGATGGTGGGCCTGATTTTCGTTGGCAATCTGGTGTATTTCATGGCCCGAAAGCGAGGTGAGGCATGACTCATGCAACTCGACGAGGCAACGCAAACTTTGGTGTTTTGTTGGTGCTCATTGGCGTCGCAATTGCGATCTTGAACGCCGTGGCCTTCCACCCTGGTGCAGGTACCCAATGGACCAAGCGCACGGAGCATGTCCACACCCTCGAGGACGGTTCTGAAGTTCGCTGGACCGAACACGAAGCGGTGAGTGTGAAAGAGGGCCGAGAGATGGCAGCACTCGAAGAGGATGCAGCGCCACTTTTTGCTCGCACGGCGGGATTGTGGGGCGCGGCGATTTTGACGCTCTGCATCTTCTCGTTCTTGCTGGGCGACAATCCTTTGTACAAAGCGGCCGAGGCCATTGTGGTGGGAGCATCCGCGGCATATTGGATGGTGATTGGCTTTTGGGAAACCATGGTGCCGAATTTGTTGGCGGGACTGTTCCCCGGTTGGACCCGGGACACCTTTATGCCCAAGTTGGCCCTGGAGGCTGAAACGGATTACTTGCTGTTGATCCCACTGGCGCTGTCGGTCTTGTTGTTGCTTCGTCTCGCGCCCAAGATTGGCTGGATCAGCCGTTGGCCCACTGCCTTTATCATTGGGGTGTTCTGTGGTCTCCGGTTTATCTCTTCGCTGGAAGCTGACTTCCTGAGCCAAATCGGACCAACCATCAAGCCCCTCATCGTGATGGGAGAAAACGGATTCGACTTGGAATCGTCTTTCTCGAACATCGTGTTGGTGCTGGGCACTCTGGCTTGCTTGGTGTACTTCTTCTTTAGCGTGGAGCACAAAGGCGCGGTGGGCAAGGTGGCTCGCTCGGGCATCTGGATGCTCATGATCACCTTCGGCGCGGCCTTTGGGTACACCGTGATGGGGCGGATTGCCCTGCTCGCGGGTCGGTTTGAATTCCTGTTCGACGACTGGCTGTGGTTGATTGATCCGAAGGATGCGCATCCTGCTCAGGCGTTCCTGCAGACAATTGGTCCTATGCTGACCTGATGTCTTCATTGATCTTGCTGGCGGCGCTGTGCGTCGAATCTCTCCGAATTGGTGAGTGGACCTCGGTCTTTGACAAGCTCGATGGGCCAGCTGCCATTGCCCAGCATCCAGATGGCGGCATTGTCATCGCCGACCGTCTGGCCGGCAGCATTGATCGATTGGTCGCATCTGGAGACCTCACCCGCTTGGCCGCCGGCTTCGCGGGACCCGAAGGGGTCGCGGTGCATCCCACCGAGGGTTGGATGTTGGTGGCGGATACGGCCGCCGACCAAGTTCATGTGTTGGCTGCCGACGGTACGAAAACCATGTTGGGTTCCAAGGGGAACAGTCTGGGGAGCTTCTGTGCGCCTCGGGGTGTGGCCATTTCCGCTGATGGCTCCATCGCCATCGCGGATACCGGCAACGACCGGGTGGTCCTCATCCATCCCGATGAACTTGGCACTTTTTCTGAGCGCCGGTTGAGCCTTGGCGACTTGGACCAGCCCACTGATGTTCACTTCACCCCAAAAGGGGATCTCTTGGTCGCCGATTCAGGCAATGACCGAGTGGTGCAGGTGAAGCGGGGGGGGGCACAGGAGCGGACCAATGTTGGCGTGCACGGTGCGTTCCCCGGATTCTTGGACGAGCCCATCGCCATCACCTTTACCGATCGTCCGGTGGTTCTGGATCGCCGCAATCATCGTTTGCAAGCATTGACCGGGGATGGCGACGCGCAATGGTTGTACGGCGAGCACGCCTACGAATTTCGGGAAGCGGGTGGGAAGTTTCACTATCCCGACGACGTGGTTTTTGATTTGGAATCCAAGCAAGCCTGGGTTTTGGAGCGAACCGAACGGCGGGTGCAACTGTTCAGTTTGGTGCCGCACGACCCGGCCCTTGAAGAGTTTGTTCCGCCACCGGCTGGGATGCGGGCCCACCTTGGTCCCCGCTGTGTGGTGGATGGCGACTTGCTCGTCATGACCGAACCCGAAGCCCAGCGCATCTTCCTTTTTGATGCGCGTGGAGAGATCCCCATTTTGATTGGCCAGTGGGGTGAGCGTGGCCGGGAAATGGGGTTGCTGATGCGCTCCGAAGCGATCGCGCTTGATGCTGCCAACCAGCGGGTCTTTTTGGCGGACCGGGTGAACGAACGGTTGGTGGAATTGGCCTTCGATTGGGACGGCACGGTGGGGTACGCCGAAAATCGTTTCCGTATGGTGCGTTCCATTGATTTGGTGGCCTGGACCAAAGCTCGTCTCCCCGACGCGACATGGACTTTGCGACCGGATGACCTGTGGTTCGACGGTGAGCACCTTCACTTCGCAGACGCAAGGAACGCTTTCGTTGGTGTGTTTGACGAACGTTGGCGGCCGACACTCTTGGCCGACGCCAGCTGTGGCCTGTCCGCGCCCGCCCAACTCCGCAAAGATACCAATGGTCGGTACGTCATTTTGGATGCCAACCGCCGTGCCTTGTTCAGTTTGGACGAAGAAGGCCCCCTCTTGCAGGTCATTCCTACCGGTATCAAAGACCCTGGCGGCTTTGTCTATCAATCGGACGGCACGCTTTTTGTGACCGATCGGGCCAAGGATGAACTTGTGCGAATTCAAGGCGATGCCCGTTCGGTGTTGGCCCAAACGGGAAGCGATCATGGCGAACTCTGGCAACCGGCCGGTTTGGCGCTCGCTCCAGATGCTCGATTGCTGGTGATGGATGTGGGAAATCACCGGGCGCAGGCCTTTGACGCCCAAGGCGAATGGTGTTTGACCTTTGGGACCGGCCGGGCGGTGACGCCAAAGACTCGGGATCTCCGCCGTCCGAGCCTATTATCTGAAGAGTGAAACGCCCCCTTCTCCTCTTGTTGCCTTGGCTGTTCGCTGGGTGCACCTCCACTTCAGAGTCATCTGAGGCTTCCGTCTCTGCACTGGATCCCGCATCCGAATCGTGTTGTGACTTGTCCGTCGCTCCGGCCTCCGCCAACGCACGATTGACCGATGAACCTTTCCTTTCCAATGGCAAGAGTTGGCAGGTTCGGTTGGGACGTGAAGAGCCGATCAAAATGCGGGAATTTTTCTCGATTGATGTTTGGGTGGATTCCGCAGACCAGTTGGGGGTTCCGGCCGACGGCGTCACCGTGCGGGTGGATGCTCGTATGCCCCACCATCGCCACGGGATGCTGGCACCTTGTGAAGTGCGCCAAGTGGGTCCTGGGCATTGGCGCTGCTCCGGTATGCGTTTGCACATGGTGGGTTACTGGGAATTTCACGTGGACATCGATGACGCTGGTTTGGTGGAACGGGCCCAGACCTCGATTGAGCTGGAATGATGTCGTCCATTGTTCTGCTGCTGGCATTGGCTCAGGTCACCGATTGGACGGCCGAAGAGCGGCGGTTGGCGTCGACCTTCACTCCAGTGCCAGCAGCACCCAAGAGCACCACCAACCGCTTTGCTGACAATCCCAACGCGGCCGCGGTCGGAGTTCGACTGTTCCATGACGAGCGACTTTCGGCCAACGGAAAGATCTCTTGCGCGCACTGCCACCGCGTTGAGCACGCGTTCACAGATCAAAAAAAGGTTGCCGTTGGTGTAGGAACCGGTACCCGAAACACCATGTCTTTGCTTGACGTCGCGCACGTTCGTCAGCCGTTCTGGGATGGCGCGGCCGACTCGTTGTGGATGCAAGCACTGGAGCCCTTTGAGGCGCCTTTGGAACACGGCATTGATCGAGTCACCGTTCTGCGAAAGATCGGTGAAGATGATCCGTTGCGTGAGGCTTTCATCAAGGTCTTTGGTGCGCTCCCTGACGTATCCGACCACTCGAGATTTCCTCCCGCCACACCCCGCGCGGAGGCTCCTCTTGCGTTGCGTGAGGCTTGGTCCGGCATGAGGTCTGAGGATCAAGCTTTGGTGAACGCGGCCTACGCCAACGTGGGCAAAGCGATTGAAGCCTACGAACGCACCTTGGTCTCCCCACCAGCGCCGTTTGATGCCTTTGCCGCCGCGCTCGCTGCGGGCAATGACGAAGCGGCCGGACGGGCGATTTCTCCAGCCGCCCAGCGTGGCTTCCGAATCTTCTTGGCCGCGGGTTGCCGCAACTGCCACTCGGGCCCTCGCTTCACCGACGAAGGCTTCCACAGCAATGGCACGCCGCCCTCTGCAGGCCAACGCCCCGACCCCGGCCGCTGGCTGGGGCACCCCAAAGTGCTGCGTTCGGCATTCCGCGCTGATGGGCTTTATTCGGATGACCAAGCCAGCGATCAAGCCCGGAGCACGGCATCCACCCCGAGCCAGCCGGACATGGTTGGCACCTTCAGAACGCCCACCTTGCGGCATCTCGAGCACACCGGTCCGTACATGCATGATGGTTCCATGAGCAGCCTCGAGGCGGTCGTGCGGCACTACAACCGTCTTGACGGCGCGATGCTCGATCATCATGGTGAGGCATTGCTCCAGCCGCTTGGCCTTGACGAGGTGTCCGAATTGGACCTCGTGGCCTTCTTGCGCTCACTTTCTGTCCAAATTGGCCGATAACCCGCCAAATTTGGCGGGGAAAGCAACCGATGAGAGTATCCCTGCGGATGTATCAGCTGTGAAGAACGACCCAAAACACCGGTTCCACCTCAGTACGCTGGCGGTGCTCCTCCTGTCCGGCACCACGCTTGCGCACGAGGATGACCCCAAGGCGAGCCATGTGCCTATTCCAAACACCATCGGGGCGTATGCCGAGACCGACGGTCCGGCCCAACGCAACGCTTTGGGGGGGATTGCTGAAGGCGTGGTATTGCGCAGTGCAATCCCGTTGTCGGGCTTGGGCAACGCGATTTCCGGGTCTGATTGTTGGGGCTACGTTTCCCCCTCTGGACGCGAGTACGCGCTGGTCACGGTGTACGACGGAATGTTTGTCTACGAGATCACCGATCCCGGTGCTCCACAGGAGATCGGTTTTATTTCTGGGCCCAACAGCGATTGGCACGACGTCAAGGTGTACCAAGACCACTGCTATGTGGTGAGTGAAGGTGGTCAAGGGATCCAAGTGGTATCGCTGGCCAACGTGGATTCCGGATCTGTTTCTTTGGTCAATACCGTGACGACGGGGGGCACCACCGCTTCTCACAATGTTGCCATCGACGAAGACAGCGGCTTCTTGTACCGATGCGGAGGCGGCAACAATGGCCTTCGGATCTACAACTTGTCGAATCCCGCCGCACCAGCTTTCGTGGCTCAGTGGGACACCCGCTATGTGCACGACGCGCAGATTGTGACCTACGACAGTGGCCCTTGGGCGGGACGACAGATCGCGTTCTGCTGCTCTGGTTTCAATGGTGGCAGCGTGGACACCGGTCTTGACATCCTCGATGTGACCAACAAATCCAACATTCAAGTGTTGTCCAACTTGGTGTACCCCTCCGGGCGATATTCGCACCAATGCTGGATCGATGAGGAACGCAAGTACGTCTATCTCAACGACGAACTTGACGAAGGCAATAACGCCCCGTTCACCAAGACCTTCGTGTTCAACGTTGAGGATCTGCAGAACCCATTCTTGGCCTCCACTTTTGACAATGGCAATACCGCCATTGGTCACAATCTGTACATCAAAGGCAACCTGCTGTACGAAGCCAACTACACGAGTGGTATGCGCGTGTTTGATCTGGGCCAGAACCCCTTGGATCCACCTGAGATTGCCTACTACGACACCATTCCTTCCACCGATGCGGCCTCATTCAATGGTCTCTGGAGCATTTTTCCGTACTTCCCCAGTGGAACCGTTATTGGATCGGATTTTGATGCCGGCTTCTTTGTCTGGACGGTCGCGCAGCCCATCGGCCTGAATTTGGATGCCACCCCAGGGGAATTTCTCCCTTCGGCTGGGTTCGAAGCATCGGTGCAAATCACCGTGCCCCAGTCGGGCGCGTTGGATCCCAACAGTCCAAAATTGCTGTGGTCAGCCGACGGCGCCGCCAACGAGTCCCCGCTGGTGTATCAACCCGCTTCCGATCGCTGGGTTGCTTCGACCGGTCCATTGTCGTGCAATGCCAACGTGGTGTGGTCGGTTGAAGTTGCCAACGAAGAGGGCCTCTCTTTCGCGTTGGGTCCCTACAGCGGTGTGGTCGCGGACAGTTCTGAAGTTGCTTTTGAAGATGATTTTGAGACCAATCAAGGTTGGACTGTTAGCGGCAACGCTTCCGATGGCGGTTGGACCCGAGGCGCTCCGATCACGGACTGCGATCGTGGCAATCCCTCCAATACACCCAATGGAACATCAGCTTGTTTCTTGACCGACAACTCCAACAACGGGGGCGATTGCAACAGCGATGTTGACGGTGGCGACACCGTTTTGACCTCACCCATTTTGGATGCCAGCGATGCTTCCACGGTCGTTTCCTACTGGCGTTGGCACAACAATTCGCCTCCCAATGGCGCTTCCCCCAACCAGGACCCTTTCAGTGTGCAATGCTCTTCCAATGGAGGGGCGAGTTGGATCGCTTTGGAAACGGTCCCGGGCAATTCACCTGAGGCCAACGGTGGTTGGTTCCGCAAGCAATTCTTGATCTCTGATTTCGTGCCAAATACCACGTCATTCCAGATCCGATTCATCAGCACTGATATTGGGGACGGCTCCATCGTCGAGTCGGGGGTGGACGGTTTTGCCCTCACTACGCTCAGCTGCGATGACGCCCCTCCGGCGGTCCCGGGAGATGTAGATGGTGACGGGGACGTCGATTTCGACGATTTGATTGGACTCTTGGCCGCTTGGGGGCCTTGCGGTCCGCCATGCCCACCCGATGTGGATGGCAACGGCGCGGTCGAATTCTCGGACCTGTTGGCCCTCTTGGGCAACTGGGGTTGATTGCACCCGATTTTTCGGGACACTACATGTGGTGGATGGTGCTTCGGGGGCAGGCCCCGATTCAGGTTCCAGGAGGGGATCCATGTTCCATTGCGCCGGTCTGGTCGGTTTGTCTTTGCTCGTCCAATTGCAGACACCCGAGGTGTACCAACACCGACCGGTTGACTCGGGCGTGGTCCAAGTTCCAGCAAACGTCGAAGGTCGTGAGGTGGTGTGGTCCCATGTGGTGCGTCAGCGCGATGCCGCCTGGCTGCGGCTGAACTTCAGCGCGGTCCAACTCGACAGCCGTTCGCTGCTTCGTGTGGAATCTTTGCAAGACGGCGCGATCCAGCGACTCAACCACGATCGTCTTGTGGAGTGGCAAAACACCACGGCGTACTTCAATGGCGACGCGGTTCGAATCGATCTGTTGGCGGGGCCAGGTTCGTCATCTCGAGTGCAACTGGATGGCGTGTGGACCCAAGCGGAACCGGGTCTGGCCACCACTATCTGCTTTGACGACGAGCGTTCGGAATCTTCGGACCCTCGTTTGGCCCGGCTGATGCCCATCCTCTGCACTGGTTTTTTGATCAATGACCCTGGTCGAAACTTTTTGACCGCCGGACACTGCTCTGAAAATACGTCACTGTTGAATGTGGCTCAGTTCAACGTGCCTCCCAGTGATGTTGTGGGCAATCCTCAGCACCCCGACCCGATTCACCAATACGCGATCGATACGCAAAGCATCCAAAACTCGCCCGTCACCGAGCAGGGTGAAGATTGGACCCACTTTGCGTGCTTCCGAAATTCAGAATCCAACCTCAAGCCATGGCAAGCCCAGGGGGCATGGTTTGATCGGGCCACCGCCACCCAACCGGCGGACCAACGTCCACTGCGAATTATTGGATATGGCACCGTGGATTCACCCTTGCCGCCGGAATTAAGCTGGATGCAGAAGCGAGCCGAAGGTCTTTTCCTGTTCAGCTTCGCGTACAGCTTGAGCCACAACTGCGACACCATGGGAGGTGACTCCGGATCACCGATCATCGATGCCACGACCGGCAACGTGCTGGGTATTCATACCAACGGGGGATGTACCAGCAGTGGTGGGTTTAACAGTGGCATGTGGGTGACCCGGCCCGAGTTGATCGCGGCGATTTCCAGCCCTCAGGGTGAAGCCATTCCCGAGACCGACTTTGTCATTTCGTTGGTTGAGCCCTTGCCGGATCGGATCGATGCCGTGGGTGCAACCATTGACTTCAAGATCCAGCCCATCGGATCACCGCTGCCTTCGATCGCGGACCTCAGTGTTCGTCTGGACCAAGGCGTGGGAGCTGGTTTTGAAGAGTGCACGCTGGTTGATCTCGGCGACGGCATTGTTCGTGCCGCACTGCCTGCCCTGCCATGTGGCGCCACCGTGGGCCTGTATTTTGAAGCCAGAAATCTTGCGGGCGAAACCACCCGGCTTCCGGAAGGCGCACCCGCCGCGTTGCTTACGGCGCTGGTGGCCAACGATGAAGTCACCAGTTTTTCCGATGATTTTCAAACCGACCAGGGCTGGACGGTTGAAAATGGAACAGGGTTGATTGATGGAGGGTGGACCCGTGGAGCTCCTGCTGGGTACGGCGATCGTGGCGACCCGGTCGCCGATGCCGATGGTTCGGGTTCATGCTGGTTGACCGACAATGTTCCCGGCAACTCCGATGTTGACGGTGGTCCCACGACGCTCATCTCCCCTTCGATGACCGTCGGGGGAGCGGATCACGAATTGGTGTATGCCCGCTGGTTTTACGACGGTGACTTTGAAAACCAACTGGATGACTTTCTGCTGGTTGAAATCAGTGGCGACGACGGTGTGACGTGGTCGGTCTTGGAGAATTACCAGCCACCCGCCGCGCCTGGAGGCGGTTGGGAATTTGTCTCGTTCCCCATTTCCTCGCTGCCGCTCCCGGAAATTCCCACCGACTTGCGGATGCGGGTCAGCACCAGCGATGTGGGGTTGCCCTCGGTGATCGAGGCCGGTCTTGACGCGGTGCGGATTCGCACGGTGGCCTGTGACAACGAGCCAGTTCCCGGCGATATCGATGGCGATGGGGCCGCCACGTATCAAGATCTCATTTTGATTCTGGGCGCTTGGGGCCCCTGCGGCACACCTTGTGCCACGGACCTCGATGGCAACGGCGTGACCGGATACCAAGACCTACTGGTGGTGCTCGCCAACTGGTTTGGCTAAGAATCCAAGTAGGCTGTTGGGATGAACCAATGGTCTCTTGCAGGTTTTCTCATGATTCTTGGTATGGCAGGGTGCACGGAAGGCCCAGCGTCATCTGAAGCTGGGCCTGCAACGGCTGGCCCAGCCGTCTCTCAGGTTGATCAGGCCGCGATCTACCTCAAGGAAATTCCTCCCTCTCCGGACCCCTGGCGTGCCTCCGCTGAGGGAGACCTTGCCCTCCTCAAGATTTCCGTGACAGAACGAGGCTTTGACGTCAACTTGGCGGATCCGTTGTACAAGACCACTCCCTTGGGGCATGCTGCTTGGTGGGGCAAGTCGGAGGCGGTGGCTTTCTTGTTGGCCAACAAGGCCGACCCTGACCTTGCCTATGGTGATCCGTGGACCACGCCGTTGCACATGGCATGTCTTTGGGGCCATGCTGAAGTCGCCGCGGCCTTGCTGGAGGCCGGGGTGGATCCAACCGTTCGGGAAGAGGATGGCGGGTTGCCCTTGGATTATCTTCGTATCAGCGAGAAGGACACCATGGAAATCGCCGAAGCATTCCAAGCACCATTTTCATTTGAAGCCATTCAGACCGGTCGTGAAGAAATTCGAAAGTTGCTGCCATGATTCGATTGTTCTCTGTTGCAGTTGTTCTTGTGTTGTTGGGCTGCGACGCTGAGCCTGAGGGTGATTTTGCGCCCAACGTTGCGGCCCCCCCCGAACCAGTGGACGACTCAGAAGGCCGGACCAGCGCTCTGGGCCAAGCCATGGATGCGGCAGAAAACATCGAATTGGAAATCGGCGAATACAACGACCGGATCCAACAGGCGGTGGACGAAGCCAACGCCGCCGCGGGCGGTGGCAGCAAAGAAGATTGACGCACGCTTGTCGAGTCGTCACAATCGACGTTTCCTCCCTTCCGGACAGGTGGCGGAGCGGCTGAACGCGCCGGATTCGAAATCCGGTTCACGGGTTTCTCGTGACGAGGGTTCGAATCCCTCTCTGTCCGCTTTTATNGGCCCATCAGGGCCTTTTTTTCGTNTNNCNNNATCCCTTGACTGGTCTCCGCCATGCCNTAAACTNAATTCNGAGACGNGTGTCTCTTGATAAGAGAGAGATTCTTCNGCCCTTCGGGGTTTGTTCTTTTTCTTAACAGGAGAATCTCATGCAAAAAGCTCTGTGCACAACGCTTCTTGCGGCAGGGATGGCTTCCGCAGACGTACTGACGATCGAAGTGGACGGTATTGCCGATCCCGCGTTCGGCGGCTTCTCGGGTCAGCTCTTCCTCGACACCGACACTGGTGCCCTCACGGGTCAAACTGTGTTGCCTCAGCTTTTCAGTTCGACCATNGATTTCAATGGCACCTTTGGTGGTGAAGGCACATCTGGCGAAACCTCNCAAGGTTCCGTCACTGGTCCCAGCTATCAAGGTATTGGCACTTTGACCATTCCTTTCACCGGTCAATTCGACTGGAACTTTGATGTGGTCTTTGGTTCTGGTGTGTCGCTTGGTGATGCAGGTCTCGCTGTCGTGAACTTGCAAGGTTTTGATCCCATCAATATGGGGCCACTCGATGCAGACTTGAGCTTCAACTACACCGTGGTTCCTGCTCCAGGTGCGATCGCTCTGCTCGGTCTGGCTGGCCTCGGCCGCCGTCGCCGCAGCTGAACCGTATTGGTTCTGAATGAACAATCGCCCCGGCCAATGGCCGGGGCGATTTTCGTTTTACACGTTCTTGTGGGGTTTAGCCTTCAGCGCAAACGCCCCATTCGGACAAGATTGCGAGGATGTCGCCAAAGTCGGTCGAACCGTTGCCGTCCACATCACCATCAGCCGTTCCCCAAGCAGACAAGGCGGCCAAGACATCCCCGAAGCCCACAGTGCCGCTTTCGTCAAGATCCTCGGGACACGCTGGCGGGGGTGGTGGGGCGTCGGAGAATTCCAGGATGGCGTGGGTGGCGTTGAATAGATCACGGGTGTCGTTCCAGAATCCACCCGGGAGCATTTGAACAACATCCTCTCCAAACGGGTTGTCGTTGGGTTCAGCACCGCCCCAGCGGTCGTAGGTCAATGCGGCTCCATTGATCCAGCCCCATCCCCCAGTTGGTTCGATGCTGCCCGGGGCTTGCACCAAGCCAATGGCCAAGAGCGCACCGTCGGGCAAATTGTCTCCTAGAGGTGTCGCCGCGTCCAATTCTGCTTCGGTTTCAAAGCAGGCTAATTGTCCGCCTTGGGTCACGGCAAAGTCTTGCAACTCGGTCCAAGACATACCGCCGCGGGTGCGGTAGCGCACAAATCGATTGGATCCCAAGACGACTTCGTCTTCGGCGATGGGGGTATCGTCGTCGGCGGGGAATTCCACCAGCATTTGGGTGTAGGTCCCGTCGGTGATGTCGTTGAAGCCCCCGCCAAACTGGAACTCAGCAAAGTTTTCCAATACTCCGCCTTCGCCACTGTTGTTCGGCTCACCAGCGTTCCAGGCGGCCCAGCTGACGGGGCCGCCCTCCCACCAGATCCAGCCACAATTTGGCTCCCCGTTGTTCACGCAGTCTGTTTGCCCAAAGTCTTGTACCAAAGACGTTGCGGTAACTACACCGTCGAGGATTCGGCTGGAAAGCGAAGAGAACACGAAGTCCCTTTCCGCCCGGGTCTCAAAGGCCACCAACTTTCCTCCCAGAGCATTGGCTGCCACCCTTGCAACTTCCCAATTGGAGTTCACGGGGAGGCGGTGGATTTCGTAGCTTCGACCGTTCCCTCCGGCAATCACCGGCCAAGTGGCACACGCCAAGACACCGTCATCGGGAAGTGGGGTCAGCGTGCCATCCGACGTCCAATCGCTGTTGAAGCCAAGATCGAAGGTGGCCCCGTCGAATGGGTTGTTCCCGATGACACGGGTCACACCGTTTCCTGAGATTTCGGCCGCGGTGTTGTCTTCGACCGAGAACATGGCCTGAATGATCCATTCGTAGGGGCCAACTCCGGGAATGTCACCCAGGATGTCTCCAAAGACTTCGAAGCTGCAGCCGTCAATCAGTGTGGCGTTGCCTGAGATGGTGGCCGGCGGGACGGCGGTGAACTGCAACACGCCCGTGGCCGGACAACTTCCTGGCCAGTTGGTGGTGTCGAGGTCAATGGTGGCGGTGTACGGACCGAACCCATTCTGACCTTCACCTGAAATGTTGATGGACAGGGACTGAGCGGCGCTCAACGAGGCACACACCAATGCGAGGGTGGCTGAGGTACGGATCATGGCGAATCTCCTTCAAAGTGGAGCATAAGCCGCCAGCCGATCAGGTCAAGGTGATCCTGAAAGTTCGTTCATTCAGGTCTGAGAAAGAAGCTCTTCGTAGACCGCTAGGGTGGACCGCTGCATTTGGTCCAGAGTGAAGGGGTGCTCGGTGCCGATGGTCGGGGGGGTGCTTAGGAATGAGGCGACGGTTTGGGTGGCCCGTTGGAGATCGCCCACCGGCACCCGTCCGGAGGGCAACATGATTTCCAACTGTTCGGCTGCACCTCCGTGGTCATAGGCCACCACGGGGGTGCCCAAACTGAGGGATTCCACGATCACCCGGCCAAAGGCTTCGGGCTTTTCGGTCAAGCTGAGCGAGACGTCGGAGACCGCCAAGATTTCGCGGATGTCTTTGCGGTGGCCAAGAAAAATCACCCGATCTTGAACGCCCAGGGTTGCGGCTCTGTCCTCAAGTTCCTGGCGAAAGCTGTCTTTGCCATCTTTGATTTCACCAACCAAGAGCAAGGCCACGTCGTGACCCTGTTGAACGAGCTGGGCCAAGACTTCGACTCCGGCAAGCTGTCCTTTCCAGCGGGTAATCCGCGCGGGGATGGTGATGAGTTTGGTGTCTTCGGTGAGGCTTGGTAGGTCCTGACGAAAAGCAGTGCGCCATTCCGAATCGGGTTGATGCCCTCGAGGGTGGTCTTCAGGTGCGATTCCACGGTGAATGACTCGAATACACGAGGGATCAACCCCTTGGTAATTGTCCAGGATGTACCGGCGAATCATGTTGGAAACCGCGATGACCCGTTCACCTCGAGTCATGATCTTGCTGTACGCGTTCACCGAGTAGGGGCCATGCACCGTGGTCATGAATCGGGGACGCTTATGCCGAGGCAAGCCACGCCAAGCCATCCATGCCATCCATGCCGGCATTCGTGAACGAACATGAAGGACGTCGGGGCGGAGTTCTTGAAGAAATTGGCGGAAGGGGCGGATGTGGCGGAGGGTCACGACTGATTTTCGACCAAGATCCCAATTGACATGCTCGGAACCTTCTGCTTCCAGTTGACCAACCAAACGGCCGCCCCCGGAAACCACCACCGATCTCCAGCCAGCTTGCACGATGGCGCGACCAATTTCCAGAGTCCCTCGCTCCACGCCTCCAGACTCGAGGGCGGGAAGCACTTGGACGATGGTGGGCGTGTGGTCACTCACCAAGGTGCTCCGGGAAGAACCGTGAAAGAATTTCTTCGGCCACGCGTTTGGACTCGTTCAGGGGAACGCTCGACCGACCCGCGTTGATCATGTTGGTGGCTTCCAGTTGAGCAACGGCTCGGGCAACTTTGGATTTGAGGTTTGGTTCCATGGGCACCGTGTGGACAGCCGCCCCAGCAGTGATGGCGTCGGCCAGCATGGAGACGCTTTCGGGCGTCACCAAAATGAATGGTGCGTGCGTCAAGAAATATTCGTAACGCGGTCGGTCTACCGATGATGGTTCGTGTATTTGCGAGTTCGGTGGCAAGTGGTCGGTGGTGTCCGGAGGGGTTCGACGTGACGTAATGACATCAAAGCCTGATCCATCATCCAGTTGGTTCATGGAGTCACGAAGAGAGCCAGTGTCCCAAGAAAAATGTCTCGAGGGTCCTCCAACCAGCGCGAGCGGACGACCGCAGCGTTCGTTGCCACTGGGTTGAATGGTGGTTGGTGCCAAGACTGTACGAATGATCTTGGGATGCGATTTCATGCGGTCGTGGTTGGGAACCACGGCAAGGTCATAGCCAAACGTCCAAAGCGTGGGTCGCATCAACACCACCGATTTTGCCTTGGTTTGGATCTTGGCTTTCAGCATGGGGACATGGACCCGTCGTCCCGCGCCCAACAACAGNTCGGGGCAGAACTCGCCAAGTGGTGCTGCGTTTTTTCCAACATGTCGTTCTCGAACGGAGACGTCCGTCAGAGAACTCAATGCGGAGAGAACCCCGCGCGTTTGAAATTGGTGACCCGGTCGGGTGTCGAAGAAAGCCAGGATGTTCAGGGTTTTCGGCATGAAGGTCGTGGTTTGAGTCGAGAGGATAGGATAAAACCGTGCCCGAGCCGACACCCTCTGTACTGGTCCTTGGTGACACAAGAGGCTTGCTGCATCACGGTTGTGAGCTGGTGCTTGAGGGTCTGCTGCAACTGATTCAAGAAGCTGGCGCAACCGAAGTTGATGTTGTGCCAGGACTGCAAGGAAAGAGCAACCGAGCTGATGTTCGTCATGCAAAATTGCTTTTGCTGAACGGCGAGGGCATGTTGCACCACGACCGGCCTGTGGTGGAGGAGACGTTGACTTTGGCCGAGGACCGCCGTCGCCGTGGTCTTCGCACCAAGTTGGTCAACTTTTCCTGGTTTCACAACTGTCAATCGTCGACGCAACGCCTGGTCGCCTTTGATGGGCTCGCACCACGTGACGGCAGCACGGCGGCAGCCCTTCGAGAGGCAGGACACCCTCTCTTTCCTATGACTGATGTGGCGGCCCACCAAACCCTCCGGATGATCCGTCCGTCTGCTCATCCATTCGGGATTGTGGTCGGGGACTCAACCCAGCCAAGTGTGGCTCGCGCTTTGTGGAAGTTGGCTCAACATCGGCGGTGGTCCTCGGCACCAGTGCTGATGCCTCCGGGACAACGATCTGGTCGTAAGGCAAGAAAGATTGCCAGGAGGATCCAAGTGAGCCAGGTGGTTGGATCGTGGGTCTTATCCGACCGCTACCGGGGGCACCGAGATGGTGATGCGAAGACAGTTGATCACCTCCAGAAGTTGGGAGAGGCCGAAGGTCTGGTGACTGGTCGATTCCATCAAGTGTGTATGGCGTTGGCGCTTGGCACTCCATTTCTTGCGGTGAGATCCAACACGGCAAAAATCGAAGCGCTTTGCCGCGATGCTGGATTGGATCCGACGCACCGGATGGTTGAACCTGAAGAAATCCCCATCGTCCAAAGCGTGCCTCCATTCAGTGCTCAAGAACAGAAGTGTCTTGATGATTGGCGCAGCGGGTTGCATCCACAGTGGACTCGTTTGCGTGATTGGATTTTGTCGTGACGGGTCTCAAACGAGTTCTGGTCGTCCTTGATGACAAGTCGGGCCACCGATCCAAAGCCGAAGGCGTGGTCAATGCACTTCAAAGACGATTGAACTTTGAAGTTTGTGCTTGGACGCCATCTCCAACGACGTTTGCGATTGGAAAGGCCTTACGGAGCACGGTTCCTCAGCTCTGTTCCATGCTGGTCCCGTCCCGCTTCGAATCGATTGATCTTGTGGTTGGATCCGGCGGGAATACATTGGCCCACACGTTCGGGGCCATGAAGTCTCTGAAAGCCAAGGGTCTCTTTGTGGGGTCGACCCGAGGTCTTGAGAAATATCACTTGCAGTCGGTTCACGCGGACCCAATGCGAAACTACGGCCATTTCTTTCCAGTGTTGCCTCCGAAGTTTGACATCAAGACCTTGTCTGAGTCTTGGTTGTCATTTGCCCGGGAGGCGGGGCTTCCTCCGGACGAGGCGTTTGATGTTCTGTTTTTTGGCGGAGATGGATCGGGTTGCACTTGGGGGCCTGCTGATGTGCAGTCGATTCTCGAGTTGATCAAATCATCATTTGAACAGACGGGACGTCGATGGTTGCTCTCGACTTCGAGGCGAACACCATTGTGGTTGGAGCGAGAATTGCGGAGCAACGTTCCAGAACCAGCCATCGCTGATGCGTGTTGGTTTGGTCAGGGTGATCGGCGAAAAATTGTTCAGGCGTTTTTGGGGGCGGCAAACCGGGTGTTCGTGTCGATGGACTCTGCCACCATGATGCATGAGGCCCTTTTTTCAGGTCGTCCAGTATCGATTCTTGGTGATCTGAATCGGATTGCCAGCAGTTCTCACCGAGCTTCGGTCGAGGGGCTTTTTCAAGCCGGTCTGTTTGCCCAAGATGCTCTTGATCCGGAAGCGTATCTTGACGACTTGGCCGATCAGCTTCTTCGCACGATGGGTCTGTCTGGTGCCGGATCGTCAAAGCGGTAACCCATGGTCTCAATCTCAAACGCGAAGTGCTTGGCGACAGCATTCCTGGTGTCTTGGTCGTACCAATCTCGATAGTCCCCGCGGGATTTCCCAGGCTTGGTTTTCTCTCTTGGGAGGGTACCAATCGATGGGGCTCCGAGCTCTTGCAGCACTTCTTGAAGTTTCTCTTCCACGTTCCGATGGTCAAGCACACAGGACACCATTTGTTGGCCACCATCTGACCAAAGCTTTCCGTCTTTGGGCAGACGGTGTGGTTTTTGCTGAATCCAATTTCGGAACGAGTCAAGTTTTCGTCCTTGTCCAATGGTCTTCCATTGGTAGTAGGAGACCACCTTCTCCCAAGGGTTCCGCTCGAAGCAAAAACTGAAGTATCGATCAAATTCTGACGAGCCCATCAATGCACGCACCCGCTGCGCCGGCATGTGCTCCCAGTAGTAGGGGGCCACCAAGTGTGATGTGCGTGAGATGAACTTTCGAACGAACTTGTTCTTTGCGTAGAGGGTGCTCACTCTCGACCGACCGTGGTAGTTCCGCGACTTTGTTTCACCGCCATCGTCCGTTTTCATAGGTGTCACCACATCTTGTGGTCCACAGATGCTTTCCAGAGCCACCTCAACACTGCTTCCCGCCGTCTTGTGTGTCTTGATGAAAATAAGGTTGTGCGTGTGACACAGAATCATTGTTGGAGATGACACTCGAGCAACAGACTTTGGAACATCACTTGTACTCCGTGTGCTGATAGGCGTTCATTCAAGGTTGAATGTTAGAACAACGTTCGCCAGCCGATGGCCAGCGCCCATTCAGTCTCGGCACGATGATTGATGTCCTGTTGAACGGGAATCCGGAGGTTCGCTTCGAATGCTTGTCGTCGTCCTTCAAACAGTATGCCGGGGCCGAGGGTCCATTCCCAATCACCGTTCTCTTCGTAGGGCAAGCTTGTTTCGACCGTGGCGTACCAAGCGTGGTTCGAAGTGGTGCTGTAATCCTCGGGGAACAACCGGTACAGCACACTGGATTGCAATTTCCACAAGTCGGCACCAGCATGGCCGGCCAAGATGGGGGGGCCGTCGTTTGCCACTTCGCCGGTCTCCCACGAGATTCCGAGGTTTGTGCCCCAGCGGCCATCGATCTTGGTGTACACCAAGCCCAAGAATGGATCCAGGTTGTCGTCAAAATCAACACCGCCGTAGACCGCCATTCTTTCGGTCGAAATGATCCCCAGATCCTTGCGATAGAACCGGTGTTTGAACATGAGGTGCGGATCGTGTTGGCTTTTTCGATCGTCGAAATTCAAGCTGGTTTCGAATTTCAACATCACCGACCAATCAGCAGCGATTCCGGCCGCCAAGGATGCATTCTGTACCCCGTGAGTTTTTGACTTGCCGGTGGTGGGATCGACGTACCCGATCAGTTGCGTCACGACGCGGGGAACGAAGACGCCGGGCGAAGGCATGGTCGCGGCGGGCACCGAGATCGCTTCTTGCGCGGAGGCCGCGGTGGAGAGGATCAGGACGACCCCCAGAAGCCGAGTCTTCACGACGACAGTTCCTCAATCTCCACCAAGGTGAATCCTGCCACCCAAATGGCGCGGGCCAGATTGCCTCGGGTCACGGGAGCACCGGGTTTCACTTTGATGCGGAAGGTGCCGCCGCTCATGTCCAGCATCGCGCCAGAGACGCCAGGCAGGCGTTCGAGTTGGATTTCGGCGTTCGTCACACACTTCGGGCAACTCATGCCACGGATGTGCAGGGCCAAAGAGGTGGCCGTGATCAAACTTGGGTCATCTTGGGGGAGCCCGTCGCCGATTTCACGGGCCGCAGCCATGTGGGCGCCGGCGGTCTCGATGGTTTGCTTCGAGGCTGAACATGAAACCGCGAAGAGCAGGCACAGCAGGCGGAGCATATGGATCATCAGATGGGTCTCCTAGAACGTGATCTATTGTATGCATGCCATGAGACCCTCGCAAGATGGGTCTCCTAGAACGTGATCTATTGTATGCATGCCATGAGACCCTCTCAATCGACAATGACTTGTCATTGCTAATGAAGAGCAGCAAATGATCACCCTGCACTTCCGTTTGGTCTTTGTTCAGAAGAG
>NHCD02000007.1 GCA_002168105.2 Phycisphaera sp. TMED24
ATGATTGAAGCCCGAATCTACGCCTACGACGATGGTGCTGACAATCAAATCTGGGTTGACGACTTGAATATCTCTTCCAGTAATGCCAACGCCTCCATCTTTATTGGTGGTGTGGCCATCCCCGCACCTGGTGCACTGGCACTCCTTGGCCTCGCCGGCCTTGGCCGCCGCCGCCGTAACGGTTGATTTCTCAACCTAAGCACGTAATCTCCAAGTGGGGAGGCCTCGGCCTCCCCACTTGTTGTTTTGAAGACCTGAGTTTGATCGCTTGCTGATCAGGTTCCGCTGCTGTGCTCGGCTTGCCGAATGGCCTCGGTCAGATGATCTGGATGGACCTCCGGGGCGGATCGCTCTCCGATCATGAAACGGGCTGCCGCCAAGTCTTCGACCAAATCATGCAGGTGTTCGACAGCTCGCCAAGCGGCTGTCCAAGGCTCAATCGCCCTTTCCCGCAGCGTGTCGACCGTGCGGCGGTGGGCGTTGATTTCTTTCTGCACCGCCAAGTCTCGCGCGATGCCTTGCGGTGATTTCAAACGATCCATACGGATCAGCAGGCCCCGAAGACGAGTGCTGGTCCGATTCAATGCCATGGGTGACCAACCATGTCTTGGCAACGCTCGGAGGTACTGACGCCGAAGATCGTCGCGAATGTCATCCCATATGGGCCGGTCAAAATCAACCAACCGAGCGGCCACCTGTCCCGCCAGAGATCGATGGTGCTGCAAACTGGACAGCACTTCTTCAGCGGCTTTCCACAGCCCTCGCCACGCCGGATCAAATCGGGTCTGCAGCGCCTCTGCGGATTTGGGCGTGACCACATCCTGCAAACCCGCGACTTGGACAATGGCTTCCCGAACCATATTTCTCGTGGGCGCATCCAGCTGATCCAAGACTTCACTTCCGGGAAGCAACGGCAACTGACGATCCAAATCTTCCGCGAGATCCGCGGCCAAAAATCTCGCACAAGACGCACGTGTCGCGGTATCGGCCGCGTCTTCGGAAAAGACGAGTTGGTACGCCACGGTTGTTCCGTTTGCCTCGGGCACCAAAGCGGACCAGGCCTCCACCAGAACACCGCCCCGTACCGTTCGAAGCACTTCTCCGACTGGACCGACCGTCCAATGACACAATCCTGTTTGCCCTTCGAAAGCATCGGCCAAAGCCACACTTGCTTCGGCGATCCGCGCGCCCAACCGGTATCGAAGGTCCGACAAATCACGTGATCGGGCAATCACTCCCCCACGATCATCCACCACCTCCAACAACATCTTGAGATCATCAGGCACCTGGTCAGGCTGGAATTGGTTGGGGTGGACGGGAACACCTCGGGATCGGCACGCCTCTGTCAGTGCGGCCAACAAGTTGCCGCGACCAAATGGAAGCTCATGGCTGATCTGCTGCGCTTGCTCCGCCAAAGGCATCAGGCCGCGACGCACATCCCGGGGCAGGGTTCGGCACAAGGCCTCAATCCGCTCAGCAAGTCGACCAGGGACCAACCAACCGAGACGGTCTTCATCCAACACCGCAACTTGATCGGGTCGCAATTGAACTCGCACCCCGTCCATTTCATCCCCTGGTTGGAAGGCGTATCGAACTTTGGCAGGGCCGGCATTGGTTCGGAAATCCGATGGGAACGCGGTCTCTTCGGCGGCGATCCGACGCAGCCGCTCGCCGGCATCTTCATCACGCAGCGCGTCCGCTTCAGTCATACGAAGCAGCTCGGGGTTGCGCTTGTGGGCTTTCCTGAACCATTTCCGGAAGCTTCGAGTGCCCACCACATGATCGGGAAGCTGTCGGTCATAAAACGCGTGGCGGCGGGCATCTCCAGCCAACAAGTCCCTTTGTCGGCGCCGGGCTTCCATTTCCCGCAAACGCAAGACCAACTCACGATTGGCCACCAAGAAGTCCTCTCTTCCGGGAAGTCCCTCTTCCACCAAAGCGTGTTGTATGAACAGCTCACGAGACAATCGGGGATCTCGTGGCGCGAGGGCCACACGACGGCGACCATACAACTCCAAACCTAGAAATTCGCCGCGTTCTCGAGCCAACATCTCACCGCGCTCGGCGTCCCATTCTGGATGGTCCCAGCTTCGAGCAACACGCTCCCCCGCTGCTTCCTCAATCCACGATGGTTGCACTTTGGCGCACAATCGCCCCCAACGTCGGCTGGTCTCCACGATCTCTGCGGCCACGATCCATTTGGGGTCTTTCTTAAAGAGACCCGAGTCGGGGAAGATCGCAAACTTGGCATCTCGAATCCCTCGATACTCTCCGCGTTTGTCGAGGCGACCGATGTTGCCCAAAAAGGCTGTCAAAAGACAGCGATGAATAGATTCAGAAGTGGCCGGCGTGGTGTTGGGAGTGGCCTTCAACACCTGGGTGGACATTTGTTCCAACTGACGTCGAAGGTCGGTCCACTCCTGCATGCGAAGCGGGTGCAGATGGTGTTCTTTGCAAAAACGCCGGACGTCACCCCGGGTACCTTCTTCTTTCACTTGCTTCCAATCTTCGTACAACGCAAGAAGTGACAGGAAGTCTGAACTGGAACGCCGCCATTTGCGTCGAGCCGCATCTGCTTCATCACGCTTCTCAACCGAACGCTCACGCGGATCAGGCAAGGACAACACCGCCGCGAGCGTCAACATCTCCCGAAGCGCATCACGCTGGATGCCTTCCAATATCAATCTTCCCAGTCTGGGGTCCACCGGGAGTCGGGACAGCCGCCGTCCCAAGGCGGTGAGTTTTCCATCCTGTCGCAGGGCACCAATTTCCCGAAGGCTGAGTTCCGCCTCTCGCACGGCAGAAAGCTTCGGCGCATCAAGAAAGGGAAATTCTTTGACCGAACCCAAACGCATCGCCCGCATGCGCAGCAAGACCGAAGCCAAATTGGTTCTTCGGATCTCGGGCTCGGCGAAGGCTCTCCGATGGGAGAACTCTTGCTCGTCGTACAAGCGAAGACACAAGCCAGGGCCCACCCGGCCACACCGGCCCGACCGCTGGTTGGCAGAGGCTTGACTGATGGGTTCGATCGGGAGGCGAAGCACTCTGGTTTTGGTATGGAATCGAGAAATTCGTGCGTTACCCAAGTCGATCACGGCACGCACCCCGGGCACCGTCACACTGGTCTCGGCCACATTGGTCGCAAGCACGATGCGGCGACGGGTTCCGGAAGCAAACACTTTGGCCTGGTCTTCAACCGAAAGCCGACCGTACAGCGGAAGAATTTCCCACCGGTCGCCCAGACGGTGTCGCTGCAGATGACCCCGCATGTATGACGTCAGCTCACGGATCTCACGCTCCCCGGATAGAAAGGTCAGCACGTCCCCCGCTGGCATTTCACGACGGATTTCATCGAAGGCGGAGGCCACCGAGGATTCCAATTCCAACGAAGCGTCTTGTTCGGACCGGGGACGCCAGCGGACTTCGACGGGGTACGTTCGCCCCTCCACATTGACCACCGGCGCGCCATCGAAATGTTGAGCCATCCGCTCCGGGTCTATGGTCGCACTGGTCACAATGATGCGAAGCTCCGGACGTCTTTCCCGAGCGCGACGGAGCAGACCCAACAGAAAATCAATGTTGAGGGAACGTTCGTGCGCCTCGTCCACGATGATGGTGTCGTAGCGCGAAAAGTGGCGGTCACGTTGGGCCTCAGCCAGCAGAATGCCATCGGTCATCACCCGAAGCTTGGTCTCCGGACGGGTGCGATCGGTAAAGCGAACCGACCAGCCAACTTCGCGCCCCAACTCAACCCCCACCTCTTCGGCCACTCGACTGGCCACCGAACGGGCCGCGATGCGCCGAGGCTGGGTGTGGCCGACCAACCCAGCGCTTTCACGACCAAGGGCCCAACACAGTTTGGGCAGTTGGGTGCTTTTGCCCGAACCGGTTTCCCCGCACACAATCACCACTCCTGACGCCTTGAGGTGCGCGGCAATCGTCTCAGCGTGCTGCGTAATCGGCAGACCCGGAGCCAAAGTCAGATTGGGTGAAGCAGAACCCATGCCTTGAGCATAGGAAGCGAACGGGCTCAGTCCCAAGCGGAGATCAGGAAGATGAGATCTCCAAGACCCACACTCCCGTCGCCGTCCAAGTCAAACGGAGAATCGGTCATGTCCCAGACCGACAACAGCAAGATCAAATCGTTGACACCAACCACACCATCGCCGTCCAGATCTTCCGGCCGGATTGGCGGTTCAATTTCACGCTCGAACGTGACTTCAAGACGCGGTCTGATCATGGCATTGGACGCTTCACTGGTCCAGATTGAAATACCGTCGTCGTTGCCGGTCAAGATCTCGGGCAAGATCGCCACGCCCCAGTTGGGCTGACCATCGCTCCACCGCTGAACCAAAGCAGTGAAATCCATGCTTCGGCCAAAATCCGATGAAGGGTCGTTGTCTCCAGAAAAGGTTGCCACGCGGTCGCCCAAGTCTTCGGGGACCGAAAGCCCATTGCCCAGTGAATTCCAAGTGGAAGACTCGTCCCAGGGCACCAAGACCTCATGCACGTAAAAATCTGGATTGGCAAAAGGGTTGTCAATGTCGTCTTGCAGTTCCAAGATCAGGCGGGCTTGGGTGATGACCGATCCAAATGGAATTTTTCCTGAGGCACCATCCTCGCTGAAGATGGCATCAAATCGCAGCAAGGCTTGCCCTTGGTTGTCGGTAAAAATGGAGTTGGACGTGTCATCATCGGACTCCCGTGTGTCGTCTCCCCCGTAACTTGTGTTGGGTTCGTCTTCGTTGATCCACGTGTCTTGGGTGCCCGCGTAGCCATTGATGCCTTCTTGAAATGCAACAAACCCCTGATCGGCCGGAAGGGCGTACGCACCAAAGGTCACGGGCAGTGTGCAGACCGACTCGTCCGCCGTGCGGTACTGATCCAAAGTCGGCGAATAACTCTCGACACGAATCTCTTCCAGTTCGGTGTCGAACTCCATGATGCGGAGCCAACCATCACCACCGTTGGGGTCATCCTGATAGTCGGCCAGTACTTCATGGACGGGCAGACCGTTTGCATTCGTAGAGATCTGCCGGAACTCCTCATGGAAATGACCGCAATTCACCATGCAGATGGAAGGGTTTCGACGCACCAGCCAACGAAAAATATCTTCCGCACGATTTCCGCCGTCGGCGTAGATGTCCTCGAAGATGTACCAGATATCTGGATAGCGACCGCTTGGCACCACCGGAACCCCCGCGGTGTAATCCTCAGCATCTTGCATGTAGCGGTGCGTGGTGAGGACGGCCACGCGATCGCGGTGTGTGTCGAGAATGGACTGGGCCCACACCATTTCCCGCGTTGGGACATCACACTCCAAATGCAGCCAAAGGAAATCCCAACCTCCAGCGCTGAAAATTTGAGCGTTGCTCATCCCACTTGGAGAACACCCCAAGAAATAAGGTTCATCTTCCCACTTGGTTGGCCCGTAGCGTTCGGCAAAAAATTGTGGGATGTACGCATCATCCCCTCCGCAGTAAGGCTTGATGTCATGGTTGCCGGCGGAGACACCCCACGGAATGTTGGTGGCATCCAGCAAGTCCAGAGCCGACTTGGCATTCTCCCATTGGTCCAACTGATCACCACAATTCACCACGTCTCCGTAGTGCGATACAAATTGAATATCCCGTACCGATTTCTGCTCGGATACCCACTGGGTTTGAGCACGGAAGATCTCCGGAAAAGATTGGCTGTAGTTCTGGGTATCAGGAATGCCAATCACAGTGAACGTCTGGGAAAGGGATACCGACAAGAGTTGGAGCATCATGACACCATCATGGTTCATTTTTGTTCAGAATGCATGTGCACAAAAATCCCCCGCCGGTGGCGGGGGATTGTGGAAAATGCAATGTTGTGGTCCTGCCTTATGGGCAAGCACCATAGGCCGACAGGAGAATCGTCAGATCGGTAAAGCCGGTCTCACCATTCCCATCCAAGTCACCGCCAGCATCAAGGCCGTACGAGGAAAGCAATACCGTCAAATCGGTAAAGCCAACCGTGCCGTCGCCGTTGAAGTCAGCCGGGCATGGTGCGGGCGGGTTGTCACCCAAGACATTGAGGGTCAAAGTACCTGCCCATTGGTCTTGGGTGCCCGTGCCGTAGCCATGGGCGAACGCAATGGACCAGGTTCCGCTACCGACCAGTCCCTGACCACAGAAGTCATAAAGGTGGGTGTAGTCCCCGGAGGCAGCCACGTCCCATTCTGCAGGGAAATCGTCGATTTCCTCACAAAGGTCAATGTTGTATCCGCCGACCTCAACACACGTACCATCCGGGTCCGTGATCTGAATAATCAAATCACCGGCCCAGGTGCCATCGTCGTCGAGATTGGTGAACGCCAAGTCCACACCCAAGCTGGCGAAGACCCCGTCAAATTCAACTTCGTACACCGAGGTGACGCCATTGCCATCAAGGGCACCAGTGTCAAACGACAACTCAATGTTCTCGCCGCCACCAGCGGACTCACAGGAGTCCGGAATGCCGTCGGCGTTGCAGTCGGTGGCACCGCCAGCGATTTCTGCACAGTCAGAGATGCCGTTGTTGTCGCAGTCGGGCAGCGTCTCACATGCGTCAATCACACCGTTGCCATCGCAATCGGTCGAGGGACCAAGATCGCACTCATCGGGACGATCGTTGTTGTTGCAGTCTTCTGAGGTGCCATTGGCAATATCTTCGACATCTTCGACGCCGTTGCCATTGCAATCCGAGAACCCACCTTCGCCGACCACTTCGATCGTCAGCGACCCGGCCCATTGATCTTGGGTGCCGGTGTCCCAACCATGAACGAACACGAAGGTCCAGGCGCCGTCACCGGTCAATGCCGTGCCACAGAAGTCGACGGTGTAGGAGTAGTCACCCGAAGCGGCCACATCCCACTCGACGGGGAAGTCATCGACCTCAGTGCAGAGATCGACATTAAAGCCCCCGACTTCAACGCAAGTGCCCTGAGGGTCGGTGATCTGAATCAACAAATCACCAGCCCACGAACCGTCGGCATCGACGTTGGTGTACGTCAAGTCAATGGCCATGGAAGTCAACGATCCATTGGCCTGCACGGTGAATGGCGCACTCGCTTGGGTGCCGTCCAAGACACCGGAGTCGAAGGGAACACCAACTTCGTTGGATTCACCGCCGCCAGATTCGCAACTGTCGGGAACGCCATTGGCATCACAGTCGGCCGCACCACCGGCGATTTCGCCACAATTGGAGATGCCGTCCCCATCGCAGTCGGGGAGGTCTTCGCAGGAATCGAGCACGCCATTGCCGTCGCAGTCGGTGATCGGATCCGCTTCACACTCATCAGGGATGGTGCTGTTGTTGCAATCTTCCGAAGTGCCGTTGGCAATGTCTTCTTCGTCACTCACGCCGTTGCCGTTGCAGTCGGTGCCGTTGGTGATCAAGACATCCAGACTGACATTGCCAACCGCCCCGTTGTAGCCGCCAACGCGGACGTAGTAGGTTCCGGCTTCGAGCGAGACGTTCAATTCGGAGGCGTAAATCACGCAACCTTGGGTTGCATCATCATCGCCGGAATCACCATCACAGAACAAAATCGTGCCACTGGGAGAGTGAATGGACAAATCGGTGTCGTAGTCGGAATCACATGTGGTCATGCTGACGGTTGAGGATTCCGAGATCGTGAAGACGTACCAGATGTCCGGTCCATCACCGGTGAAGAAATTCCCTTCACAAAGCCATGTGTCTTCTTGGCCCGCGCACTCGGTGTTCCCGAGGGTCGTTCCGGTGAAGATTTCGATCGCATCTTCTTGGAGATCGTTGGGCACACCAGCACCTGGCTCACAGACGTCAGGGATTTGATTGGAGTCACAGTCCGCCGCCCCTTGCGCGAGTTCATCGCAGTCCGTGATGCCATCATCATCACAATCTGGCAACTCTTCACAAGCGTCCAGGATGCCGTTGTCGTTGCAGTCGTTGGCGGGATCTGCTTCACACTCATCAGGCAAGCCGTTGATGTTGCAGTCCTCGGAGGTGCCGTTGGCAATGTCTTCGGCATCGTCGATGCCATTTGCATTGCAATCCACGGTATCGCCGAAAGTGATGGATGCGGACCCGATCCATGTGTCATTGCCGCCGCCGGAAAACCCGTGTCGGACGGTCAGCACGTACTGGCCATCTTCGAGACCAAACGAACCGTTGACATCAAAAGTGTGGAGGTATTGATCTGGAGCAGTTGAATTCCATGAACCTGGGAAGTCACCGCCGTCGGGGCACCCGAAGCCAAGATCACGTCCGCCCAGCTCCAAGCAGGTGCCGGATGGCGAGGTCAAGATGAGCTGGAGATCCCCCGCTTGAGTACCCGCGCCACCGTTCACAAAGAAGCTGTCCACGGTGATCGTATTGGGTACTCCAGTTGCACTGAAGGGATAGTCAAAAGAGTCTCCACCGGATCCAGTGATATCGAACGGGATCAGTTGGGCCGAAGCCAAAGAGGCAACACTGGTCGCGGCTGCCATGGCGAGTTTTGAAAATTTCATGTTCATCTCCAGATCTGCGAGGAACAACGCCAACAGACGCATGCCCTCAACCCACAAGATACGTCCAAATCAGTGCTTTTCGATCAGGTTTTGGGCGATTCTGTCCCGAAGAAGGACCGATAGTTGTTCAAATGACGCTGCAGGCTTCAAAATCTATCTCTGGGTGGCAAGGTGCACTGATCGCCGCTGTGAGTGTCTTGGGACTTTGGATGCTGTTCTCGTGGCTCGGGTTTGCCGCACCCCGAGGATCAACTTTCGATGAGCAGTTCATGATGCCAGTGGTGGAGCAGCTCGCTGACCGCTGGCCCGCCCTTTCAGTTTTTTGGGATTTTGAAGACACCAAGGGACCCGCCTTTCTTGTCCCTGCTGCCATCCTCTTCGATGCGGGAATCGGTCTGAACGGCCTTCGGTTCATCAACCTGTTGGTGGCTGTCTGTTCCGCCGGTCTGATGGGCATGCTTGTGAAGAAGAATTGGCACACTGCAGCCTTGGCTGGTGTGCTTCTGGCGGTCTTGCCGTACCACACCGTCCTGAGTCACCTGTTCATGAGCGAGCCTTCTTTTGTGCTAGGCAGCATCATCCTGGGGCTCCTTGCAACCACCGGACCCAAAGGAGAACCTGGAGTTTTGCGCCCACTGGCCTTCGGTCTAGGTTTGACGATTCTTCTGCACCATCGAGCGCATGCTGTTGTTCCCGCTGCGGCCGCCGTGCTGGTTGCGTTCCAACGTGATGGATCACCGGCTTGGCGATACGGTCTCGCCGCGTTTGCGGCCTGCATGTTGCGGTTGCCCCTGTACTTTGAATGGGGCGGCTTGGTCAGTCCAGAATATGCCAGTCGGTACGGGTTGGGATTTTCACCCGAAGCTGTGGTGTATTTGCTTGGTGCCCTCGCCCCATTGGTGTGGTTTGGCATCCCTCTTGGATGGTCCAAACAGCCAAGACTGTTGGTTTGGGTTGGACTCCTTGCGATTGTGATTGCTGTGGTGGCGGGTCCCGACCTCTCAAGCACCGATGGTGGCGTCCGCCCCGATGGGACATTCCCACTGCGGTTCCAAGGCTTGTTTGCTGCAGCCCTTCTGAAATTGCCAATCGGCACTCAAGCACTTGCTCTACCACTTGTTGTTGGCGTCGGGGCAATGGGGCTCACTGGGCTGTATCTCCAACTGCCCAAAGTTGGACTCGACGAACAAGATGGGTTTTCAAAGTACGGTTGGTATCTGCTCGCTTTCGGATGCTTGCTGTACGTCGCCACGCGGGGCGCGGTCTATGACCGCTATCTGCTGTGCTTCGGGTGTGGCCTCCCTATCCTGCTGGTGCGTCACGCGCCCGGCTGGGCGGTTGCCGTACAAGGTTGCTTCTGGATGCTGCTGACCTTGTGGTCCGCCAGCAATTGGCTTCTCCCGAACTCTTAAGCCAATCGGCCGCCCTGCAGAAGACAACTTCCCACACACCATCCCAAATCGAATCAAGGCCGGAAGCGACAGAACTTCTTGCCTACAAAAAAGCCCCCCGACTGGGTCGGGGGGCTGAGGTTGCAAAATCAATTGGGCAAGGACTTGCTTACGGGCATGGTCCGAAGGCAGACAGCAGGCCCACCAAGTCACTGAACTCGACGGTGCCAGATCCATCGACATCTTCAGGACATCCGGTGCACGAGCTGCCCCAAGCCGAAAGCAAGGATACGAGATCAGCAAACTCGACACTGCCATTGCCATCGACGTCACCCGGGCACGATGGTCCGTCATCGATGCACTCGGTAGCCAAGAGGCGTACACCATCAACGGCGGCTTCAACAACCGAGCCGTCCCCAGTGTCTTGGGCGATAAATCGAATGCGGAAATTAGCGCTGTTTTGCACGTAAGTGCTCACCAAGAACTCTTTCTGGTACCAGCCGCCATCCGCTTCGGCCACTGGGCCAACCACTTCGAGGCCAACCCAACTCAATCCACCATCACCCGACACTTGGACCAGCATGGTGTCTTGGTTGGGTGAAGCACCCGCCACGTTGTTAAACCAGCGGGAATATGAGATGACCGACCCAGGTGCGGATGCGTCCAGAGTTGGGGAAGTCAAAATGGTCTGACCATCGTCGACATCACTGTTGCAGTTGCTTGCGCTGGAGTTGTCGGTCAAGAAGCAGATGCCTGAACCATCGGCGTCGCTCGGGGGGTCACCACGGTCACAACCAACCGGCACGCCACGATCCCACTGCCCGTCTACAGCAGCACCACTCACGGTCCAGCCAGTGTCGGTTTGGAAATCATCCTCAAACGAAATAGTCTCACCGGTGGCGCCGATTCCAGAGAATCGTGCGTTCGGGGAAGGCACTGACGTTTGACCACCTGGCCAGTAAAAAACATCTCCCGTAGTGGCTTCCGCGGAGAAGTAATAGCCAACAGCTTCGTCGCATTCGATATCAGAGAACGACAAGAGATACTGGCTGTCTGCAACTTGTGGCATGGCTATGGCTTCCACAGTGCCGCTGGAGCGAGCGATGTAGAGGTTGCCGGTATTGGGAACGGGCTGAAAAGAGAGTCCAGAGACGTTCATCGCAAAGTCAACACCATCAAACGGGTTGATGACCGAAGGCGTTCCGCTGGGGAATTGGAAGTCCAAGCCCGAGAGCTCAGGAGCGTCAAACCCATGCACTGCAAAGCCGGCGGCAATTTCAAAGTAGTTGGGTGAACCATTGTTGAGATTGCCATCGTTGTCGTCGAGCGTCAGGATGTCGATCAAAATATCTTGCTGGATAGAGCCGCCGGAGTGCAGTGGGATCATGTTGACATACAGATCGCCCATGTAAAAGTTGGCTTCATCTGGCGTCATGCCACTGTCCTCGAATGCCGCAACACAGTCCCAGACACATCCGGAGATCAACTGTCCGCACGAGTGAATTGCCGAACCGCAAGAAGAACAACCTGAAGAGTCAAAGGTGCAGGTGTTGTCGGCGTTCCGGATGCCGCTGTTGCAGTCGTTGGTAAAGAAGCCACGGGCGAGCTGTGAGTCACGCTCAATCAGCACTCCCATGACATCGCCGGATCCCTCGCCAAATTCATTTTGTCCCGATCCACCAACACTGACCAAGTGGTGGCCGTATTCGTGGTGAACAATTACTGAGAATGCGGTGTTGTTGCATCCACCACCGGCGCTGTAGAAGTTGATAGACGAACCGTTGTAGAACGCATTGCAACTTCCAGAAACCCCAATGTTGATGTCCCAATCAAGCTGATTGCCGATCGTCGGATACGAAGGGTTCCGAGCCAATGTGAAATCACGGACCACATTTGATTCGATGTAGGCGTTCATGGCCGCCTTGCCAGACTCATTTGTGGGATTCAAAGCAATATTAAAAGGAAGCCCAGGCTCAATGGTTACCGACTGGGTGTATGGCGTGCCCGATGAGTAATTCACATCGAAATAACGACCGTCAACTGTCAGGGTGCGTTGTCCTCCAACCAAGCCTGTGGCATTGCCGTTGTAATCCGTGTAAACGGTTCCATTGATGTTGTCCGGGATGGCCAAGTAGGGCATGCCTACTTGCACTTCAGGATCGCATGCTTCGGCCCGACTGGTGATGGTATTGGCACCGGTCACCACGCCATCAATGCCCGTGGCTGAAGCAAAAATAGCACTCGCGATACGCTCGTTGTGCGTGCAGTTGAGGACAAGGTTTTCTTTACGCAAGAGCTCGCCAGAATTGGCGTCAATGATGTATCGAGCTTTCTGGTAGTTGTCGAGGTCACGAACGGTGCCCACTTCAGCATCAAAAACATAGGCAAATGATGCCGGGACGCTTTCGAAGTCATAACCGGCATAAACCACCAGTTCTGGTTCCGACACGTACACAAAATCGCTGCCCAAGAAATCTCCCGCTCGGGCATCCACCATGCTCCGATCAATGCCCTCCGGCTTCGATGCTCCAACCAGAGCTTCAACGTTACGAAGATCAGTACCTATCGAAACCGCCGGGTATTTAGAATCGTTCCGAACCAAGACCTGCAATCGGCTGTTGTATACCGGAATGCCTTGTACATTTTGCTTGAAGTACACCGCGGTAAATTTGTATGCCCCGGTTGCTTGATCCCACATAAGTGTTTGCTCGGTGCGATCGTCGCCAGGGAACGGTCCCGCCAACATCAAGTTCTTAGGAGTGAGGCCCCAAATACCGGACCACTTTCGAACCACGTTCATCGCGGTCTCCCGTGGCGAGGACCCCGTCTCCATGGGACGACCAAAAATCCGATTCAGTCGGCCGTCGGGAGCATTCCAAGTGCCAACACCGGGGAATTCAGTTTGCAGCCGTTGCAGTTCAAAAGCATCAACAATCGGACCGGTGTTTTGGATCTCGGTGGTCAGGAGGGTTCCTGAGAAAAGACCGACGGTCATGGTGGACAAAAAGGGCATGGTTACTCCGTTCAAGGATTCGGGCCTCTCGGCCCGCACTGGTCAATAAGGCCCCCATTCGGGGACATGTCAACTTATCTATACGCTCATGTGGTGTACAGGATGCATCGCCGGAGAATTGTTCATATAAATGAACGAGTCGAGGGCTATCAGACCCTAAAATGTCCGAGAACCTGCCAGTTGTGGCGTATTTCACTACTCTCAGGGCTCCCTAAGCAGAGGAGAACCAATGATGTCCCACCGCATCGAACACGGGATGGTGGCTCCCGCCCCCGAACATCTGCTGCATTGGATCCAAGCAAACCGGGCCGATATGCGCCCCCCAGTCTCCAACAAGTATCTCTACGACGGTCAAGATTTCTTTGCCATGTGCATCGCCGGTCCCAACGCGAGGAACGACTTTCACATCACCGACAGTGAAGAATTCTTCTTGCAACTGCAGGGCGACATCGTGGTCACACTCTTGGAAGAAACCGGGCCGCGACATGTTCGGATCCGCGAAGGTGAAACCTTCATGATTCCCGGCGGCGTGCCCCACGCCCCGCAGCGCCCTCCCAACACTTTGGGCCTTGTGATCGAAAGGCGTCGCCCCCCCGGCGAACAAGAGGCTCTTCGCTTTGTGTGCGAGTCATGCGGCGCCGTGGTTGAGGATTTGACCTTTGACTGCGCGGACATCGTCGAACACTTCCGAGAAGCCATGTTGGCCTTCTGGGATGATGAAGAGCGATCAACCTGCCAGTGCGGCACCCGGGTCATGCCGGCCCAACCCATTGCCCGAATTGAGTTTGAACCCGAAGTAAAGATTGTGCGGGAGGGCGAGCAGTGAATCGGCTGATCGACGTTCACGCCCACTTGCTTCCTCCGGAACTCCCGGACATGAAAGCACTGACCGGCGGCTCCGGTTGGATTTCTCTGGACACCAACGCTGATGGCCGAGTGACCATGCGACAAGACGAACATGTGTTCCGAACCGTCGAGCCCGAATGCTGTTGCGCAGATCGGCGCAGGGAATTCAATGATGCTCACGGTGTCGATGTCCAAGTGGTCTCTACCGTCCCGGTCCTGTTTTCCGACTTTGCACCGGCCTCGGAAGCATTGCACCTTCACCAATTCTTGAATGATCACTTTGCGGAAGTGCAACATCGTCACCCCGATCACTTTGTGGCCCTCGGCACCGTGCCCCTGCAAGAACCACAGATGGCCGTCCAAGAGTTGCGCCGCATTGCCGAGATCGGCTTGGTTGGCGTGCAAATCGGCACCCAGGCGGGCGGGCGAGAACTGGATGACCTGCAATTTGACCCCTTCTGGGAAGCGTGCGTTCAGCTTGACCTCCCCATTTTGATCCACCCTTGGAACATGCTCGGTTCGGAACGAATGGGCCGCCATTGGTTGCAGTGGCTGGTGGGCATGCCCAGTGAAACCGCCCTCGCCGTGGCTTCCATGATGCTGGGCGGTGTCTTCGAAAAACACCCTGATCTCCGGGTGTGCTTTGCCCACGGAGGTGGTGCGTTCCCCTTCATTCTGGGTCGAGTTGATCACGGCTTCCGCATGCGACCAGACTTGGTGGCCACCAAAAGTCAATCCTTGCCGAGTTCCCTTATGGGTCGCTTTTGGGTCGACTCCGGTGTCCATGACGATGACGCCCTTCGGTTCTTGGTCGACCGCATCGGATCCGATCGGGTGTGCGCGGGATCTGATGCACCGTTTCCGCTGGGAGAAGCCGTACCGGGCGAATCGGTGATCCAATCCCAACAACTCACCCAAGATGAGCGACAACGCATATTGTGGGACAACGCCCTCGCATTCCTCGGCGATCGCGCCCGAGGCCGACTGCAAAACCATTTCTCCCACGCCTAAAAAACACTTCCCTCGCCCATGACCACCCCTCGTCTCGAAATGTTGCATGCCGAAGCGCTTCGTCTCGATGAAAGCGACCCCGCCCCGAAGCGAGACGCCTTTGAATTGCCCCGCAACGACAAAGGCACGCTGGCGTACCTCACCGGCAACAGTCTGGGACCTCTGCCCAAACAAACCAGGAACGAACTGGCCACCGAACTTGACGACTGGAGTCGCTTGGCCGTCGATGCCCACTTTGAAGGCAGCCATCCGTGGTACGACGCCCACCTCGCCCTCGCCGAACCGGGTGGTCGACTGGTTGGGGCCCACGCCCAAGAAGTGGTCTGGATGAACGGACTCACCGTCAATCTTCACCTGTTGCTCGCCAGCTTTTGGCGCCCACAGGGGAACCGAACCAAAATCCTGATGGACGCCCCGGCTTTCCCCAGCGACACCTATGCCATCAAATCACACCTGCGTCAGCGAGGATTTGATCCAGATGAGCATTTGATTGTCGTCAACTCTGGGACAGAGGAAGCCACGACACCTGAAGCATTCGAGGCTGCGATCGAAGAAGCGGGAGACACGTTGGCTCTGGGCATGATCGCTGGGGTGAATTTCCTCACCGGACAAGTGCACCCCATTGCCCGAATCACCAAAGCCTTGCATGACGTTGGCGCCTTGGCCGGCTGGGACTTGGCCCACGCGGCCGGGAACATCCACCTGCAACTTCACGAAGATCAAGTGGACTTTGCCGCCTGGTGTTCGTACAAATATCTCAACGGTGGTCCCGGCGGTTTGTCAGGCGTCTTCATTCATGAACGGCACGCCCAAGACACCAATCGCCCACGATTTGGCGGCTGGTGGGGGAACGATCCCTCAACCCGATTCAAGATGCACCAAATCCCCGACTTCCATCCCGTGCCCACGGCCGACGCGTGGCAGTTGTCCAACCCTCCCATCTTGGCGTTGGCCCCACTGCGTTCGGCGCTGGCGTTGTTCGATGAGGTCGGCATGCCCAAACTTCGAGCCCGAAGCCAGCGGTTGACGGGATGGCTTCGCAAACAGCTTCCACCTTGGGTCAAGGTCATGACCCCAGAAGGAGCACAAGGCGCCCAACTCTCACTGCGGGTGGACCAAGCCGACGTGGTGCAACGGTCCTTGCAGCAGGAAGGTGTGGTGTGTGATGTTCGAAAGCCAAACATCATTCGCGCGGCTCCAACGCCTTTGTACAACTCGTACGAAGACGCCTTCCGACTGGTGCGGGCCCTGACGATGGCCCATGAACCTGAAAGCATCGCATGACGCACCCTCAAGTGATTGTGGTTGGGGCCGGATTGGCGGGAAGTCTGCTGGCCACGCTTCTGGGCCAAAGGAACATCAGGACTTTGGTCTTGGAAGCACGGCGGGATCCAAGGCAGCACGGATCCCAAGGTGGTCGATCCATCAACCTGGCCCTCTCAACCCGAGGACGGACGGCACTGGCTCGCGCCGGTCTCGAAAACACAGTGGTCTCTGACGGCATGCCGATGGCAGCTCGACTCATGCACGACCGTCAAGGGAATTTGACCCGCCAGCCGTATGCCAAAGATGAACAGCAAGCCATTCTTTCGGTGGGCAGAGCACGGCTGAACGCCACGCTTCTGGACACCGCCGAACAAACTTCAAGTGTGGAGATTCGCTTCGAGCAAAAGGTGACCGGACTACGCGACGACGGCAGAGCCGTGCACGTCGGCAACGAGTGCCTGGAAGCCGATCTGATCGTCGGTGCCGATGGTGCGGGAAGTGTGATTCGCCAATCTCTGGAAGCTCTGAAGTGTTGTCAGAGCGTGACGGAACCACTTGGTCACGCCTACAAAGAACTGGAACTTCCGCCCCAGCACGGGCAACATGCGCTTGATCCCACCGCGCTGCATATTTGGCCTCGCGGCGGTGAAATGGCAATTGCCTTGCCCAACCCTGACGGCACTTTTACGGGAACGCTGTTCTTTGCCAACGAGACTTTTGATCGTTTGCAAAACGAGGTTGAAGCCAGAGCCCATCTGGAATCGCATTACCGCTCCATGCTTCAACACGTGCCTGATTTTGAAAAGCAATGGTCCGACAACCCGGTTGGTTTCTTGGGCACCCTTCGGGTGGATCAATGGCACCACGGGAACACCGTGCTGATTGGAGATGCCGCGCACGCCATCGTCCCCTTCTATGGACAAGGCATGAACGCCGCGTTTGAAGATGTGCGGCGGCTGGACGAACTCCATGCCGCTGGAGTGAGCAATTTGCCCAAGGTCTTGTTTGAAGAGCGCAAGCCCAATGCCGACGCCATTGCAGAAATGGCCCTCATGAACTTTGTGGAGATGCGGGACCACGTCGGCGACCCCATGTTCCTGAATCGAAAAGCACTGGAGCGCAAGCTTGGTCGGTGGCTTCCCAAGATGTTCACGCCCCTGTATGACCGAGTGTCCTTTTCCAATCAGCCCTACGCCGACGCGCTGCGCCATGGCAAACGCCAAGACCAACTCTTGCGACGTCTCCAAAGTCTCGGCTTGGGCCGGTAGGATCCCTAAGCCATGTCGGATTTGACCTACCCGCGATACCTTGAACTGGACCAGTTGCTGAATCTGCAACACGTCCGCAGCGATCCCCCTGAGCACGATGAAATGCTTTTCATTGTCATCCATCAGGTTTACGAGCTGTGGTTCAAATTGCTCTTGCATGAATTGGAAAAGGTGGAGTCAGACTTCCAAACTGGTTCGCAATGGGGCGCTCATGCCACCCTTGGCCGCTGCCGCACCATTCTGAAAACACTGGTTGGCCAACTCGACATCTTGGAAACGATGACCCCCCGGTCGTTCAACTCCTTTCGTGAACGACTGGAGACCAGCAGTGGCTTCCAGTCGGTTCAATTTCGAGAGATCGAAACCTTCTTGGGCTACAAGCGCCCCGGCATGTTGGAACATTGGCCCGAGCACCTTGAGGGCTTGGAGCAACTCAAAGCCCGACTTGCAGCCCCCACCCTCCGAGATGCATTTCATCAATTCTTGCTGGGCTGTGGCGCGGAGGTCCCGCAGGACATTCTCGAGCGCGACGTCACGCAACCCTCCCAGCCCGATGATCGGGTTCAGGAAGCGCTCTTCCAGCTGTACACCGACCGGCCGGACCTGATTGGCATGTTTGAGACCATGATTGACTTGGATGAAGGATTCATGGAGTGGCGTTACCGGCATGTGCAACTGGTGTCACGCACCATTGGCACCAAGGAAGGCACGGGCGGCTCGTTGGGCGTGGAGTTCCTCAAGAAGAGTCTCTTCCACCCCTTCTTCCCCGACCTCTGGGCGATCCGGCACCGCTTCTGATGAATGTCCAGATTCATGACATCTCCATGCCACTCACCCCCGACGTGGCGGTATTTCCGGGCGACACTCCGCCAACACGAGAGATGCTTCTGGACATGCAGCAAGGCGATCACCTCACGCTTTCGACGCTGCACAGCACGGTGCATTTGGGCACCCATATTGATGGGCCATGCCATTACGTCAAAGATGGTGCTGGCGTGGAATCCATGCCACTTTCATTGGGCTACGGCCCCGCTCTGGTGATTGACGGTCGCGGTGATGGTCCAGTGCCTGCTTCCGTCCTGCCCGAAGGCGATCTTCCCCCACGCTTGTTGGTGCGGACCCAGTCCCATCCTGACCCCAACACCTTCAACCCAAAGTATCGCCCGATGAGCCCCGCATTCATGGATGCGATCGCGGAGCGTGGTGTGCAACTGATTGGCGTCGACACCCCAAGTGTTGATGCCGCCGACGCCAAAGCCTTGGTCGCGCATCATCGCGCGGGCGTGCATGGCCTTTGGATCTTGGAACAATTGAGGTTGGCGGAAGTCTCCGCCGGACTCTGGCATTTGATCGCATTCCCGCTCCCCTTAGCAGGCTACGACGCTTCACCCGTTCGTGCGGTTTTGATTGGCCCACCCGGCCGGTAACACACCACTTTGAGTTCAACCGCGATGGGCGTGGGCAATGCCCCAATTTCCACCGTGGTTCGCGTGGGGCGGGGACCATCCGGACCAGCAAACCATTTGGCGTACACCTCGTTGTAGCCGGAAAAATCTCGATCCATATGGGTCAAAAATGACAACACGTCGAAAACATCCGACCATTCGGCTCCGGCATCCTCGACCACCGCTTTGACGTTGGCGAAGCAAGATTCACACTGCGCCTTGATGTCGGCCGCAATAATGCGTCCGGCTTCGTCCAGCTCCACGCCTGGGATGACACTGCTGCCACGTTGACGGGGACCGACGCCCGACACGTACAAGAAATCACCAGCCCAGCGGGCATGGGGATAAGGCCCCACAGGTTCGGGAGCACGATCAGACTCAACACTCATGATGGATCTCCCAAACGCAACGTCACCCCGGCGGGTTCTTGGAAAAAATGCACCGACTCAATTCCGCCCTCTCGGCCCAGCCCCGACTGCTTCGCCCCACCAAATGGTGTACGAAGGTCACGAACCATCCAAGCGTTGATCCAGATCACGCCGGCTTCAACCCGCTGGGCCAAACGGTGGGCTCGGTCAAGGTCCTTGGTCCAGACGCTGGCGGCCAATCCGTATGGCGTGGCATTCGCCAAACGAAGCGCTTCAGATTCATCCGAGAAAGCACGAAGGCTGGCCACCGGTCCAAAGGTTTCTTCCTGCTCGAGTGCACAAGATTCTGGCAAGTCCGTCAAAATCGTCGGCTCGAGGAACCAGCCTTCACGGCACCGATCCGGAAGATCGCTCGGCCGCCCTCCGCCGCAAAGCACCGTGCCTGGTGCCGACTCGATGGCGTGCTTGACCTTGAGGTAATGGGGCTCCGAGACCATCGAACCAATGTTGGTGGTCTTGTCAGCGGGGTCACCAACTCGCATGGCTGCCGTGGCCGCCAACAACTTCTCCTGGAATTGTGGCATGACTGAGGATTCCACCAAGATCCTAGATCCACACAGACAAATCTGTCCGGTGTTGCTGAAGGCGGCTCGGGCCGCTTCGCTGGCCGCGCGATCAAGATCAGCATCGGCAAAGACCACAAATGGGTTCTTCCCTCCGAGTTCCAATGAAGTTCTTTTGAATTGCTTCGCACAGGACACCGCAATGTCACGTCCCGTGGCGGTCCCACCCGTAAAAGAAATTGTGGGGACATCAGGGTGCTGCACCAACGCAGAGCCCGCCTCGGAGCCCAGGCCGTGGACGATGTTCAAAACGCCTGAAGGAAATCCGGCTTCTCCGGACAACTCCGCAAACCGAGTGGCGGTGGCTGGCGTCACCTCACTTGGTTTGGCGACCACAGTGCATCCCGCCGCGAGGGCCGGCGCTACTTTCCACGAAAGCAAATACAACGGGAGGTTCCAAGGCGAAATGCATCCCGCCACACCCCGCGGACGACGATGGGTCCAATGCAAAACATTCGGTGCGCTCGTGAAGGCGTCATTGTGCTCGTGCCGCAAAGCCGAAGCAAAAAACCGCAAGTTCTCCGCCACACGTGGAATTTCAACCGATCGCGCTCGGGCGATCGGTTTGCCGCCATCTTGCGATTCCAGCATGGCCAACTCGTCGCAGTGATCATCGATCACCGCTGCAAAGCGCTCCAGCAGTGCCACACGTTCGGCTGTCGTGGTTTGCGACCACGCGGGAAAGGCGGATCGGGCGGCCTGCACCGCGCATTCGATGTCTGAGGATGTTCCCGCCGCGCAGCGGGCAAAGGTCTTTCCGGTGGCTGGTTCGGTGACAGGAATCCACCCCCCTTTTGAGGCGGGGACAAATGCGCCATCAATCCAGTGATGCAGATCCATCATCCGGCCACCACCCGTCCCCCGTCGACAGGGATAGTTGTGCCATTAACGTAGCCCGCGGCTTCGGAACACAAGAACGCGGCCAATGCCGCCAATTCGCCCGGATGGCCAAGGCGCCCCGCAGGCACACTGGCGATCATCGCGTCTCGTACTTGTTCAGCGGTGCGATTTTGTCGATTTGCACGGCCTTCGATCAATGACGTCAAGCGGTCGGTATCGGTGAATCCGGGCAACAAGCAATTCACCGTGATGCCATCCCCGGCCAACTCGACCGCCAGGGTTCGAGCCCAGTTGGCAATGGCGTTTCGGATGGTGTTGGAGACCCCGAGGCCTTGAATTGGAGTAATCACACTGGTTGAAACCACCAACACAATGCGTCCAAAGCCCTGGGCCCGCATGCCAGGAAGCACTTGCTGCATCAGCACGTGGGCGGAACGAACATGACGGCGAAAGGCCGCATCCAGATCATCGGGATCTGCATCGGCCAGTGGTCCCGCTGCGGGGCCGCCCGTGTTGTGGATCAAGATGTCGTAACACTCATCACCCACCAAGTTCCCCAGTTCCGAACTCTGGTCAAAATCGACTGCAGTTGCTCGATGTCCCGATCCCGGTAGATTTTGCATGGCCGCAGACAAAGTCGTCTCGTCACGAGACAGGCCGTGTACCCCTGCACCGGCGGAGGCGAGCGCCTGGGCGATGGCCTGCCCCAAACCTTTGGACGCGCCACCCACCAGCGCTTTTCGTCCCGAAAGGGCATCAGAACAAATGACGTTTTTGACAAAATTTTGGGAACTTAACATCACAAAAATCCTACAAACAAAGACAATGCCCATGGATGCCGGCTTTGAACCAAATCTTCACCAAATCAACACTTTTTCGTCCTATTGTTCCGATCCAACCTCGTGAGGAATCGATTCCATGGACCTGAAGCAAAAGATTCTGATTGTGGAAGACGAACCTGAGATTGCCGAGCTGATTCGCATGCACATGGATCGCAACGGATTTCAGACTTCTATCGTGCACTCCGGGAAAGCCGGCATTGACGAAATTGCCCGAAGCATGCCTGACTGTGTGCTTCTTGATTTGATGCTCCCCGATCTCGACGGCCTAGAAGTCTGCCGAAGGTTACGCCGCAATGAGGAAACCGAAAAGCTTCCTGTCATCATGGTGACCGCCAAGGGTGAAGAATCTGATGTGGTCACTGGCATTGAACTAGGAGCCGATGATTACATCACGAAGCCCTTCAGCCCTCGGGTCTTGGTGGCCCGGGTCAAGAGTGTGCTTCGACGCGCCGCCGTGGGAGAACCAGAGTTGAAGCCTGGAGGCTTGATTACCTTGGCCGAAGAGTTGTCGATTGACACCGAACGCCACCGGGTCATGGTGCGAGGCGAAACACTCAACCTCACCGTCACTGAGTTTGGCATTTTGAAATACCTCGCTGGTCGACCAGGCTTCGTTCGAACCCGCGACCAAATCATTTCGGCCGTACATGGAGGAAACACCATTCTTTCCAGCCGTACCGTTGATGTGCACGTGACCGCGCTTCGTCGCAAACTTGGAGAAGCTGGTCGAATGATCGAAACCGTACGTGGTGTGGGGTACCGCCTGTCTGAAAATCCTGACGGCGCATGATCAACAATCGTTCTATCCACTGGTGGTCGAGCGCATTCATCGTCATTTTGCAAATTCTTGCCGGCAGCTTCTTGTTGTGGAAATCTTCACAACAGGAACTCACCACAACAGAAATCTTGGTGGTGATCTCTGCCTTACTGGCCTTGAGTGTGGCCATTGCGCTGTTCGCCAATCGCATGCAGTGGAACATGATGGTTCGAGCCGTTGATGCTGCCAGGCGCTTTGGACGTGGTGATCTTCGAGATCGAATCCAGCCCCCAGGCTTCGCGGATCACAACAAATTGGCCGACGCACTCAATCGCATGGCCGGTCGACTCGACGACCGAATGCACGACATGCGCACCCATCAGCTCGAACAACAAGCCATCATGGAATCGATTGCAGCCGCCATCATCGCGGTCGATCACGAGCAGCACATCCTCAACAGCAACGAAGCATCATCATCAATTCTTGGACTGCTCCCCGAAGACCGTGGGCGCAAACTCGGCGAAGTCCTTCGCGAACCGGAGCTCTTGGGCTTTGTGACCGACGGCCTTGCTCGCGAGGACGACCTCAACCGGGATATTCGGATTTACCGCCGTGGCGGACGTGAAATCAATGCCATCGGCCACCCCATCATCGATTCCGAATCTGGAGACCGCGTTGGCCTGGTCATTCTTCTGGATGATGTGACGCGAATACGAAAGTTGGAGTCGATGCGCACCGACTTTGCCTCGAACGTCTCCCACGAACTGAAGACCCCAATTACGTCGGTCCGGGGATATGCCGAGACCATGCTGGAAGAGGGTCTTGATGAGGACACCAAGCGAAATTGCATTCAAGTGATTTACCGCAACACTGAACGCATCAGCAACATCATCGCGGACCTCCTAGAACTTTCAAAGTTGGAGCACGCGGCCGAAGTTGATCCTGAGCGTTTGGAGCACGTCGATGCCGAGGCGATGTTCACTCGAATGAAGTCACTGCACGAAGATTTGGCTTCGACTCGTAACATGAAGACCCGCATTGATGTCGATCAAGATCTGGTGATTCAAGTTGAAGTGCGTCTGATTGAGCAAGCCCTCAGCAATCTCTATCAAAACGCACTGCGGTACGCGTCTGAAGGCACGACCATCACCCTAGCTGCCCACCGCTTGCCCCATCGACAAATCGAACTGCAAGTCAAAGACGAAGGCCCAGGCATCTCTCCCGAGCACCAAAAGAGACTGTTCGAGCGTTTCTATCGTGTCGACCGTGCCCGAAGTCGAGAGATAGGTGGAACAGGGCTGGGTTTGGCCATCGTGAAGCACATCGCGTTGCACCATGGGGGCGAAGCAAATGTGTCAAGTGATGTGGGGAACGGAAGTGTCTTTAGGATTTTGCTTCCGGAACGCTAAATCCAAGGCCCTCTGACCACCGTGCCAGCGATTCGAGATCACCCCCACAGATTGCGTAAATTTTTTCCGCCTCTTCAGGTCGCACAAATTCATCCCAGTACTGGCCGTAATCCGCAACAGGTTGATACAGGAGAGGGTCGGAGGTGTTGCCCTGTTCAAAGTGGTCAGCCGTCATGGCCTCGGGTTCAAAATCTGAATCCAGCTGATTGAAAAGGACGCGAAGAGATTGATCAGGTGCCGCCACAAAACCCTCGTACGAAAAGGGGATAATTTGCCCACCCAGTTTGGCTTTCAAAAACAGAAACTGACGGGTGATGTCTCGGTAAAACTTTGCGAAGTCTGATGGCGGTTGATTCAGCCAGTCATCAGGTTTCTTTCCGCGGTCCAACTCAACCTGACGGCGCCGTCTCATCGACCCATAGACAGCACACGGGTCGCGGTAGCAACAGACAAACTGGGCCTTTGGAAAGCAACACCACAAAAAGTCTGCAGAGAAAATATGAAGTGGAGTCTTTTCAACGATGCGCTTTGGTTGGCAGACTTGCATCATGGCAAAAAAGTACAACTGGACAAAAGCCTTTCGCTTTCGGTCCGGTGACGAATCACGAAGTGTCTTGATACCACGATCAATGATGCTGTCTACTCCAGACTTTCCGCCCAAGTAACGCAACAGTGGACCAGGATCTTTCCACTTGTATAAATTTGGCAGAGAGCTCACCAGATGCGTCTCCACCGCATCCCCTCGTTCTCGATAGAACTCTGGTGAAGAACTGACAATATTTGACAACCGAGTGGTACCCGAACGCGGAACCCCAACAATAAAGACTGGGCGTTGCTCGAGTGCCCAGGCCTCCAAAGCACACATAAGGTCACGGGGGTAACTGAGACTTTGTATTACTTCCATAAGGCCATTCCTCGATTGAGATGACATTGATCAATGAAATTCGATTGGCTTTCCACGCTATCGCTCGGACTTGTTGAGCAGACCCAATGCTTGGCACGACTGCCAACCGCCTGCCGGTGGCCGGAATCTGTTAAAGCGTGGCAACACGACTCCGAGAGACCAGTGGTATCGAAGGTGTCCAGAGGCACTCCAATCACAGTGTCCTTTGGTGGCTCAGCAAAGGATCCGTGTCGATACACCACAACAGGCTTCCCCAATCCCATCGCGCGGGTCATGGTTCCAGAGGACTCCCCAACCGTCGGGTAACGAAGATTGATGACCAAGTCACTGGCTTGGATTGCCGCTTGGAAATCTTCAGATGACAGATATCCCTTTTCCACAACAAGATCGGACATGCCGCACTGTTTGATAGCACGCCGGACTTGAGCGGGGTGCCTCATCTCTCCGAAGATCCAATACTTGAACCTGGGGACTCGGTCACGAATATCTGACAGCGCGTGGATGATCTGTTCGATGCACTTCGCTGGAGTGACAAATCCGAGGCTGACCACCGCCAATTCATCAGGGGGCATTCCGAATGTGCTACGGCATTCATTTGTATCCAGAGGCTTGGGTGCGGAAAAATGGTGCGGGATATGTGCGGTCGGCAGATTCGGAGCAGCAATTTGAACACGATCAAGAATCCACTTGGAATGACCAATCACACCCGCGGCTCCACGGAGTCGAGATTCAATCGCGGGATAAAGGAACTGCTCAATCCCTGACCAAACACCTTGTTTCCGAAGCTCAGAGATGACCCTTCCGTTTGAATCACATTTGGCCAACTCCTCGGCATATCGAACGCTGTTGCCATAAGCCAGTGTTGTCTCAGTCAGAAGATGATGCATTGAAAATTCATGAAGCAGCAGGATGGCACCTGGCCGTTCGGCTTCCTGAAAAGCGTGGGCGTGAAAAGGGTTGTTGGCCAAATGAATAAGCCTCGGCACGCCAACGAAATTACTTCTGGTTTTTTGATATGCCCGGTAACTCAGCACTTCACAATCTGATGCGGCAGGCACCTTACTTTCATCGCCCACAACCACGGTCAACTTCCATCGGCCTGCGAGATGCTCGAGCTGCTCATCGAGATAATCGGCGGTTCCAGATCGGGCGGGAGGCAGTGCCCCAAAGACGAGAAGTGGAGATCTTTTGATCAAAGCTTGTCTCGTTCCAGTTCATCAATCTTTTGGGAGAGCCGTTCGAGGCGCTGCTCAAGCTTCTGGAACATCAAATCTTGTCGCTGAATGAGCTTGTCACGCAAAAAGTACAAATCATCCTTTTGGACATCGGCGAACGTTCGGCGTTCTTGACGGAGCAAGTACTGCTGGGCCGATCCGGGAAGCAGTCGACGTGCAACTCTGCGCAGCCAACCAAAAATCCGACCCGGAAGAATGAACCGGGCGGTGCGGATACTCGCACGGACAACCGGGCCAATCACTGTTTCACCCTATTTTGATTCATGTGTTCTTGGTACTGCTCGAGGATGCACTCTGCTTCCCCTTCTTGGCGAACCATCCCATCTTCCAGCCAAATGACGCGGTTGCACTGTTTTCGGAGCTCATGCAGTTGATGGGACACCATGATGAGGACTTTGGCCTCTTCCATAAACGTTGTCAAGCGTTTCATGGCCCGCTTGCGAAAGGTGATGTCTCCGGCACCAAGGGCTTCGTCGACCAACAGCACATCGGCCGAGATACTCGTAGCGACCACGAAAGCCAACCTTGCTCGCATACCCGTGGAGTAATGGACGACCGGTTCGTTGAGCCAGTTCCCGAGCTCCGTTTGACGATCCACATCCTCGAGAATCCTCGGGACTTCTTCAGACGATGCTCCCAAGAGCCTCGCCAACAATCTGGCATTTTGTTTGCCCGACAACTCCGGTTGCAATGCGGCGCCGAACCCCAGAAGTGGGACAACTCTGCCTTCTCGAACCACCGAACCCTTCGCGGGAGACAAAATCCCGGCCAGCACCCGACAGAGGGTTGTTTTTCCGCTGCCATTCCGTCCCACCACACCCACTCGATCTCCTTTGTGGAACTGGAGATTGATGTCTTGCAACGCCCAATGCCACCGATCATCAGGGCTGTTCCACTTCCGAAGGCGAACAGATACAGATTTCGCTGCCAACATCATCGGAGATCCTCAAGCAAACGGTGTTGGCATCTCGAATGAAGCCACAATCCCAATCCAAAGCACACCACCGAACGCCCCCCCATCCCCAACCAAGTGCCCAGTGGCACCAAGTCATTGTCCAACAATACGGTCCTGTACGCCCCCAATAGATCAACCAGTGGATGAAGCATTCTGTACACATCCAACCATTGAAGGTATGGAGTGCCTTCCATCTTCAACTGCAAAAATTCAAACGAGTACAACACCGGGCTGAGATAAAAAAGAACCTTCAGCACATGCGGCAGCAACTCACGGAGATCCGGCTGGCTGGCCATTGGGGCGGCAAACATCAGTCCAATGCCCCCCATGGTGAGCAACTGGATAACCATCAATCCAATTAACTGAATCCACCCCAACGAAGCACCGCTTGAGACTCCACTCAGAACGGCCACCACCAAGAGCGCCTGAACAAAGAGATGAAAGGTTTGAAGCAACACGGCGCCAGGCAATGTGGTCAGAGGTACCGAGATGTTTCGAATCAGCCCTTGTCTTCGGTTGTACACACCACTGCACCCAGACAGACACTGGGCAAATTGCTTCCAAACAACCAAACCCAACAGGAGGAACAGCCAATATCGAGGATGGATGGACTCACCCCGTCCCAGAAGTTGATCCACCAGGCCCCAGTAAATGAGGGCCAAAACCAGAGGGTCAACAAACCACCACAAAATGCCCAGTCGGAGCCGCGATGTGTGCCGAAAGAGATCCGCTCGAGCCAACTCATACATGAGATGGCGAGACAACCACACCTCGCGAATGACACTCAACGGGTCCCCCAATCAGTCCCGCCGCGGGGAAATCAGGCCCCAGACCGCTCGCGCAATCAACTTAAGATCAAGACCACGGGTTCGATGTTTGATGTACCAACGGTCCCAAACCACCCGTCTTCGGTGCTCCGGGATCGAGCGAGCGTATCCATCCTGCAGATTGGAAAGCGCGACCATCCCGGGCTTCATCAGCACACGGCTCTCGTACCCCACCAACAGTTTGGAAAGCAATTCATAGGGACCTGGTTGCTCGGGACGTGGTCCCACCAGCAACATGTCTCCTCGAAGCACATTCCACAACTGGGGCAACTCGTCCAAGTGCGTGCGCCGAAGGAATGTTCCGGTGGGCACCACGCGGGTGTCTTCGACATCAGCGAACACAGGCCCTGATTTGTCGGTCATGGTCCGGATTTTCAGAATTCGAAAAGTTGCACCCTCACGTCCAACGCGGTCCTGCCAAAAGAAGAAAGGACCTGATACGCCTCGAACCAACCAAACCAAGCGAATGCTCAACAAAATGAGCGCCGCCGGAACCATAAGAAGAGCAGCGAGGAAGCGTTGCACACCCTCAGGGAGACCAGGGCCCAAAGTGATTTCAGGAGCTGATGAAGGTAATTCGACCAGATCAATCTCCACCGGTCGCGTGGCCGGAGCGGCCTTCAGACTGTCGGTGGAAGGGGTCGTCATCGCAGGTGCGGAGTGTAAATCATTTCAGGCACTCTCTCCCAGCAACTGCCAATGCGAGAATCGCCAAGGTGACTCCGGTTCCCAGGCCAGCATCAAAAAGACCAAGCACCCCCCAAACCGCCAACAAACCCAGCCCGGAGGACTGGTGGATGGAATCTGAGCGAAGGATCACCAATGCGGCACCACCGCAGAACCCCAGCAACAAAACCATCCCAACCACTCCAGTTCTCGCAAAAGCGTTGGCCCAGCTGTTGTGCAAATTCAGCGGACCCTCACGATCGGTTGAAAACCTTTCGGACTGGGCCCGAACGGGATGATCCACCGGCACCGCCGACCGAACCCCACCGTAGCCTTGACCAATCCAAGGGCGTTGGAGACCAACCTCCCAAGCCGCGTTCAGCGCGGCCACCCGCCAACCCACACTGGTCTCCGGAGACTCGCGCCACTGGCCAAGTTCTTGCCACGCATCAGACCAACGGTCCTCCAGAATGTCGTGTTGCCAAAGACCGACCGGTACCGCCAAAGCGACACCAACGAGCGCTGCGATACGAACACGTCGGTGCAGCATGACCAAACTGATTGGCACCGCCGCCAAAGTGGCCAACAGTCCAGTTCGAGATCCGCTCAACAGCAAAGCGAACAAAGTCAACACAACGGCAGCAGCGATCGTGAGACGGTGACGCGGCGAACAGATGCTCCACGCATCCAAGGCCAAAACGAGTCCGGCCGCACAAAGAACGCCAAGCACAATGGGGTGTTGAAACGAAACCACCCGGCCGTCAAAGACCTCAACCCCGGGAAGAACCAAACCAGCCGCCGCCAGCACACTTGCCGCGCCAGCCAAGGCTGTTCCCAGCAGCAATCCAAACCGCCAGTTCGTAGACCCTCCGGCTGGCCAAAAAAGAGGAAGCAGCAACAAACGTTGCGCTTTGAGTCCTTCAATCCCTGCCGCAACATCTTGACTCCACAACAGAGACAACGCGTTCCAAGCGACAAAGAGCATCGCCACCACCGCAAATTTAGTCTGCAAACGCTTCACAATCGTGTGCCGCATGGACTTTCCCTGCAGCAATGCGGTCAGCGCCAAGACCAACAGCATGACATTGGCGAACGCGGTGCTGATGGGCAAAGCCGCAAGGAACACCATCGCCACCCTTGCGTGCAGCGTCATGCCTCAGAATCCACTTGGTCCAGACCGACCCCAGAAATCTTGCTGGGACGGCCTGGTGGATGCTCAAAAAGGACTTCGTGCTGCTTTTCGCCTGGACGCAATCCAGTGATCTTGACCGGGTGGTCTGGTCTTTGGTGGCTGGCCAAGAATCGGTGCAGCAGATCAGCCATCGATACTGAATCCCCCAACTGGGGAACATGAATGCCTCCGGACTCGCCACGGGCGCACACGGCCAACAGCAAATCGATGGCCTCAGACTCCGTCAAGAACCAACGGGTGGCTTCCGGATCCGTCAACGTGAGGGGTTGGTCCGATGACATCTGATTGGCCCAAATCGGAAGCACCGAATCCGATGAACCCAGAATGTTCGGGAACCGAACCACCAAGGCTGGCCCTTGTTCCCCGTTGCCTTGCACGATGCCCTCTGCTTCCCGCTTGCTTTGCCCCATGACACCAAGTGGAAACGCCGCCTTGTCGGTGGAGACAAAGAGCAACCGGCTGCCAAGTTGGCGAGCATCACAGATATCACGGACCAAATCTCGATTGATTCTCCAAGCCAGATCCGGATCCAACTCGGCCCGGTCCACATGCTTCAAGGCGGCCGCATGAAAAATGACCGAGTGTCCGGCGAGCACGCCCCTGAGGAATGCCGCATCGCACAAGTCTCCCTGCGAGTCCACTTCATCAGCCGAGCGACGATCCACACCGCACACGGACACTCCTGCAGTGCGCAAAGCCCGGACCAAAGCGCTGCCGATGGTGCCCGCGGCACCCGTCACCAGAACGTCTTGACCGCAAAAAAAAGCAGGATTGCCCCCAAAGGAAATTGGTTCGCGGTCCAGCAAATCAAAAGATTCAGGCACGCCGATAGACCCCTTGGACCTGCGCCTCAGACAGCACGTTCCGCGTGTCCACCACCCGTTTGGCGGCGGCGGCCACCAAGGCAAAATCAATGGCGTCGTGGTCCGTCACAATCAACACCACATCGACGTCGTGCACCACTTCCTCTGTCAAAGGCACCGAACGCAAGCCCAAGTCATGGCGTCGCATCTTGGGGAAGTCCGGAACCAATGGGTCGTGGTACTGCACATGGGCACCACGCCCTTGCAAATCTTCAACGATTGGGGCGGCTGGAGTTTCTCGCACGTCGCCGACATTTTTCTTGTAAGCCACTCCCAGGACCAGGATGGACGAGCCGTCAAGGTCCTTGGCGTCTTGTGCCAGAATGGAGGCCACAGCGTTCACCACGTGCCTCGGCATCTGGGTATTGATCTCACCCGCCAACTCCACAAATCGACTGGGGTGCCCCACCCGATTGGCCGCCCACGCGAAGTACCACGGATCAATGGGGATGCAGTGTCCCCCAAGACCTGGGCCCGGATCAAAGCGAGAGAATCCAAAAGGCTTGGTGGACGCGGCATCCACCACCTCGTGGATATCGATGCCCATCCGTTCCAAGATCATCTTGTACTCGTTGACCAACGCGATATTGACGGCCCGGTACGTGTTCTCCAGAAGTTTGGCCGCTTCGGCCACTTCGGCGGAGGTCACCGGCACCACCTCTTCACACACTTCGGCGTACAAAGCCACCGCCTGCGCTCCGGAGGCTTGATCAAGCCCTCCCACCAGTCGAGGAATTGACCGAATGGGTGTGTCGCGCCCGGGATCCTCTCGTTCGGGAGCAAAAGCCAAAAAGAAATCTTTCCCCAACGTTCGACCGCCGGAGGACAGCAGTGGAAGACAGACTTCGCGCGTGGTCCCAGGCCAAGTGGTGCTTTCCAAAACCACCAGACAACCCGGGGCATGCACACGCCGAATCATCTGGAACGTTTGCTGCACGTACGTCAGGTTCGGCTGCCGATCTTCATCAACGGGGGTCGGCACACACACCAGAATCGCATCGCATTGGGCCAACGCGTTCTCATCACTCGTGGGCTGGAATCGGCTTGAGGATGCAAGCCGGTCGAACAGATCCTGGCCCAAGTGTGGCAAGTACGAATCGGCCTGGTCCAGCTTTTTCGGCTTCGCTGGATCGATATCGAACCCAATGACGTGGTGACCCGCCGCTTCAAAGGCAGCTGACAAAGGCAGGCCTACGTATCCGAGCCCGACAATGCCTACCGTTCGTGGGTTTGCGTTGGTCACAAGGAAAAGACGCGGTCGACCCGCTCAGCCACGGTGCCCAAATACGCCGTGTCCCCACCGCCAACTTCCGCGGAAACCCAGCCGGTAAAACCGATGTCCGACAACGCCTGGTTCACGGCAGCCCAATCAACATCACCGTCTCCAATACGAGCCCAGCCTCCCTGCACTCCCCAATCTTTCACGTCACATTTGACCAAACGTGAGCCGAGGGTTCTGATCCAAGCGGCCGGAAGTCCATATTTCTGGTGGTTCCCAATATCGAAGTAGGCCCCCACCCAAGGTGAATCGATGGCATCGAGGTAGGCGGCAAACTTTTCTGCCGACTGGTTGTTGGGTCCGTCATGCTCATACAAGAAGCGGTTCCAAACATTTTCAATCAGAATGTGGATGCCAAGATCCGCCGCCAATGGCAGTGTCTTCCGGATCTCTTCGACGGATCGAGACCACGCGTCTTCTTCGGAGACCGAACCGCAAACAGCCGGAACCAGCAGGACCGAGGTGCCGCCGTACGCATGAGAATCACGAATGGCAGCCTCAAGCGCCTTCCGCCCCTCTTCCCGCTTGGCCGAATCCGGGTCGGACAAGGTGATCTGCCAGTGCACAGAATCCACCACCCCAGGGATGCGAATCCCAACTTCTTGGGCCGCGGCAATCACCTCGGCGGTCGACATGCCGTTGGGCGAATCCATCTCGACCCCATCAAAGCCTGCATCCTTCGCGCTTTGGAAGCGGTCTTTCAGGGTCTTGCCCCTGGTCATGCCAAACTTGCAAGCTTTGCGGTACTGGAACTTTGCACCAGCATTCAGCACATTGCCCGCCGCGGCCGCCACCGTCGGAGTGGGGGCGGCCGTGGAGGCGGACGTGATCGTGGAGGCAGTCAGACTCGTGGTGAGTCCGGTTCCCAAACTCGCACCAAGAAACGTTCGTCGATCAAGTGAACTCGGCATTGGTGCACCTCGGGTCTATTCTTTGCCTTGTGTATCGTATCGTTCTCGGCTGTGTTGCGTTGATATTTACTGGATGTTCTTCAACACCAAGAACATCCACCGCAACTGAATCACTTTCGTTGTTCTCAACCGAGAGCATCATCATGGGATGCCGCAGCGAAATTCGAGTGTGGAGCGAGAACGAACAAGTCGCCTTCGCCGCCATGCGCGCTGCCTGGGAAGGTATGAACAAACTCGAAATGACCTTGAGCGATTGGAACCCGCAAGCTGAAGTGGCACAACTCAACACACAGAGAAAAATGAAGCTTTCCCCAGAACTTCTGACCGCGGCTCGAACCGCCCGGAAGCTGGCTCGGTCCACCGGTGGTGCATTTGATTTTGAAAAAGGGGGTCTGTTCTTCGCCTGGCGCCAGTATCGCTCAAAAGGCGAACTGCTCGATTCGGTTGAAGCTCAACGACTCGCCATGCTCCCTCCCGCCCATCTCTCTGCAGACGGTTTCGCCGAACTCGCGTCTGGCAACCGTTGGGATTTCGGAGGCATTGGCAAAGGCATGGCGGCCGACTTGGCTGGGGATATCTTGCGGACCCATGGATGTGCACACTTCCAAGTGGACTGTTCCGGAGATCTTCTGGTGGGAGAAGCCCCCCATTCTGAATCAGGCTGGTCGATCGCCACCGAGTTGAAAGGAATGATGCTTCCGGTCCCGAACAACCACGCGATTGCCTGCTCGGGCGACCTTCACCAATTTGTCCTCAAGGATGGCATTCGGTACTCGCACATCATTGATCCGAGAGACGGGCAAGCGGTGCAAAATCAATTATTGACTTTCGTGATTGCCCCCACAGCCACCGCGGCCGACGCATGGGCAACCGCCTGCAGTGTCGACCCCACTCAAATCCCGCCCAAAGGCATACGGTTCATTTCACCCCCATCTGACCTCGTGCCGTAGCATGAAAACATGAGAGTTCTTGTCACTGGTGCGGCTGGATTTGTTGGAGCGGCCACAACCCGTCAGCTTCTCAACCGAGGCGATGACGTCGTGGGGATTGACAACCTCAACCCGTACTACGACCCCAAACTCAAAGCAGCTCGGATTGAACGGCTGTCCAGCGAAGATCGGTTCGAATTCATCCAGATGGACTGCGCTGACCAAGACGACATGGCGAAGCTGTTTCAAAACGGAAAGTTCGACACCGTGGTTCATTTGGCGGCCCAAGCGGGTGTGCGGTACTCGCTCGAACACCCGTTCGCTTATCTCGAAGCGAACCTCAATGGATTCCTCACCGTGCTGGAAGGTTGTCGGCACCATGGCATCAAGCACTTGGTGTACGCCTCCAGTTCCAGCGTGTACGGCAGCAACCAAAATTTGCCGTTCTCCGTGGCGGACAACGTCGATCATCCCATTTCGTTGTACGCCGCCACCAAAAAGTCCAACGAGCACATGGCGCACGTGTACGCCCACCTCTACGGGGTGCCGTGTACAGGGCTTCGGTTCTTCACGGTGTACGGTCCTTGGGGCCGCCCGGATATGGCACTGTTCCGATTTGTGGAATCGATCCTGAAGAACGAACCCATACCGGTGTTCGGTGAAGGGGAGCAAACCCGGGACTTCACCTACATCGATGACATCGTCGAAGGCGTTCTTCGCACTTTGGATACACCCGCAAGCGGAGATGCCAACTGGGACCCGAACGCCCCCGACCCGGGAACCAGCTCGGCCCCATGGCGGCTGTACAACATTGGAGGCGGTCGACCCGTTCCGCTGCTCCACTTCATTTCCTGCATCGAAACTTGTCTGGGGCAAAAAGCCGTTATGGATTTCTTACCCATGCAACCGGGTGATGTCCGCCATACCGAAGCTGATGTCCAAGCCCTGTCGGAGGCCGTGGGATACACGCCATCGATCCCCATTGATGTGGGCATTCCTCGCTTTGTGGAGTGGTACCGAAGCTATTACCAAACTTGATCAGCGCGGCTTTTGCTCAAACGAGTGGCCATCAATCATGACACCTTCACAATGGGTGATCCATTCGAAGGGATCGCCGTCAAAAAACGCCAAGTCAGCATCCTTGCCAGGTTCGATGGAACCAACCCGGTCTTGAATGCCCAGGATTTTGGCTGGTTCGATGGTGATCATCGCCAAAGCATCTTCACGTGACAGACCGTAGGGAATGGCCATGGCCGCTTCGAACACCAGAACCCTGACTTTGGGCACGTACGCTTCGTAACCCGTGGAAAATGCCACCGGCACCCCAGCCTCGCGCAGCTTGGCGGCGGTGGTGAAGCTGGCGTTCAGGCGTTCCCCAGAACCTCGCGCCATGGTGGGATGCAGGAAGATCGGCACGTTGGCCTCTTTGATCGCGTCAATCATGCCGTGGGCTTCGGCCGCGCTCTCGACCACCACATCAAGACCAAACTCTTTCTTCAAACGAAGGGCCGCGGAAATATCGAAGGCCCGATCCGCATGGACGATCAATGGCCGATCCCCCGAAGCAATGTCTTCCAACATTTCCTCTCGAAGATTTCGGAAGACGGTGGTGTCTTCACTGTCCGCTCGCTTCTCGAGTCGTTCTTTCGCCGCAATCATGGCTTGACGCAACATGGCGACTGCCTTGGATCGGTTCCCCGGGGAGCTTCCAGACCGTTGTGCCCCTTCGCCCAAAGTCGCGCTCACCCCCCAACACGTTTGGACGAGATCTTCTTGCAGGCCCCGGCCGGCTGTCTTCACGATGCAGGTCTGCCCCGAGATCAACTCTCCGGGCGAATGTCCAGTGTGCACGGTGGTGACCCCAAAGCCCCGAACCCATTCCACCAAACGCTCTTTCCAGTTGTACGCGTCGATGGCCCGCAGCTCGGGCTGTATGGCTTCGGAGGTATCGAGATGGTCTTGGTCATGCTCATGGTTGAATTGACCCGTCAAGCCAACGGTGGCCCGCGCGTCGACGAAGCCAGGAACCACCACTGCGGCCCGTACCACCCGATCGGCTTTTTGATCACTGACCATCGAAGCAGGGCCAACGGCTTGGATCTTTCCATCTTTGACCACGACCACACCATTCCGGATTACCGGCTGCGTGACGGGATGGACCTCTTCACCGAAGACGAAGATGGTTTCTGCAGACGTCATGCTGCCTAAGACCAGAACGAACAAAGGAATCAGGTTTCGACAGAAATTCATTGGGCACACCCTTCGCATTCATTCTTGGTGCAGCACATGTAAGGATTGACTTCGTTGCTCCCCCCAAATCCACCCTCGGCAAAGAGTCGATCGGTTGGATTCGCCAGATCGAAGGCCAAGTCGCCCTCCACCCAAGTTTGCTGGACTCGGGTATCAATGGAAAATGGATCACCAGAGAGGATGACAAAATCGGCATCTTTTCCGGGCACCAAAGATCCAATCTGGGCCCCGAGATCCATCATCTGGGCCCCGTGCAAGGACAACGAGGCCAACGCTGTGTCGCGGGCCAGTCCCGCACGAATGCCAAGGGCCGCCGAGCGGAAGAAGTACCGACTGTCGGTGATGTAATCGTCCGTGTGGTACGCCACCTTGACGCCGTGTTCGTCAAGCACTCGACCGGTTTCAAAAGACAAGTTGATGGCTTCTTGCTTGCCGCCGGGACTGTCAATCATGATGACCGAACAAGGGACATTGGCTTCGGCGATTTCTTCCGCCACCATGATGGCTTCGCTCACATGGTGCAGGACCAATCGAAAGCCAAACTCTTCTGAAAGCCGGAGCACCGTCACGATGTCATCCGCCCGGTGGGTGTGGTGATGCACCACACGCTTGCCTTCGAGTGCTTCGACGAGCGCTTCCAGACCAAGATCTCGCGGTGGGGCTTCGCCCCCTTCAGCAATGGCCTCAAGATCACGCTGATACTTCTGCGCTTCCAAATATTTTTGACGCACCAAAGCCGCGGCCTTTGATCGGGTGCCGGGAAATGGCGGAGCCCCCTGCGGGTTCGTGCCATTGGCCATTTTGATGCCACCCATGGGCGAGCCATCGGGGAACCGATACGCCATCTCGCCAATGGTGCCCACACCAGGTCGCAGTTTGAGATACACGGTTTGTCCCGAAAGAAGATGCCCTGATCCAGGCATCACATTCAAGCTGGTCAAACCGCCGGCCAAGGCACGCTTCCAGCCACTGCTTCGTGGGTTCAACGCGTCAATGATTCGAGCATCAGGCTGAATGGGCCCCGATCGGTCAGCCCCCCCCCATCCTCCGATGTGGCTGTGGGTGCAAATGAGCCCGGGCATGATGACTTGGTTCGAACAGTCCTGAACCAATGCATCCTTAGGAACTTCAACGGACGCACCCACGGCAAGAATTTTGCCGTCCGCCACCAGCAAGGTGCCGCTTTGGATTTCGGGGCCTTCAACCGGAATGATGTGGGCGTTGGTGAAGGCCAAAGGTTGACCGGCCAACGAAACGGCAAGCAAAAGCAAAAGTGACATGGAGGGGAAGATTAAGCGAGAAGGTCTCGAACCGCCGGAGGAATGCCCGGGGCCGAAGCGGGCCGGGACGCCGCCCAGGCCCCCATGATGTCTGCGGCCGCCACTTGATCCAATCGAGATCGCCCGTTCAACAGCGCAAACATCCAGCCGGCAGCCGCGTGATCTCCCGCTCCGATCGGATCCGCGCCTTCAGTCGTCGGGAAGGCCACGGGAAGACCGGCCATGGCACCCTCGCCATCCAGGAGCACACAGCCTCCAGCCCCATTGGTCACCAAACACGACTCCAACGCAAATTGAGCATGAAGTTCGGTGGCGACGGCATGGGCTTGATCAGCTTGGCAAGACAAGATCGTGCCCAACTGGACCCACTCTTCGACGGTGCCCTTCACATGGGTGGCGGCTTCCAGCACCGAGGTCAGCAAGGTTGACTCAGGTTCATGCCGAAAGTTGAGATCAAACATTCGGACGCTCGCACTGCTCGTTTGGAACAGCGACACCATGGTCGCGGCCGAGACCGGGGATCTCAGTGGCAGCGAACCAGCAAGCAAGCCCACGCAGACGGCGGCCTGTTCACGGAGTGCTTCAGACCAAGCAATCTCATCCCACGCGCCGGGTTCCAGGTGAAAAGCCACATCTCCCTGCGACTTGACTTCAGCAAGAGAAAGCCCAGTCGGCTCGTCGGTCGTGCTTTGGAGGAGGACCGGCGAGAGATTGTGCGCTTGCATGGCCTTTTGAAGCAGCTGGCCTCCGTCATCATGGCCCACACGCGAAGCCACCAAGCAATCACCCCCAACCGTACCGAGGAGAGGTTGGATGGCCGCCGCAAAGTTGAGAGGCGCCCCACCGGGACGGTCATGGCCATCGACCCGATCGACCACCAACTCGCCGTACGAAAGGACGCGAGGTTGTTCACCGATCATGTTCGGAAGAACGTTAGGCACAAATCACATTGTGGCGAATCTGCACCCTGCTGCAAGGAAGACAAAAAAAGACCCGGCCGAAACCGGGTCTTTGGCATTGAAATTCAATGGCCGATCACTCAGCAATCAGAGCATCAAGTTCTGCGGCCATGTTTTTTTCGTGATCGGGTGAGAACCCGATGTGCACGTGGCGAATCACACCTTTCTTGTCAATGATCAAGGTGTGAGGAATGGGACCCACCTTGAACGCTGACGCGATGTCATTTTTCTCGTCGAAAGCCGAAGGAAGCGGACGACCTTCGTTCGAACCCGGGAAAGCCTTGACGTACTGCTCCACTTTTTCCTTGCGGTCAGCAATGGCCACGGGCATGAACACGACGCCTTGGTCGCGACGCTCATACGTGATGCGGGAAAGTCCTGGCATGCCCCGCTTGCAGGGTCCACACCATGTAGCCCAGAAGTCCATCACCACGACTTTGCCCTTGAGAGAGGCCAAAGGAACTTGGGTGCCATCAAGCATGGTCAAGCTGACCGCAGGTGCGGGCTCACCTTCGAGGGGTCCTCCTTTTTTCTCTTCTTCTGCTTCCGGAACCACTTCTTGTGGCTCGTCCATCTCCATCATGCCGCCCATGGCTTCCGAGAAGTCACTGACCTTGCGAGCACCTTCGGGGGCCACAAAGACAAAGGCATCCTCTTTGATCTCGGCTTTGCAATCACGCAAATCCAAAGTCACAGACATTTCCATGCCTTCCATCATGTCCGCCCCTTCACCGCCTTCTTCCTCGGCCATGGCCATCATGCCTTCCATGTCGGGCTTCAAGCGGAAGGGCCACTTGCCGTCGTTGCTCAACCACAAGTCGGTGGTCATGTTGGGAAGGCCGGCCTCACCTTTCTCGGTGATTTTGAGGTGCAAGACTTTGGTGTCCTCCACGGTCTCTTCGCCGACGAATTCGCACGACTCAACGGCCGAGAGAACCTTTTCAATGTCCTCGGCGGTCACCATCAGGAAGTTGGAATCCAGACCCGGAAGACCAGCGCCACCCATGGGGTCGGACTCATCTGGTTCATTCATTTCGGCGAAAGATTTGGGTGCGGTATCAACCATGTAGGCCGACAGCATGGGGAGATAGGTGGTCATGTTTTCACCATCACTCACCATGTCCACACTCATCATGCCGCCACCTTTGCCCCGCAGGGCCATCTTGTTGGGCTGCTGCATGGCAAAAGAGAATTTCTGGTCCATGTTCATGGGCCCAAACGGGCTTTCAATCTCCATGCTCAAATCCAGTTCACAACTGAAGGCCTTGAGTTTGGATTGGTAGGTCAAAAACTCCCGCAGAAGCTTGTCGCCCCGCTCGTCTGCATCAGCATGGGAAACGAGGAGGGCCGACAGGCCAGTGGCAAACAAGGCGTACTTCATGGAATCTCCTTTGCGCACAAATAGTCGCGTAAAAGCATGCTACCCACATCAAACCCCTCAGGTTCACCAATACCCTGCAAGTCCCGCTAGATTCATGTCATGAAGGTTCTTCTTGGTTCCGGCGGCTTCCGCACCGACGATCGAAAAGCCACTTTGGTGGCTGAAATGCAATCCCACTTCGGTGAGATCGACTCCATCTTGTTTGTGCCTTACGCCCTGGCCGACCACGACGGCTACGTGACGGCCCTCACCGAACGTGGGCTGCACGCGGGGTACACCCTGCATGGCATCCATCAAGCGTCTGATCCGGTGGCGGCGGTGCGTTCGGCCCAAGGCATCTACGTGGGCGGCGGCAACACCTTCCGGCTCATCAAGCAGCTGCACGAACTTGGTTTGGTCGAGGCCATTCAAAACCGAATTTTGGCCGACGGCATTCCATATCTTGGGGTGAGTGCAGGAACGAATGTGGCGTGCCCCACCATGCGGACCACCAACGACATGCCCATTGTGGAACCACCCAGTTTCGACGCTTTGGGCTTGGTGCCATTCCAAGTCAACGCCCACTACCACCCTGGGGGCATCCACTACGAGCAAGATGGCGCTCTGCATCCACACTTCGGAGAAACCCGGGACGACCGCATTCGCGAATTCCACGAAGAAAACACCACCCCGGTGGTGGGTTTGTTTGAAGGCGGACTTTTACGCTGCTGCGAACAATCCGTTGCACTGACGGGCAGTGAAGCTCGAGTGTTTCGACCGGGCAGGGCACCAACCACGCATCAGGCGGGTGAGGATCTCATGCCACACCTGCAAGGTTAAGACCGTCAACCTCCCGGGCGAGATCCGGGGAAGATCCATCCGGGCTGCTTTCGTGGGACCGCGTAGACCGAGTCCCCGGCAGTGACGAAAAGCGTCCGGTTCGCGGGGCCGCCAAAACAAACATTGCTTGGCCCCCCGGGCAAGCCAATACGATCGATCTCTTCTCCCGCGGGATTGACCACCACGACTGAACGAAGTCGACCACTGGTCAAGTACACGTTGCCCTGCACATCCACCGTCATGCCGTCGCCTCCACCTGGGACCTGTCCGAAAGTACGGGGATTGGCCACCACTCCTGGGGCCGTGATGTCGTACGCAAAAGCGGATGATCCACTCGAGGGCAAGACGTACAACGTCTCTTCACGGGGACTCAGCATGATGCCATTNGGTCGATTGAGGTCTTCAACCACCAAAGAAATCTCACCGGTCGGACGGCGGTAGTACACCCCCATGACCGGTTGCTCTCCTGCCTTTCGGCCAAACAAGGGATCGGTGAACCACAGGCCCCCAGAAGCGTCAAAGACCAGGTCGTTCGTCTTCAAGAAGCGCTGTCCTTGGTAACCGGGGATTTCCTCACGCTCATCCACCAACGCACCGTCTTGCCATGCGAAGCTCGCCAGTGTGCCGTGTCCAAAAAGGCACGCCCACAAGCGACCCTCGCCATCGAACATCAATCCGTTCGCGACCTTCGGTGAAGACCACAACCGTTGCAGCTTCCCGGTCTCGTTTAAGGAAACAATGTGCCCCGCACTACCATCAAATCGCATGTCTGAAAACAACAGCGTGCTCGGGGGAGACCACACGGGGCCCTCGGTGAAAAACTGATCCGAGGCCACTCGAGTCCAACTGGGAATCTCTTGACCGAAATCTCGTGGGCCCTCTCGGTACAAGGTGTGCACGTGGTTGCCAGCGTCCTGAGCATTCACGAAATCAAACGTGAAATCCCTACCTTCGATGCGATACGCATTGGGACGAAAAGCCAAACCCGTCCCACTCCAACTGAAGAAAATATCCTCGGCTTGAGCGCGAGCGGAGGCCCGCCGCATCCAAGCCAATTCTGCATCCAATCGGTCGTACACCGTGTCCAAGACTTTCCATGCGGCGGCTTGTGCTGCCTCGGACAGGGCCGAAAACCGAATCCCANCCCGACCCCCAGATTCTGGGCGTGGCTTGCCCNCGCCCGGGACCTCCCCTGGCATCGGCCCGTCCCGCTTTGCCCCCGCCCGCGTTTCGTTGTCGAGTGTGCCCAAGAAATCCAGATAAGCCTGCTGGTCTTCCCCGAGGACCTGGGGCTCGCCGGCTTGATCGACGAACGGAGAAATGCCGAAAGCCATGGGCGTCACCGAAACCACCCGGCCCGCGTCAATGGTCCAATTCAACGTGAGATGATGTCCCTCCACCCTCCACCCCCATCGTTTACCTGAGGAAGGTTGTCCAAAAATGGTGATGGCATACCGATCAGGTCCCATTCGAACGCCGCCACCGCGATCTTCTTGAGGGTCAAGGCGACGAATGTCCGCGGCCGTCTTGGCACCCGATTCAGACAAACCGCAATCCAAGAGCGCTTCCGCAGACGCGAAGGCCGCAGCGTTGTCTCGAAGATCAGCAAGCTCCAGACCATCCCGGACCCGAGGAAAGAACGTCCAGTCCGTGCGCGATGTGTCATCAAACGATTTCTGCGCGGACAAACGCTGCGAATCCGACAGTGCCTCGAGGAATGAATCAGCATGCTGCAGCATCTCGGCCGCCACGGGGGTCATCACCACNTCTGGTGTGTTGGGGGCATCATCAACGACCGAAGTAAACCAAATCACTGCCACACCACAAACGCCACTGAACATGTTCAACTCCTCGGGGATGATTTTGGATTGCCTGTCGTACGATACGGCACGTGCCTGATCCCAACCGCGACCAGGTTGATTTGGATGCCTGCGCCCGAGGTGACAGCCGGGCGTTTGCGGATTTCGTTTCGGCCTACGGCGGCCTGGTGTGGGCGGGAGTTCGGCGGGTGCTTCGTGGCCAAACCGAACAGGACATTGAAGATGCAGCCCAAGACGTGTTCGTACGCCTGCTGAAAGACGACGGACGGCTTCTTCGCTCTTTTGATCCCAACCGCGCCTCGATNAGCACCTGGCTGACTTTGGTCTCTCGTTCCACCGCCATCGATCGGGCTCGGAAGCTCGGCCGAACCGTAGGTCGAGCGATGGAACTCAATGATCGGACCCTTGAGGCTCCAGAGGCGCCCTTGGAGTCGGGTGACCTGCACGATTCCGCCATCCCTTTGGGGGTTCTGACCGATCGACAGCGGCTCGTCTTGCACCTGCTGTATCAAGACGAACAACCCGTCGATGTGGTGGCCCAGATGCTTCAGGTCTCCGAGCAGACCGTTCGTTCCACCAAGCACAAGGCCCTGGAACGCCTCCGAGCCGCCATGAATGAATCTCAAAAGCCGGGGGATGATTCCCCCGCAAGCGACGTACAAAGGAGCGTCGACCATGGTTGAAAACAATGCCATCCCGAATGCCGTACCGGTCGAAGAAGCCATGCTTCTGCTGTCCACCGCCCTGGAGGGTCGGTTGGAGGAATCCGATCGACCTCGTCTCGAGCAGGCTCTGTTGGAGCATCCAAACTTGCGGGCGGCCGCGGCCGACATGGCCCTCGCCCCCGCCGAGCCTTCCCATGATCAAGAATCCCCCCTGCCCATCGGTTTGACGCGGGCGGCTCGGGAAGCCCATGCCCGAACGTCTTGGCCAGCATGGATCGCACCGCTGCGGCTGGCTGCTTCGGTGGCCATCATGGCCAGTGCCGGTCTGCTGGGCTGGTCGCTGGGCGCCCCCACCACCACCAGCAATGGCATCGACATCCTGGAAGCTCACTTTGGCTCCGAGCCGGTCGAGACGATGGAAGCCCTCACCAATGACGTGGTTTGGGAGGAGTTTGGCTCATGATGTCGAACCGAACCGTCAATGTCATCTTGGGGCTTGCCTTGTGCGCCTCGCTGTCCTTCAACGTTGCCTTCTTGGCGGCCCAAGGCCAAGCACCACAACCCGAAGCCACCAAGGCCCGGTCGACCAGCAGCCAGCAATTTGCCGCCTTGACCAACACGTTGGATCTCTCCGCGGAACAACGTCAGGCCTGCCGCAAACTCAGCAACACGTGGAATGCCGAGCGAAAAGTCTTNGGAGAATCCATTGGTGTGCTCCGGGAAGAAGTGCGCACGTTGATGGATGGATCACCAGTCGATCTGATCGCCCTGCGCGAGCGCACGGATCGCATCGCGGAATTGCACCACGAGCGTCGCAAAGCAGGCCTGGCCCGGATGGAAGAATTTTTGACCTTGCTCACCCCCGAGCAAGCCAAAGCCATTCGAAAGCTCCGGCCCGAGCAACTGATTCCGCCACCACCTCGCGAGGCCCATGTCACCGAAGACGCTTGGACGCCATTCGATGCCAACCAAGACGGAAAACTGGACGAGTCCGAACGCGAAGCCGCGCTTCGCAGCATTCGCGATCGAGCCCAAATTCGTGATTCTCGAATGAAACAACTGCGTGAAAACTTCGACGCCAATGGTGATGGTGAGCTTGACCCAGAGGAACGCCGTGCCCTTCGTGAGCACCTGCACCAACAGCGAGGCGGCGAAGGGCACTCCGGACCCGGACCGCGAGGACCGCGGGGGCCACGAGGGAGGAACCCAGATCGGTCGCCCAATCGTGGACCTGGCGCGTAACCCTTGAGTCATCGGGCTGGTCACCGTTAGGCTGGTCCAGTCATGACCACCGCCACGCTGATTGCGGGAATTCCCGCCCACAACGACACGCTCTATCACCGCATTCGATTTGCCGTCGGGGATCCCGCCGCCTGTCTTGAGCTTCCGGAAGGGCGGCTCCTGATCGTGCGCGATATTGAAATGGACCGGGCTCGAACCCAAGCGCACGCCGATCGGGTCGCCTGTCCAGCCGACTTCACACCCGAGGGCGGCTTGGATGGCGATCGAGAAACGGCCACCGCGCAAGCGGCGGCCGAAGCATTGCGTCAACACGGCATCCAAGAAGTGGTTTCCGATCGCACATTGGGCCTGCTCTTTGTCGAACAATTGCGTGTCGCCGGGATCTCGCTTCGGCTCGATCCAAATTTGGGTGTGGCAGAACGCCGACAAAAAGACACCAACGAACTGGAAATGCTCCATGAGTGCCAATGTGTCACCGAGTCCGCGGTGCGTATGGCCTGCGAACGCATCGCAGCCGCAACCCCCAACGCCGATGGCATCTTGCTTGATGACGGTGAACCGCTGACCAGCGAGCGGATGCAAGCGACCATCGACATCTTCCTTTTGCAACAGGGCTTTGCGGGATCAGATTCCATCGTCGCAGGAGCCAAGGATGGCGGAGACTGCCACGAACGAGGCACGGGAGCTTTACGTACCGAAGAGCCCATCATTGTGGACATTTTTCCTCGCAGCGCGCGCAACCGCTACAACGGGGATTGCACCCGAACCGTGGTTCACGGTGCGATTTCAGATCAAGTCCAACGCATGCACAGCGCAGTTGTGNCGGCCAAGGAGGCCGCGGTCGGAACCCTGCGAACGGGGGTGAAGGGATCCGCCGTCCACCAAGCCACCGTCGACACTCTGAAAGCCCACGGATTTGCTTTTGGATTCCCTGGCAAGGACCACCCCAGCGATGCCGTCACCATGCCCCATGGCACCGGGCACGGGCTGGGACTTTCGGTCCATGAGCCCCCCCTGCTGGATGACAAGGGTGTGGCCCTGGTCAAAGGTGACGTGGTGACAATTGAGCCAGGTCTCTATGGGACGTCGGTAGGTGGAATTCGAGTTGAAGACGTGTACGCCGTCCAAGATGAAGGGGCCACCCAACTTGGAGGCACACTGCATGAAGGGCTCTCTTGGTCCGGATAATCAACAGGCCTTCGGGGCGAAAAGGAAAATCTTAAATGCCTGCAACCGATTGATTTGTGCCACGGATAAGATACGTGTGTCTGCTGAAGCGGAGAGTTGAGAGAATCCAGTTTTCAGACGAGAAGGGCCTGCCATTGCAGGCCTTTTTCATTGACACATGCTCCACCGATTGGGGGGTAACTCAGATGGACCTGGTTCCGGACTTGGACTTGGATTCGGACTTGGATTCGGACTTGGCACTGAACCGCCACAATTCGGCACCGTCGGGTCCTTGACGATCGCTGCAGCGTTCAAGCCAATCCAAAGATTCCAAGGTGCGACGGAAATTTCGGCGATCCATTGGAAATGTGTTGGGTCGAGGCTTGGCCAATCCATCCGCACGTGTCATTTCCGCAGGATCAAGGACCGACGCCAGCGTGTTNTCAACTTCGCGGAGCGTGAACACCTCGGGCAACAGTCCACGGAGGAATGGGTCGCTCCCACTGGTCCGATCGCTCCACCACTGGCGTGCCGGACGAGGCAGCAGACGCAGCGTCTGTGCATCCAGCAACAGCGAACGCCGCAGGGCCAAACTGGCCAATTCGATGCAGCCCAGATCCCGAGTAGAGACCCCTTGTTGACGGGTCAAGGAACGCACCGGAATCCAGTTTGGATCCTCGGCCGGCGGCAACAAAGTCATCATGACCAAACGAACCGATGAATCGGCGACATCCTCACCAGGTTCATCCCATCCTGCAGATGTCACATGGCCAGTGTTCTTCAACCGGGAAGGTCGNATGCGCTGCACGACTTCGTCCACCGACTCACCAGCACGCAAGAAACCCTGAGGCAACTCACGCTGGATGCCATCAATTCGGCCTGTTTCGGGCAGATACACCTGTAGACCGTCTTGGACCTGCAACCCAACCAGCACCACACTGACGGTGGGAACCGCAGCCCGGCGTCGCGGGTCGGGACGAATTGGGGAGAATCCTGACACAAGCCACAGCCTATCGCCGGGCTAGGATAGATTCCCGCGAAGGAGTACCCATGGATTTCAACCCGCAGGACGCGAACAGTACCGGAGCCGCCCCCACCACCTTGCCCGAGGGGGTCTATGCCCTCAAAGTCAGCGATGCTGAAGAGCAAACCAGTGCCAAGGGCAACAAAATGATCGTGGTCTTTATGGAAGCGTCTGATGGTGCCGGCCGGGTCGTCAAGCTTCGGGACTATCTGGTCTCCACCCCCAAAGCGGTGTTCAAGATCGAGCAATTTTGCAAAGCGGCTGGCCTGAACCACCAGTTCCAATCGGGACGAATTCTTCCCGACGATTGCAAAGGCCGCACGGTCCGCGCTCGGGTCATCCTGGAGGCGGGTCGCGATGGCTATCCCGACCGCAATGCTGTGGATGAATACTTGGCCCACGACGCGGGTATCGAAACCCGATTCGAAGAGCCTTCGGCATCAAACCAACAAGAAGCGCCCGTCCGCCAAGTCGAAGACGACGATATTCCGTTCTAAAGCTTCAAGCAATCAGTCCACCCGGCCTTGCCGACGGTACTTTTGCAGGTACTTGTCACGCAGTTGGGTTTGCCGGTTGTCCAATTCAATTTGACGGCCTTCGATGAAGGCCTTGCTGACGTTGGTGGTGACCTCCAAGGGGTCACCGTTGGTCACAATGACGGTGCCGTACTTGCCAACTTCAATCGTGCCCAGCACCTCTCCGAGACCGATCACTTCGGCGGCGTACTGGGTCACAGTGCGCAGAGCTTCTTGAGGGTCCATGCCGTGGGCCGCCGCAGTGCCCGCGTGGTACGGAAGATTGCGTTCATGCCCGGTGTATCGCTCATTGGCCGCGATGGCCACCTTGATGCCAGCGTCGTTCAAACGACCCGGCAGGGTGTACTGGTGGTCCCAAAGTTCATCGCGTCGACCAGGCATGCGGTGGGTGCCATGCACCACCACTGGGATGTCATGCGCCAAAAGGGTCTCCACGCATTCCATGGCCTCATCACCTCCAACGATCACGACATCAATGTCATGGCGAGCACCAAAGGCAACCGCGGTTTCAATCTGGGGGGCGGTATCCGCGCGAATGAACGCCGGAGCCTCTTTGTCGAGCACCGGAAGCAACGCATTAAATCGAGCATCGGGTCCAACCGTAGGATCNGCCTCCCGAGCGGCGGACCAACGCCGGGCATCTCGCACCAAGGCATCAAGTTCCTCAAAGCGCTCTGCGCTCTTGGCAAACCCAACCCGAGGCCAGTCAAAGAACAAGCCCGACCGAGGCTGAATGGCCATGTCTTCCCAAGTCCAACCATCGAACCGCACCGTAGCGCCCCAACCAGAAACCAGTCCGCCACTTGGGGCCACAACTCCCGTCAACACACCATTGGAGCGCGTGACCGGAATCAGATCACTGTCGGGATTGATNGCCAACAAAGCGCTGGCTTCGGGCGTGATGTTGCCCATCTCGTTGTAATCCAGAGTGACTTCAACCGCACTGGTTTCGTACAAACCAAGTTGCGTATCGATCAAGATCATCCCCGGATACACGTGAGCGCCTTGGCAATCGATGACCTGATCCCCAGACTCAAGCATGGGCTCGCCGGCCCCGACTTGGGTGATCAGTCCGTTTTCAATGCGCACAAATCCGGACGCGATTGGGTCCGCATCGGCCACGGTGTGAATGGTGCCTCCGGACAGGACGATGGGACCTTCTTGATCAGCGGCGGGTACTTGACGACTCTGGCCCCAAGCCGCAGCCGAAGNCAGCAATCCCATAACAGCAACAATGTGATGACGCATTCGTGGGCTCCTTAGTCAGTGCAACCGCAAACACCGCGGGGGTCCGCAGGCTCGTTGGATGGAGGGGGTTCAACCGGGGGTGGCATTGGGGCTTCACCCAATTGCTTCACCAACAGTTTGCCAAGCAGGCGGGACCGCTCGTCGCGATCTCTTCTCCGCACCTCGGCATCTTTTTCTCGAGAGAAGTAACAGGCACCTTCGATCCAGGTCTCCCGCACCAAAGCGTACGAAGACAAAGGATCTCGGTTCCAGACTGTGAAGTCAGCGTCTTTGCCCACTTCAAGTGAACCGGTTCGGTGGTCAATCCCCAATTGCTTGGCGGGGTTCAAAGTGATGAACTTCAAGGCCTCATGGGGTTCGATGCCGCCGTACTTCACCGCCTTGGCGGCTTCGCCGTGCATTCGACGCGCGAGTTCATTGGAGTCAGAGTTGAACGAGACATTCACCCCCACTTCATGCATGATCCATCCGTTCCAAGGGATCGCATCCATGACTTCCACTTTGTACGTCCACCAGTCGGAGAAGCTGCTGGCGCCCGCCCCATGCTCGGCAATGGCGTCCGCCACTTTGTACCCCTCCAGAATGTGCTGCAGGGTGCCAATGCGGAATCCTTTCTCTTCGCCCAACCTCAACAGAGCCAAAATTTCATCTTGGCGATAGGAGTGGCAGTGCACGATGCGATCGCCTTCAAGAATTTCAACCAGGGTCTGCAACTCAAGGTCGAANCGCGGCGGGATTTCCAAAGCGCGCTCGTCCTCATCCATGGNGTCCCAACGCTCGTGCATGGACCGGTAGAACTCCGCCTGATCAAAGCGATCTCGCATGAATGCCGCGACCCCCATCCGGGTGTCGGGATACCGCCCGCGAGAACGCTTTACGTTTTCACCCAGAGCAAATTTGATTCCGGGCTTGGCGTCCTCCATGCGGAAGTCTTGGGCATCGCCGCCCCATTTCAATTTCACCACAGAGTTTCGACCACCGATCGGATTGGCTGAGCCATGCAACTGATTCGCAGCGGTCAAGCCCCCAGCGAGTTGGCGGTACCAGTCCACATCGTCGGGGTTCACCACGTCTTCGATCGTGACTTCCGCCGTGCTGGCCCGACTGCCTTCGTTCACTCCCCCGTTGATGCCCGTATGCGAATGGCAATCAATCAAGCCAGGGGTGATATGCAACCCCGTGGCATCCACCACCCGGGCTGAGGTTTCTGGAGGACGGCCGGTACCCAGATCAGTGATTTGCCCCTGCTCGACCAGCATCCACGCGTCGTCCAAAATGCCCACGTCCGAGGCGGTCCAAATAACCGCGTTGATCAGCAAGACACTCTCGGTGGCCGGAGGTTCAAATCGACCGTACCCCCCAAGAGGAATGGGGAGATCGCGATTGGGCTCGGGCAGTTCCGAAGNCAAATCGACATCATCATCTTCACTCGATGTGTCCGTCTCGTCGCCCGCGCGGGACACCACCCGAGTGCCTTCAACCGGCAACGAGCCCATGGGCGATTCAATCGAACCCGACAAGATGCCATCGGCAATGGTGCCCGACAAGACACCCTCCCCACCCGGGGTCGAAGTTCGAAGTTCAATCGTCGATGCTTCGGCATCAAAGGAGCCGCTCGAAAGAGGAACTTCTTGATCCATCATGGACATGGAACCCGTAATACCGCCGTCGGCTTGCAAGGTCAGTTCCGCGTCGATGCTCATTTCAAAGCCTTGATCTGGAATCGACAACATGCAGGTCCAAAGTCCGCTGACCGGATCGGGACCCAACATTTGCTCGTCGTCAGAGGCTTCTTTTTCGTTTTCAGAGGCCGCGGCTTCGGCCATCGGTTCGGAGAGCACACCTTCAAAGCCCACCCGGTGGCCATCGGTGGCCACGAACGCGCCGGTCAACCGGTCTTCAATCAACACCGCCCGGAACGTGGCCCATCCCCGGTGCTCCATCAAAGCGGCGTCAACGGAACCCCCGATCAATTCACCATCGACTTCCACTTTCTTGGTGGCAAACGCGGTGTCACCTTTGTTGAACGTGATCTTCTTGGCTTGCCGGTCAAAGGAACACGACATCTGCTGACCGTCCGTCAACTGCAAGGTGCCTTGGTTTCGGAAGGGTTCCACGGGAGGCTCTTGCACCACGTGCTCGACCCCNCCGACCCAGACGGTTTGAACGGAAGCTCCTTTTTCAAAGGGCTCACCATCAAAGACCACCAAGTTGGCCATATGACCCGGTGCGACGGTGCCCGCCCACGAATCAATGCCGAGCAGTTGCGCGGGGATGGTGGTCAATGCGGCCATGGCGTCAGTTGGGCTGAGGCCACGGCGAATCGCTTGGCGGATGCGATCGTGGATATCGGTGGGCTTCGAAAGGCCGTGGGCGGTCAAAGAAAAGACCACACCCGCGTCGCGCAAGCGCGCCGGATTGGACGGGGCTTCATCCCACGTCATCAAATCCCGCAACGACAACGAGTCTGCTTCTTCGGCATTTCGAACGACCGGGGCATCCGGAAAGTCGACCGGCAACACAAACTCTCTGCCCATGGCAACGATGTCATCCAGCCGGCGGAACTCGTTGCCGGAGCCAAGCATGACCATGTCCAACTCAAACTCTTCNGCGAGGGCGTGGGCCCGGGCGGCATTCACCTCGTCCTTGGTGTCAAACAGCACCGACTGCCGAGCGGAAAGAATGGGGGCCAAAGCCACCATGGCGTCCGACTGCGGCGGCCGGGGACCAGCCGTGCTTCTGGTCATCCAGCGTTCGTGCGCGGCTTGGTGGTGAGTCGCATCCATCAACGTTTGCCGGGCCAAAGCGATGGATCCCATCAAAGAGACGGGATAGCCCTCAAGGCCCCAACTGCCTCCACGGTCAAAGCCCATGCCTTGCATGGTTTCCCAAGACCACGAACCCGTGGCGAAACCATCTTCTTCAGTGGTCGCGAGCAATGTCCCCGTCCCTCGGAAAATACCTTTGCTGGGCTGAACGGCCACCAACGTGAAACCCGCCCGCCGGTGCGCGGACCGCTTTCCCGAATCCAAAGGAAGCGCGCTGCTGGTGAAATCAAATTCTGGGTGGACCAAACGGTTCCAGTGGGACCCGGCTGCGTCGCCAATCTCGGCTTCAACCAGAACCGAGGGATCGATAAATCCTGGGGCAACCACGTGTCCGGTCAGGTCGTGAACGACGGCACCGGGTGGAACTTCACCGCTCGATTCGACCGAAAGCACACCCCCATCACGAAGCACAATGGTGGCATTCTCCACCCTTTGTCCGGGAGCAGGAATGAGGGTTGCACCAACCAATGCGTGCGTGCGGGGAGCCGCACTCGCCATGCCGTTGGGACGATTTTGAAATTGAGCACGACTCTGCTCACTGGTCATCAGAAGCAGACCCAAGAGAAGAACGGACCAAGAGTGAGTTCGAGGCATTCTCAAAGCCTAGCCGGGATGAATATGAAGGGTGTCTAAAAGCATTTCACTTCCATAGAATCAGAACTGGAACCCTCCGGCTCATGGCGCAGGAGACCCTTGTTTCTGTGGCAACGGTCCTGCGTTCTTCTTTGATACTTTGAAAATGCAGATGCTTCCGCTGACCTCGTATGAGACCACCAGCAATGCCTCTCCAGTGGGACTGTCTTCTGGTTTTATGAAACACAATCCTTCGGGGCCAAGATCGCCCGAGAGATCAATACTTTGGTTGTTGGTTCGAGTGGTGGTGTAGCCCGAAAATACGGGTTCAAAAGGGTTCGAGCAATCAAACGCCATAATCCCACTCGGGCGCTCGAGTCCTAAGAACGCAATCGGGATTCCCTCCACCACTCCAACCACCACCCCTTCAGGTTCCGGGCCTCGATCATCCGATCGGCTGTCTCTGCTGCTCACCCGATCATTGTTCGCATTGAAGTGCTCGGGGTCGTACTGGTTCAGCTTTTGTTCGATCAGTGACCCGGTGTCGGAAATTCGCTTGCCATCCGCGTCCAAAATACTCAGCGATCGCGAGCCGAAGCTGTACAGCACATCACAGTCACCATCGCCATCGATATCCCCGTGCGTGTTGAGGATCTTCAGTCGGCCCAAATTGTGCTCCGATTTCAGATCTGGAGCGTCCGGAAATTGCACCGGATCCAAATGCACCTTCTGAACCCGAGAACTGTTGCCAAATGCACCATATTCACGTGCGTCTCCCTCGTTGGCTGTGGCAATGTAGTCGCCTCCTCCAACTTGAAAAGATGAGATGGCATCGGGCATGGGCAAACCAAAAACGGGTTGAGGATTGATCTTGATACCACCATCACGATCACTGGCATCGATGGCATTTCGGGGTTTGCTGTGATCAATCGAACCCATGCTTTTGACCCAAAGCCAGGACCCACGTTCAAGATCAATTTTGGCGATGGCGTTGTTTTCTTGCAGACTGATGTAGGCGAACTGATTGTCGGAAGAAAAGGTCACGTACTCAGGCTCGGCATCTTGAGCAAACGTGGTCCCGGCGGGGGCCGAAACAACCACTTGGGCGTCAACCACTTCCGGAACAATCGTACGGAAGTCAACCGTTTGGGCCGTCATGGTTGTCGTGTCCAGAATGGTGACGCTACCGACAGGATCGATCTGATAGTCCTCGCTCGGCTGGCCTTCGTCGGCCGTCACGATCCATCTTCCGTTTTCACTGACCCCCACCATGTCGGGCAAGACACCGGTCGGATACTTCCTGAGCAAAGAACCATCATGCGCATGAAGAAGGACCAACGTCCCGGGATCGGTTGTCACCGCCGGCGCGATGGCCACCACCACGGCCTGCAAGCCCGAGTGGTAAGCCACAGATTGGATCTGCTGGCCGTAATTCGACAAGTCGAACTGTGCCACCAGGTTGAGGATTGAGGCTTTGGTGGTCAAATCGAAAGCCAACACACTCATCGAGGATTGACTGGTGGTGTACAGACGCCCGAGATCCGGGGCAAAAGCGCTGATTTCAACTGCCCCCTCCCGCACTCCAGGTGACGCCCACCTTGCCATCGGTTCCATAACGATTTGGAACTCCGCTGGTGGCCCCAAACAAGAGAAAGCCATCAAGACGAATTGCACGGCGGTCATGAAGATATTGTGACAAAAAAACCGGCCTCCAAAAATTGGAGGCCGGTTCACATTTACCTGTGGGTTGGACTTAGCCGCGTCGGCGACGACCGAGGCCGGCCAAGCCGAGCAAAGCCAAGGCACCGGGTGCAGGAATCGCGCCCGGNGTACCCAANACACCNCTCAAGCTGAGTGAACCGCTGGTGGTCAAGCCGCCTGGGGTCCAAGTGGCANCATCACCAATCGTGTCGGTGTCGGGGTATTCCAAGAAGGCAAGGACATTGGCGGAATCTCCATTGCCATCAAAGACGTACGCAGCATCGCCGCCGCCGCCAAGGCCAGATCCACCATCCACGAAACCGATCACGCCCGAGTAAGACCATTCTGCATTAAAGGCACTGATGGCATCTGCAGAAGAGGCAAAGTCATCTTCCCAAGAAACCAAGAAGANGACTGACTCGCCNGCACCAATGGTGAGGCTGGANAGACCATCATCTTTGGTGGCATCGGCCGAATCGTCGTCGTAGAACAGGCCCGCGGTTGAAATGGCGGTGGTACCGGTNTTCGTGAGTTCGAACCAGTCGGCCACACCGCTGTCGTTGTTCCAGTAGATCTCNCTCATCAAAAGATCAGCNGAGACNCTTTGGGCTGCGATCGCGGTGGATGCAGCGGCAAGGAGAAGTCGCATGTTTNGAGTCCTTTNTNANTGNAATAGTCAGAAATAANCTCAGACTCTCTCTTCNGANANNCATNNTCNCGNCTGACNNTTAAGNAACTCTTANCAANTCATNAAGAATGNGTTAAACCCCNTGCCNAATNNACGNCCTCCCNCTNCGNAATTCCGCCAGAAANNGGGTGGNCANTNCAAGAAATACGCCATCAAGNTCTTTTTTTATTGGAAAGCTCGCCCCAAAGGGTCCCACACAATTTCTGGGCGGTTGTAATCGGCNGTTCCNGCTTTNANNCCCTCAGAGTCGGTGGTGATGGTGTCATTCANAAAATATTGNATCGAGCCATCGCAGCGAAGNACATGGCCCCCGCCATCATGACGGGCNGCAAANCGCTGCCAATCTGATCGGTGGCGTTTNAGGTCTTCGTTGTAAAACTCATCGTCGGCTCGAAGTTCATCNGNACGGGTTCTTTTTTCCANCATCAAGACAGTGACGCCCGGCTTTTGAATTTGAGTCCGCTTCATCACNAAATTNGGATCGCTCTCAATGTCATACGAGGGCGACTCCTCCTGTTCGTANGTNGACTGGAANGTGTTGTCCAGCTCAGAGTTGGGGACATANCAAAAGAACGCCCGNGGCTGGCCGCCAGGCCAATTCGGCACGACGTAGAAATCGATGTCGTCTGGCACGCCGGCCGCGGGGTCGATGTAAATCGAGTCCGCAGGCGGCAAAGGAAGCGAGGANGGNTCCTGCAATTGATCCGTCAAAAAATCACCGTAGGGCTTCTGATCCAAATATGGAGGCAAAGCATTGGCCCAGAANAGGCGTTCACANTCNCGCTGGGTCCACGNTTGCCCATTGGGNACTGGAANTCTTCCAAAGTTGTAATTCAANAATTGCCACTGCTTCATCCCCAGCCANGGCAATGCTTCTTTGTTTTCNTTGGAATACGTCTGTGAAGCAATACCCCACTGACGGAGATTGTTCTGGGATTTGGCTGCGTTTGCTTTTCGCCTTGCGCTGCCTAATGCTGGGAAAAGCAGGGAGATCAGCAAAGTGATGATGGCAACGACCACCAGCAACTCAATCAGCGTAAAGCCCAATCTGTGACGTTGAGACGTTCGGATCGACATCCGTAAAGGTTAGCCCCAACTGGCCAGCAACAGGAGAACATCAGAAAAACCGACCGTGCCATCAAAGTCCACATCTTCCGGGCAGCTGCCAGCACATCCCCAATTGGCCAAGACCAGCAGGACATCCGCAAAACCAACCATACCGTCGCCATCCAAATCCAAGGGATTGCCACTCTCACAAGACTTGGTGCTGTTGTCGCAGTTGCCCGCCACAATCCCGCTCAAATCCTGCGTCAAGAACACACCGTCACCGCAAGTGTCCCAGACATTTGGCCCCCCAAATGTAGAAGTGTCGGCGTCGTCATAGGCTGAGGATCGAGTTGTATTTTGAGATGGGTCTTCACGGAGACGGCAAACGTCATTGGAGCCTACTGCACCTTGTGCGTAACGATCGGAGCCTTCACCCGCAGCGGTGAAGACCACGGCATCGAAACAATCACGGATTTCTACCATGAATTCGCGGTTGCTCACACTCCACTCCCCCGAGATGTGGCCGGGCACTTCAACCCCGTCAAGGAATCGTGTGGTTCCGGAAATCACTGAAGTATCNAACGTNTTGAGNTTGATCCAATCGGCGGTCAACGTGGTGTCAAGGCCCCCTTCGGCCGTCGTCCATTCGGTCAACGTCAGGAGAGTGCCCGCATCCANNTCGACCAACTCTGCCGCATCGCCNAACGTAATCACGCCTGATTGACGCNGTCGAGCGACCGGTTGACCAAAAGCGTCGTAGGTGATCTCGCCTGGTGCATCTTGTGACCAGTGCAGCGTCCATCCTCGCAAGTCAACACCGTNCTGCAGGACGACNAACTCCATCCAGTCCCCTCCATTCCCCAGCGTGCGCCCAAAATTNGTATCCGATGGNACGCGATCAACCACACCATCACCATCATCNTCAACCCCGCTGGCGTCNCCACCACCCAGCCAAGCGTCTTCGTCAACGGCGTTGTATTCNTTCAGGGCCANNGGAGTGCAGGCACANCCGTACTCTTCTCGCAAGCCAGCCTGCAACACTTCNAAGTCGGCGTAAACACGGCANCCGAACAGATCGGACCANTTGTTGACNACCGAAAAGGTGCTGTTGTCTGTGTCGTCGTACAAACTGAAAATNCCNGACGAGTTGGTGGGNGATTCTTCCAAACGGCAGGCTTCNCGTGANTTGACGCCCCCACCNCCGTATCCNGGNGCACCCTCACCCACCAGACCAGCCGTAACNGCCCCCGANGCATCCAAGATCTGCGCCATCCAGTCATCATTNCCCACGTCAAGNAGATCAGGNACCGGCGTGGCAATGTTCGACTCTGCAACAAAAAGTTCCGAGTCGTAAATGTTGGCGTTGATCCAATANTCACCAGAACATGGGTCGTAAGACAAATCAGTGTCCAAGCCTCCGGTGTCCGTGCCCTGATCGGTAATGGTCAGGATGGTGCCGATTCGCAAATCCGACCAAACCTCGACGTCTGTAAAAGTGAATTGACCTTGCGGCACCCCACCATTGCCATACCAGACGTCGGTTCCGTCCGCATCGTCCTCGCCAAGTTCAGCCCACTGAACGGTCCACCCTCGAAGATCCACGTGATCTTCCGTGACGACAAATTCAACCCAATCGCCACCATTTCCCATTCTTCTCGCAAAAAACTTATCACTGCCGTCGGAACAGCCACTGCCCCCCGGGCCTTCACAAGCGGCAACACCATCGTTGTCCAGCCATTTTTCACTGCCAACCGCGTTGTACTCGGTGAGCAAAAGGCCGCCATTTTGAGCAAGAATCGCCAGGAGAAACAATTGGGTCATGATGGGCTCCATTGAAAAAGAACAGATTCAGATTAGAACCGAATTGTTTAGATTTGGTAAGCAAGACGAACTTCTGACCCGGATACTGTGCACGCCATGTGCGAAATCTCACGTCGCGAGTCACTCAAAGCCTCGCTGCTCGCTGGGGCGGCTCCGGTCTTCTACTCCTCCCGAGCTTGGAGTGCCCTACTCGAGCCCATACGAATCGGGCTCATTGGGGTAGGCAACCGCGGGAATGCAAATCTCGCCGAGGTATCTCATGAACACGTGGTCGCCCTGTGTGATGTGGATGAGCGCTACTTAAAAAGCGCCGCCACTCAACATCAAGGCGCCGCAACCTTTCGGGATTACCGAGAAATGTTGGATACGGACCTCGATCTCGATGCCGTCGTGGTTTCGACGCCGGACCACACCCACGCCCCCGCATCAATGGCCGCCATGCAACGCGGCCTGCATTGCTACTGCGAAAAACCACTGACCCACAGCGTGGAAGAAGCCAAGGCCATGGCCCAGTTGGGCAAAGGGCTGGTGACCCAGATGGGGACGCAAATCCACGCCGGAGACAACTACCGGCGCATCGTGGAATTGATGCGAACCAAGCCCATTGGCAAGGTCACGGAAGTGCATGTCTGGTGCGGAAAGGATTGGTCCGGCGGACGAAACAGTGCGCCAGAACAACCGGCTCCCGATCACCTCGACTGGAAGTTGTGGCTTGGGGACCGCGCCGACCGTCCGTACCGCGATGGCTTGCACCCTGGAAGCTGGCGACGCTTCTGGGAGTTTGGCGGCGGCACCTTGGCCGACATGGGCTGCCACTACATGGACTTGCCATTTTGGGCCCTTGAACTGGGCACCCCCAAACTGGTAACGGCCGACGCACCCGAGCCTGCGCATCCCGTGGGCACGCCCAAAGATCTCCACTGCGCTTGGACATTCGACCACCAAGGGCACGAGTTGGTCTTCCATTGGTACGACGGTTCCCGACGCCCAGACTGCTTGTCCACGCTGACCTACGACAATGGTCAGCCCGTCAACTGGAATTCGGGCGTCTTGTTCATGGGCGAGGACGGCATGGTTCTTGCCGACTACGGACGCCATTATCTGCTGCCCGAGCAACAGTTCGTAGGCTTCACTCCGCCACCAGCAAGCATCCCCAGTTCCATCGGACACCACCGGGAATGGCTCGAAGCCATCCGCACCGGTGAACCAACAACCTGCCATTTTGCCTACAGCGGCAATTTGACCCAAACCGTGCTCTTGGGCAACCAGGCGTACCGCGCGGGCGGATCACTGAAGCTCTGACGCAGCCTGCCCCAAACCACGAGCTCGCCACCACAGCCAAGCCCCTTGGGCCAGGTAGCCAATGCTGGTCGCAGTCCCGGCAACCACAAGGCCGCCAAACTTTCCGGACCACACCCCCAAAGCCAGCAGAACGCAATCAACGACCAAGAAGCAAACCACACTTTCGGTGATGGCCCTGGTCTTGTGAAAATGCACCAAGAACCCCTGCCAGTAAGAGTGCATGCAATTCAAAATGGCAATTGGCGCAACAAACCACGCGGCATAGCGCGCGAGTTCAGCCAGCTGAGGTTCAAGACCAAGAACTTCCTCGAAATACCACGCGCCAAATGGGGTGGCGAAGCCAACCGAAATCAGTGACGCAACTCCACCCACGGTGAGCCCCATCCAAAACAAGGTTCGCCTCGCCCCGTGCGCGCCAGCATGCTTCACCACCACTTCATTGAAAGCGTGGCCCACACTTCGAAGCAAAAAGGTCGAACCCATCAACGGCCCCCACACCGCCAAGGTGTCGACGGGATTGGGCATTTGCGCCATTGCCGTGGAGCCAATCGGACGACCAATGAACCCAATCAACGGTGTGATCGCCAGTGGCCAATAGAAGACCGCGATGCTCTTCCAACCTGGAGGTGGAGAAGCGTGCTCCGCCAATGGGCCCCGAAGCACTTTTCGCATGAAGCAGCGGGCGGCAATGGCTTCACAGAACACCGCAAACGACAAAGCACCACCGGCCAGAGCAGCCCCATCAAGCCAACGGGTCCAAAGTCCCACCGCCAAGAACAAACACAGCGTCAACAAACGAACCCCGGTGCCTTTGGTGACGGAACTGGCGTGTCCAAAGCGAATCAAAACACCTTGGTGGAATCGGCGGTCTGCAATGGCCCACGTCCACGGCGTCATCCACTGCAGCGAGCGACGGGCAGGCTCCAAAGTCTCCGCCGGCGCCCCCATCAGGTCCCCCACGATGACATCAAAGAGTGGGGTGAAGGCCACGGCGACGTGCACCACCGTGCAGACCGCCGCCAAAGCATGGCTGAAGAACAACAACCGTCGGTACGCCGCACGATCGGTGCACAACTTCGTGCTGGCCGCAAGCAACATGATGATCGGTGTCTCGATCAGAATCGCCAGCGGAAACGAAAGTCCCCCGTGCCCGGCGAGCTGCGCTGTCGAATCGGGAAGCTTGGTAACCGCACCCACCACGAATGGATCTTCGATCGCCATCAGCAGCCAGCTGAGAGCGAGGGGGATCCAATCGCGAAGAACATCGGCGGCCCGCAGCGGGCGTGCGGGCTGCATGCTTAGATTCTAGGTCAGTGCGATGCCGCGGCACCCGCCCCTTTGGGAACCCGGATGGCCCGCACCATGTCTTGGGTGCTGGCACTTGGCGCAGGGAAGCATGCGCCCACCGCAACACTCACGACAAAGTTCAGCAGCATCCCCACCGATCCGATGCCCTTGGGCCCAATGCCGAACCACCAATGTTCAGCTGTATCAAGCTCCGGATGCAGGAAGCGAAACCAGACAATCGCGCTGGCCGTAAAGAGAAGGCCCGTGATCATTCCCGCCGCAGCGCCTTGTTTGTTCATGCGGGTGCTGAAGATGCCCAACACGATCACAGGGAAGAATGTGCTCGCGGCCAAGCCAAAGGCGAATGCGACCACCTCCGCGACAAATCCCGGGGGGTCAATCCCCAACCAACCCGCCACCACCACCGCACCAACAATGGCGATTCTGGCGGCCCGCAACTCTCCTTTTTCAGAGATGTTGGGAAGTAAACCACGCTTCAAAAGGTCGTGAGAAATACTGGTCGATACCACCAGCAGTAAGCCCGCTGCCGTAGAGAGGGCCGCGGCCAAACCGCCGGCGGCGACCAAAGCCACCACCCAATTGGGAAGGCCGGAAATTTCTGGGTTGGCCAGGACCATGATGTCACGGTCCACGTACAACTCGTTCTTGGCTTCGGTGGGTTCATTGACCAACACCCGTTCGCCGTGGTCCCCGCGCGTTTCATCGGGGGCAAAAGACGGCTTGCCCACGAACGCCGCCCCGGGTGCGTAGTCCACGGCACCATCGCCATCTTTGTCGACCCAGGCGATCAACCCAATGTCTTCCCAAGAACGCACCCACTCAGGCAAAGGTTTGATGGATGGGTCGTCATTGGTCTCGGCTGAGACCGACCAAGATGCGTCACGCACGGATTCCATCAAGTTGTAGCGGGCAAAGACCGCAATGGCCGGGGCCGTGGTGTACAGCAACGCAATAAAGAGCAGCGCCCACAGCGCGCTGGTCCGCGCATCGCGAACCTTGGGCACCGTAAAAAACCGAACAATCACATGGGGCAAGCCCGCCGTACCCACCATCAACGCCAAGGTGATGGCAAAGAGATTGAGGACATTCCCCCCACCCTGCTCGGTGTAGGGCGTAAATCCCAATTCACGATCCAGCCCTTCCAATTTGGCCAGCACGCTGGCTTCTTCGCCACCCCACCCAAAGCCAAGTTGTGGAATCGGAAGGCCCGAAAAGCGAAGCGAAAGAAAGATCGCGGGAACCATGAAGGCAAAAATCAGCACGCAATACTGCGCCACTTGGGTGTAGGTAATGCCTTTCATGCCGCCGAGGACGGCGTAGAACAGCACGATGGCCATGCCCACCAACACACCAGTCTCAACCGGCACTTCCAAGAACCGTCCGAAGACCACCCCTACCCCGCGCATTTGACCCGCGACGTACGTGAATGAGACGAAAAGCGCGCACACGACCGCCAAAAATCGAACCGTGTTGCTCTCGTACCGATCACCCACAAAATCGGGAACCGTGAACTTGCCAAACTTCCGCAAGAACGGTGCGAGCAACACTGCGAGCAACACATAGCCCCCCGTCCAGCCCATCAGATACACCGAGCCACCGTATCCCGCGAAAGCGATGATTCCGGCCATCGAGATGAAGGATGCCGCGCTCATCCAATCGGCTGCGGTCGCCATGCCGTTGGCCAAAGGAGAGACGCCTTTCCCCGCCACATAAAATTCACGGGTGCTTGAGGCGCGAGTCCACCATGCGATGGCGGTGTACAAACCAAAAGTCAACACAACAAAGAGGGTGGTCCACACCTGCACGGTCATTGGTCGTCCTCCTCTACTCCAGCGTCACGGTCCAGGGCTCGCATTTTTCGGGCGTAGGCCCAAATGATCAGAACAAACACCAAGATGGAACCCTGTTGGGCCATCCAAAACCCCAAAGGGAAACCGGTCCCGGGAATGGTGATCGCATCCAACTGCTCTTTGAACAGCACTCCGGCCCCCAAACCGGCCACGAACCACACCCCCAGAAGAACCCCCGTCAGGCGAAGAACTCGCCGCCAATACCGTGCATGTTGCTGCTGCATGGGTTCTAGGATCGGTTCAGACCGATGTCCTCGTCCACTCCCATCTCAACCAACCTCTTGGTGCCCACCGCCAAAGGGCTCTATTGCGAGCGAGGCGGATTTTTCATCGATCCCCGCCGTCCGGTCGCCCGGGCGATCACCACCCACGCCCACACCGACCATGCCCCACCCGGGTGCGACCAATACGTTTGCACGCAGCCGACCGCCGAGTTGATTCGATCCCGATACGGACCAAATCAAAACTGCCTCACGCTCGATTGGGGCAAGCCGCATCAGTTTGGTGAGGTCATGGTCAGCTTGCATCCAGCCGGACACATCATGGGCTCCGCGCAAATTCGCATCGAAGCCATCGATGGTGGACCGGTCTGGGTGGTCACCGGCGACTGCAAAGACGATGACGATCCCACGACCGAACCGTTTGAATCGGTGGCGTGTGACGTTCTGATCATCGAAAGTACTTTCGGTCTCCCGATTTACCATTGGCCTGAACCCGAGACCGTGCTGTCTCAGATCAACGATTGGTGGTCCACCAACGCCGCCCAAGAACGCACCAGCGTGGTCATGACTTATGCGGTGGGGAAAGCGCAGCGGCTGTTGGCGGGGCTGGATCCCAGCCTTGGACCCATCGGGATCCATGGTGCGTTGGTTGGTCCGACCGAGGTGTACCGCGCTGCAGGCATCGAACTGCCCGAGACCATCCGCGCTGGCCGCGACACCGCCACCGAACTGCAAGGCCGCGGCATCATCGTGTGCCCACCCTCCGCCGCCGGGACGCCATGGATTCGAAGGTTCTCCGGCAAGGATGGCATGGAAACGGCATTTGCCTCGGGATGGATGGCGGTCCGGGGTCGCCAACGTTGGCGCGGCGTGGATCGCGGTTTCATTCTCAGTGACCACGCCGATTGGAACGGACTGCTCAACATCGTTCGCAACAGCAAAGCCAAACGCGTGGGCGTCACCCATGGATCAACCGAGGCTTTTTCGCGATATCTCCGGGAATTCGAGGGCGTGGAGAGCTTTGTCTTGGGCGATCAAAGGGCCACCAGCGACGGAGACGACGGATGAGGCGATTCGTCCAGCTCGCTCTGGAATTGGAACAAACCGTGCGCACCAGCCGAAAGGTCAGCGCGCTGGCATCGTATTTCCAAGAGGTTGACGCCCACGATGGCGCGTGGGCCGTGCGATTGCTCACGGGTCAGCGACCCAAAAAACTCCGGGCCAGTCAGAATCTTCGCAAGTTGGTGCACGAACACATTGGTCTCCCGGACTGGCTGATGGAAGCCTGTCGATCCGCGGTCGGGGACAGTTCAGAAACGTGGTCGTTGTTGTTTCCGAGCAAACCCAAGACCTGCGAACTTTCATTGGCCCAAACCATTCAACAGTACATCCTGCCCTTGGGTCACCTTGATGAGTCTGGGCAGCGCACCTGCATCTTGGCCGCACTGGAACAACTGTCCGCCCCCGAAAAGCAGGTGTACTTCAAAATCATTCGCGGCGGATTCCGCATGGGAGTCAAAAAGGCTCTGGTGATCAAAGGACTCGCGGCGGCGTCTGGTCTTGAAGAAGCAGTCCTCGCCCACCGATTGATGGGCGGTCTTGAAGCCACGCCCGAGGCTTTTCAACGTTTGATTCACCCCGAATCAGACGAAGAACACGCCCTGCGGGCCTATCCCTTCTTTTTGGCCCCCCCGCTTGATGGCGAAGCGCCTCAGTTGGGCGATCGAAAGGAATGGGCCGCCGAATGGAAATGGGACGGCATTCGAATGCAATTGGTGCGACGCAAGGGCGTCGAATTGTGGACCCGGGGCGAAGAACCCATCTCGGGACAATTCCCCGAACTGGTCCGCGCGGCCCAAGCGCTCCCCGAAGGCACTGTGCTCGATGGCGAATTGTTGCTGTGGTCGGAAGGCCAACCCAAATCCTTTGCCGAATTGCAAACCCGTCTGCATCGCTCTCCCTCGCCTCAAATCCAATTTGATCTCTTTGAAACCACGATGCCGATCATGATGGTGTACGACCTGTTGGAATCGGATGGCATCGATCTTCGAGAGGAGCCATGGGAGGATCGAAGATCCCGTCTTGAGCAAGTGCTCCAGGACATCAAATCTGAGCACTTTCATCTTTCCGAAGTTCTGGATGGATCTTGGGAAGCACTGGCAGCACAACGAGACGGGGCACGAGCCAAGCAAACCGAGGGTCTCATGCTGAAGCACCGACAGTCCATCTACGGACGCGGTCGATCTTCCGGTCGGACCGGATGGTTCAAATGGAAACTGGATCCCTACACGGTCGATTGCGTGTTGATCGGCGCTCAAACTGGTTCGGGGCGCCGGGCCGATCTGTACACGGACTACACCTTCGCAGTGTGGCAAGACGAATCACCCACCGCAGAGTTGGTGACCTTTGCCAAGGCCTATTCCGGCCTCACGCAAAAAGAAATCGAACGGCTTGACCGTTGGATCCGGGCCAACACCATTTCCCAGCGCGGTCCTTATCGACAAGTGAAACCCACGTTGGTGTTTGAACTTGGATTTGAAGGGTTGCGACGCTCACCCCGACACAAATCAGGCATCGCGGTGCGTTTCCCACGGATCTTGCGCTGGCGCGAAGACAAGCCGGCCCACGAAGCTGACCGAGTGACGGCGCTGGAAGACTTGCTGGAGCCTGAATCTTCGTGCTGAAGCCCGCCACAACTTGGTTTACCCAACGAGGCTGGGAGGTTTCCCCATTTCAACGGGTGGCCTGGGAAGCGTTCCTGGCGGGCAAAGATGGTTTGATCCACTCACCAACCGGCAGCGGAAAAACCTTGGCCGCCATTGTGGGGCCGTTGCTGGAGAGATTGGCCGAAGCAGAATCATCAAAAGACACCGATCCCATTCGGGTGATCTGGATCACACCCTTGCGGGCGTTGGCGTCGGATACCGCCGCCGCACTTCGAGAAGCGGTCGAGGCATTGGGCGTGCCCTTTTCGGTAGCGCTGCGAACCGGAGACACGAGTTCAGCAGAGAAAACAAAGCAGCGCAAGAAACTCCCCTCCATTTTGGTCACGACCCCTGAGTCACTGACGTTGTTGCTGACCCACCAGGAAGTGCTCGAACAATTCAAAGGCCTTCGCGCTGTGGTGTGTGACGAATGGCACGAGTTGCTTGCGAGCAAACGCGGCGTCCAAACCGACCTCGCCCTCAGCCGCTTGAGAAATCTCGCTCCCAAACTTCGCGTATGGGGGGTTTCGGCCACGCTGGGCAATGTTCAGGAAGCTGCGCAAGCGTTGGTGGGACCCGACCGTCCGCCACCGGAGTTGGTGCGTGGTACGGCAGAGAAAACCATCGAAGTGGAATGCCTTCTGCCCGAAAAAGTGGAACGCCTTGCCTGGTCGGGTCACATCGGGGTGCGGCTGGTCCCCCTGGTGCTGGAGCGGATACGCCAAGCCACCAGCACCATCATCTTTACCAACACCAGGGCCCAAGCCGAGATTTGGTACCGCGCGTTGGTTCTGGCGGCGCCTGACTTGCTTACTGAAATTGCCCTGCACCACGGTTCACTGGAACGAGAGCTTCGAGATCGTGTGGAATCGATGTTGAAGGGTGAAGACGGCGGACTCAGGTGCGTGGTCAGCACCTCCAGCTTGGACCTTGGGGTGGACTTCTCTCCGGTCGATCAAGTCATCCAAATTGGTTCACCCAAAGGTGTCGCGCGGTTGTTGCAACGGGCTGGACGATCTGGGCACCAACCTGGAGCGGTGTCACGCATTCTTGGGGTGCCAACCCACGCCATGGAGATTTTGGAGTTTGCCGCCGCCCGAGCAGCCATCGAACGCGGCGAACTGGAATCGCGGACGCCGCTCGAAAAACCGCTCGATGTTCTGGTGCAACATCTGGTGACCGCCGCCATGGCCGACGGATTTCGAGAAGAAGAACTCAAAGCAGAGGTCCAAAGGAGCTGGTCCTACCGAAACCTCACCGATGATGAATGGCAATGGGCGATGCAATTTGTCCGGCATGGGGGTGACGCCTTGTCGGTCTATCCAGAATTTTCCCGAATTGCCTCCAAGGATGAACGGTACGAAGTCACATCCAAGCTCATTGCCCGTCGTCATCGCATGAACATTGGCACGATCACCGCCGACGATGCCGTGGCGGTCGCCTATCGAACGGGGAAGCGACTGGGGTTCATCGAAGAGACCTTTATCAGCCGACTTCGTCCGGGAGACCGCTTTGTCTTCGCCGGCAAAATGCTTCGCTTCAAACGGGTTCGAGAAATGACGGCCATCGTTGAGAAAGCCTCGGGAACACGAGGCGCGGTGCCCCGCTGGAACGGTGGCCGCATGCCACTGTCCACACAACTCGCGCGAAGCGTGCAAGAGGAACTCAACGCCTGCGCCAATGAAGATTGGTCCACCCCAGAACGGCAAAGTTTGCAGCCTTTGATGGAGTTGCAAGCCGAACGCAGTCAAATCCCCACGCCAAAATGCCTTCTTCTGGAGCACTTGGTTCGAGACCGAAGACATTATGTTTTCCTCTTTCCTTACGCCGGACGACTCGCGCATGAGGGTTTGGGCGCGGTGCTCTCGCTGCGGTTGGCTCGACAATCGCCGAGGTCGGTGCAGGCCGTGGTCAACGATGACGGCATCAAACTTTCCTGCGATGAACCCCTCGAAGTGGATGAATCCACATGGCGGCGTTTGCTCAGCCCCGAAGACCTGCTTCCGGATCTTCTTGAATCCATGAACGCGGCAGAATTTTCTCGCCGGCGATTCCGAGATATCGCCCGTGTGGCCGGACTGACCCAACAGGGCATGCCGGGTGCCAAACAGAAGTCTCGCCACCTTCAAGCTTCCAGTGACATGTTCTATGACGTCTTTCACGAGTTTGATCCCGGAAATCTTCTGCTGGAGCAGGCACAGCGAGAAGTCCTGAATGAACAATTGGAACTTGAACGCATTCAGTCGGCTCTCGAGCGCATTCAACGTCAAGCCATGGCCATTGTTGCCTTGGAAAAGCTTTCCCCGTTGTCTTTTCCGCTGTTTGCGGAAAGTCTCCGGGCCACCACCGTGAGCACCCAGACGTGGGAACAGCGGGTCCGACGATTGTCGGAGATGATGGAACAGGAATGACCGTCCGTATTGAACTTGGTGGAATCGTGCTTGATTTGCTTCCGGGAAGGGTCGCCTACCGACCGGATACCGCGACGCTTTTTGTGGCCGACATGCACCTGGGAAAATCAGGAGCCTTCCGCGCTCATGGTGTGCCCGTCCCGGAATCCAGTGCTTCGGATCTCCAACGTCTCGCATCGATCACAAAGAAACACGACGCCAAGATTGTGGTGGTGCTGGGTGATTTGTTGCACGACCGCAACACGTTGCGGGGCGAACTCGGATCTCAGATTCAAAAAGAAGTCAGTGAGTTTCCTCTCCCCATTCATTTGGTTCCCGGCAACCATGACCTGCACACCAAGGACCTCGCGAGTCTGGATCTGACCATCGTTTCCGAGGATGGTGATATGGAGGGGCTTCGACTGCGTCACAAACCGGACCCCAATTCCACATCACCCATGCTGTCCGGGCACGTTCACCCTGTTGCCATTCTGGGAACTCGTGGTGGTCCTCATTTACGCACACGCTGCTTTCATGCCAAAAATGAAGTGATGACTTTGCCCGCATTCGGATCGTTTACTGGTGGTTTTGAGATCAATTGGAACGACGGGGCCTTGTTCGCATCGGGGGAACAAGAGGTGATCCCCCTCAACCCAGACGCCAAAGAAATGAGCCTCGGCACGACCCAAGATCCTCGGTAGGATCAATCCCGATGCTCCTGCTGGCCGCCTTGCTTTGCACCTTGGAAGACCGAGTCAATTTTGGCTTGGAAGTACGACCCATCTTGGCGCGTCGCTGCTTTGCCTGCCACGGACCTGACACCGATGGTCGACAAGCCGGTCTTGCCCTGCACACATCCCACGACGCCGCAGAGGTCATCGCCCCAGGACAACCCGAGGCCTCTGAATTGCTTCGCCGCCTCATCACTCCCGATCCCCATGAACGCATGCCTGAAGGCGGACCTCCACTTCCGGCAGAGGAAATTGAGGTGTTGCGCCGCTGGATTGAACAAGGCGCGCACTACGGAAAGCATTGGTCATGGGAACCAATTGCGAATCCCCCAATTCCCGAACATCGTGGTGACCCAGTTGATGGGTTTCTCCGACGCGGGCTTGAGGAACGACAACTGCAGCCTGCACCACGGGCCGCTCGGTCGACCTTGGCCCGGCGTCTCGCTTTTGACTTGACGGGGTTGCCCCCCACCTCCGCGCAACTCGAAGCCTTCCTGACGGCAACCGACGAAGAGTTGGGCTGGTCCGCTTTGGTCGACGACCTGCTGTCTTCACCTCGTTACGCGGAACGCTGGGCCCGACACTGGTTGGACTTGGTGCGCTACGCCGAAACCCACGGTCACGAATTTGACTATGGCATCCCTTACGCCTGGCGGTATCGAGATTCGGTGATCAAAGCGTTCGAAGAGAACGTGCCTTGGGACCGCATGATTGCCGAACACCTCGCCGGAGACTTGTTGCCCAACCCGCGTATCGATCAATCGGGGTTCAACCAATCCGAATTGGCCACAGGCTTTTGGTGGTTTACACAAGAGAAGCATGGGCCAACCGATGTTCGGGCCGAAGAATCCGATCGTGTGTCCAATCAAATCGATGTGATGTCCAAGGCATTCTTGGGGGTGACCGCAGCGTGCGCGCGATGTCACGACCACAAGTTTGATGCCATCTCAGCCAAGGACTACGCCGCCCTGTCCGGACTGCTTCGGTCCAGTCGAAGAGCGGTTGGGTTCTTGGATCCGAACCAGACCATCTCGGAGCTGGCGGGGAAGCTAGAAGTCATTCGGGAACAAGAAGTCAAGATGGCCGATGCTCTGCTTCGTCGGCAAACCCTTCTTCCCAAACCCAAACCCAAGTCCCTCGACATTCTTTTTGATTGCGAGCCCGACGGACCAGAGTGGTTCCACGATGGCTTGGCGTTCGGCGTCACCACCCCCGCCAATGCACCCAGTACGTTCCGCGGACGCTTCGAGCCGGCGGCATACTCCATGCTGGACTCCGGACGAATTTCGGAGAAACTCCAGGGCTCCACCCGATCGCCGTCATACCGGTTGACCCGGCCTTACACCTGGGTCCGCGTCCGGGGGACGGGAACGATTCGCCAGATGGTCGACGGGTACTGGATGAACGAGCACAATGCCTTGCTGTTCTGGGACCACCTCCAGAACATCGATTCCGATCAGTGGCAATTCATTCGCTTTCATAACGTACGCACCCAAGGCCACCGGGCTTGGATTGAAGCCACCGACTTGGGCGATCGCTCGCTGCAAATTGATTTTGTGGGCCTCTCCGAAGACGACTCACTCAATGAAGACGACTTTTTCTTGCCCGTCCAGGGTGATGACGCGATGGACAATGCCGTTCAATCGAGTTCGGATTTTGTAGAGCTGCAGCAAAAGAGAAGGCTTCTTGAATCCGACCTCCCTCCCCCGCCCCGTGGCTTAATCATGGTGGAAGGGAGTACCGAAGACGAACGGGTCTTTGTCCGCGGCGACCACACCAACCTTGGGTCCTCCGTGCCACGCGGACACATCCAATCTCTTGGCGCGGGTTCTGTGGGACCAGGATCGGGACGGTTGCAGGTCGCCCATGAGATCACCAGCGACGACAATCCCACCGCCGCACGAGTCGCCGTGAACCGAATTTGGGGACATCTCTTTGGTCGAGGCTTGGTGGCAACCCCGGATGATCTCGGAGGGATGGGACAACCACCAACCCATCCAGAGTTGCTGGATCATTTGGCCTTTACTTTTCGCCAGAATGGATGGGACATTCAACACATGATTCGTCGATTGGTGCACACTGATGCCTATCGGCAGTCTTGCATCCCAGCCGATCCCAACGCGATGGTCGTGGACCCCAACAACGACTCATTGCACAGCATGCGACTGCGTCGCCTCGAATCCGAAGCGATCCGAGACACCATGCTGTTGTTGTCCGGAACACTTGACGAAACTCGATACGGCCCCCCGGTGGCCCAACATCTCACCGATGCGATGACCGGCCGAGGACGGCCGGGATCATCAGGACCTTTGGACGGCGCTGGTCGACGTTCCATTTACCTCGAAGTCCGCCGAAACTTTTTGGACCCTTTCCAAGAGGTCTTCGATCGGCCGGTACCCGCCACCACTTCAGGACAACGCCGGGAAACCAGCGTGCCCGCGCAAGCGCTCGCGATGATGAATGATCCATTCGTGCACGAACAAGCCGAAGCATTCGCAAGCCGGGCACGGACCATGTGGCCCGACCAGAACGATCGACTGCGCGGCATGGTGGAACTGTGCTTTGGCCGCCCACCTTCACCCAAAGAACAGACCATTCTGGAAGCACTAGACACGACCGACCTCGCCCACATTTTGTTCAACGCCAAAGCCTTTCTGTACCGGAATTAGACACATGACCCACTGCGGAAAATTTCGGACTGGACCCATCACCCGACGGGACATGCTCGCCCGTGGTGCCGCGGGATTGGCCGGTTCGATTCTTCCCACCCTGCTGTCGGAAAACACTTTCGCGCGCAGCATCAATGGAATCACCAACGCTGGTGGTCTTGGGGTGAAACACCATGCCGCCAAGGCTCGAAGCGTGATCTTCTTGTACATGGATGGTGGGCCTGGGCAAATGGACACCTTCGATCCCAAACCTGAGCTTCAAAAGTGGGCTGGGCAGCCGTACCCGCGAGAACGCAGCGCCACACAATTTGAAGAGGTGGGCGGGGTGCTCCCAAGCCCCTGGACTTTCAACAAGTACGGAGAGTGCGGACACACCATCAGTTCACTCTTTCCCCACTTGGCCACCCAAGCCGACGAGTTGTGCATGGTGCGCTCCATGACCAGTCCCTTCACTGAGCACACCAACGCCAACTACTTTTTGCACACGGGTCACGGTTTGGCGGGTCGACCCTCCATGGGATCTTGGATGAGCTACGGCTTGGGCAACGAAAACGAAAATCTTCCGGCATTTGTGGTGCTCAATGGGGGGCTGACCCCTCCCGGTGGTCTTGATTGCTTTGGCAGCGGATTCCTTCCGCCCGAGCACCAAGCCCAGCGCATGGTCCCCCGGGGCCATGGTCTACCCAACATTCAACCCCAAGAAACCCCAGACCACCAGCGCCGCAAATTGGATGCGCTTCGATCGATTGATGCGCTCCATGCTGCTGAAGTGGACAGCCCGCAGGTCGATGCGGCGATCAAAAACTGGGAACTCGCTTTCCGCATGCAAGCAGAGGTTCCGGACCTCATGGAACTGGCCAACGAACCAGATTGGCTCAAAGAAAAGTACGGCTTCAATCACCGTTACGAACCCACAAGGATTTACGCCGCGGAATGCATGCTGGCACGACGCATGGTGGAACGAGGCGTGCGCTTTGTGGAATTGACCTGCCCCTTGGTTGATGGAGACCGGTGGGACCAACATTCAAACCTCAAAGCGGGGCACGACAACAACGCGCGGGCGGTCGATCAGCCTATTGCCGCACTGCTGGAAGACCTGAAAGTCCGAGGGCTGCTGGACGAGACCTTGGTGGTCTTTGCCGGAGAGTTTGGACGCACCCCATTTGCCCAGGGCAACAACGGACGCGATCACAATCCACACGGTTTCACCATCTGGATGGCGGGCGGCGGAACAAAACCAGGGACGGTCTACGGTGCGACGGACGATTTTGGCTACCACGCGATTGAGAATCCTCTCGAGATCCACGATCTCCACGCCACAATGATGCACCTGCTTGGTGTGCAACACGAATCACTCACCATCAACCATGGCGGTCGCGAGATGCGGTTGACCGATGTGCATGGTCGGGTTGTGCGGGATTTGTGCATCAGTTGACCTGATTCCGTTTGTCGTGAATCAATGGTGGCGTAAGATAAATTCATGTTGGCAACGATCACGGCGTGTCTTGTGGCGGGAGGTACCGACGTACCGGTGTTCGCCCATTACATGCCATGGTTTGAAACACCAGAGTCCAATCTTGAAGCGCCGGGGCAGTGGGGATACCACTGGACGCTGCAAAATCGCAACCCGAACATCATCCTTCCCGATGGTCAGCGAGACATTGCGAGTCATTTCTATCCCTTGATTGGACCGTACGCCTCCAGTGATCCCGACGTGATCGAGTACCACTTGCTCCTGATGAAAGCTGCAGGAATCGATGGCATCATCATCGATTGGTATGGGACGCAAGGCACCAATGGTGACATCGGTGGTTTGCTTCGCAACTCCGACGCGATTGCCAATCAGGTCCAGACCTATGGTCTTGACTTCGCCGTGATGTTGGAGGACAGATTCAGCGCCAACATCGGGAATGCGGTGGCCAACGTCGCCTACTGCCGGGACAACTATTTCAACCTGCCCAGCTATGCCAGAGATGGCCAAACCAACGAGCCTTGGTTTTTCAACTTTGGACCCATCACCTTTGAGTACCCCAGCGCTTGGAACCAAATCCTGTCGGCGGCTGGGGAACCGGTGCAGTTTCTGCCCCTGCAGTATCAAAGTGGTGAGGTGGGCATCAACGGAGACGGAGAGTTCTACTGGCCCACGGAAGATGAAGCCCTCGACAACCATCTCACCCTGTTGAACATCTTCTACAACAATCGAGCCCCAAGTTTGAATCGAGCCGTGGGAGCGGTGTACCCCAGCTTCATCGATTTCTACGAAGAAGGTGGAGTAGGCGACATCATTGGCTTTGAAATTCCCTACGAAGATGGCGCAACGCTCGAAGACACCATCGATGCCGCCCTCGCCAACGAAGACAACATCGAGATGGTGCAGCTCACCACTTGGAATGACTTCGGCGAAGGCACCATTTTCGAGCCAACCGTTGAACGTGGCTTCCAAGACCTCATCGCTTTGCAAAGACTGACCGGAAGCACGGCGCCGCCGAGCGCTTACCAATCCATCTTCCGGCTGTTCCAAAATCGAAAAATCGCGGGCGAGGCCTGCAACCCAATTGTCGCGCTGTCTCAATTGGAAACCATTGCCACCCAACTGAACTTGGGTTCCTACGCCACCGCTGAGCTCTTGCTGGATTTTTGGGACGAAAACTACGAGTGTTGCGCTGGAGATTTAGACGGCAATGGCGCCGTGGACTTCACAGACTTGCTCACAGTCTTGGGCGCTTTTGGCTCGACCGACCCCGAAGCCGACGCCAATGGCGACGGAGCCGTGGAGTTCGCCGACATCTTGTTCTTGCTGGCACGGTGGGGGCCGTGTTGAATCAACTTCACCCTTCGATCCCATCCAGACATCTCTCTGATGAACACCTTGCCCGAGGCGGGCAGATTGGCGGGGGCGAGTGCCCTGCTCGTGATGCTTGTCAGATGATTTGAGGCCGTCTGAGGCCCTTTGACCAGCGAAATTTGCCCATAAGAACCGATTCACTCAGTTTATCTTGCCTTTTGTACGGTGATTGTTAGGGTTTCGCCCATGCTCCCCTCCACCCCCTACGCCCCCGCTCTTGGGGCGTCACCGCTGTCCCGCCCCCTGCTCGCTGGCACCGTGCAGGCTGGCTTTCCCTCCCCCGCCGACGATTACATGGAACGCTCTCTCGATTTGAACGAAGAGCTGATCCATCGCCCCCACGCCACTTTTTTTCTCCGGGCGGCCGGGCACTCCATGGTCGGGGCCGGCATCCACGACGGTGACCTGCTCATTGTGGATCGAGCGGCGCCTCCCCAACCGGGATTGGTGGTCGTGGCCATTGTTGATGGCGACTTCACGTTGAAGCGGTTGTCCCAAACCAATGATGGACTTGCTTTGGAAGCAGAGCATCCGAACTACCGGCCCATTGCGGTCGGAGAAGCAACCGATGTGCGCATTTGGGGCGTCGTGACCTTTGTCGTCCACCGACCGTAACCCGATGTACGCCCTGGCGGATTGCAACAATTTTTACGCGTCGTGCGAACGGGTCTTCGAGCCAAAGCTTGAAGGGCGACCCGTTGTGGTGTTGTCCAACAACGATGGATGCGTGGTAGCGCGATCACAAGAAGCCAAAGATGCGGGCATCGGTATGGGCGAGCCCGCCTTCAAGTGCCGCGATCGGTTTGATCGGTATCAAGTGGTGGTTCGATCTTCCAATTACACGCTGTACGACGACATGTCGCGAAGAGTGGTTCGTTCCATCTTGGAGTTTGTCCCGGATGTCGAAATTTATTCCATCGATGAAGTGTTCCTCGATCTTCGACCACTGGACCACTTGGATGCCGAATCCCTGTGCCGAACCATTCGAGATCAAGTCAAACAATGGACGGGCATTCCTATTTCGATTGGCATCGCTCCGACCAAGACGCTGGCCAAACTGGCCAACCGCATTGCGAAAAAGGATCCCACCACCCAAGGCGTGTTCCAACTGCCCGAAACCGATCCTGATCGGGCTTTGGCGCTGGATTCGGTCGATGTGGGAGATGTATGGGGCGTAGGGTCACGCTGGGGCGCCAAACTTCGAGGCTTGGGCATCCGTTCCGCCCTGGACTTGGCCCGCATGTCCACCGATGACTTGCGAAAAAGATTTAATGTCGTGGCCCAGCGAACCGCATTGGAACTTCGGGGGCTGGTGTGTCAAGAACTCGAAGACGTAGCTCCACCACGAAAAACTCTGGTGCGCTCTCGCTCTTTTGGTGACATGGTGACTGACTTCGAACAGATGTCAGAAGCCATCGCCAATCATGCGGTCCGGGCCGCCGAAAAATTACGCCACGAAGGAGCAACCGCCGGACAAGTCTCGGTCTTTTTGTCCACCAACCGATTCCGGGACGATTTGCCGCAGTACCACGGCGGAGGAACGGCAGCGTTTCTTCCCGCCACCGCGTCCACCCCCATCGTTCTTCGTGAAGCCATGCGGCTGACACGATTCGCGTGGCGTCAAGGGTTTCACTACAAGAAAGCTGGCGTCATGCTGGGAGATCTTTCTTTTGGTGAAATCCAGGGGGGCCTGTTTGATACTCGAGACCACCCGCGTGACGATCGGCTGATGGCCGCCCTTGATAAGGTCAATCGAAAAATGGGTGCGGGCACGCTGCGACCGGCTGCCACCGGTGTGACGCCCAAAGGTTGGCGTATGAAGCGTGAACATTGTTCTCCGAAATACACCACCTGCTGGCGTGAATTGCCGCGGGCCCAAACGTAGCCAGGGCCAGTCAAACGACCGGCCCTGGCAGAAAGAGAGAGCAGGATGGACAGTTACGGGCAGACCAGTCCCCAGTTGTTGATGATGGCGATCAGGTCGCTGAAGTTGACCAAACCATCTCCGGTGACATCGAAGACGCAGGGTTCGGGGCAATCGGCCTGGTCACAAGGAAGACCCATGCCCATCCAGGTTCCACCGGCAGCATCACAACTGTCCGTGGTGGTTTGAACGCAGACATCCTTCACACAACACGCGCCGAGCTTGGGGCAGCAATCCACTTCAGCACATGTCGCACCACCAGTCCAAGTGCCGTTGTAATACTCACTGCATTCAAAGTCAGTGATGTTGTCAATGCAGTCGTAGGACCCGTCATCTGGATTCTGGAAGCAGCAAGCGCCCCGTGGATCCATGCACTCATCGGCAATGTCCACGCAAGTCAGGCCCGGGTACCAGGTCCCACCAAAGACCTGAAGGCACTTGAACTCTTCCACATTGTCAGCACAAGTCAACGTCCCCAAATCAGGGTCTTCGTAGCAACATGCACCGGTGGGAGGAGCGGGTGGGCAATCGATCCAAGAACAAGGTTGGCCGGCGTACCAAACACCACCAAACGCTTCCACGCACTTGAACTCATCGGTCTCCACACAGTTCCAACCCAAATCGGGGTCTTCGTAGCAGCACGCCCCCAATGTGGGCTCCATGTCACAAGGAATGTCGGAACAGCTTTGTCCGGGGTAGAAAGTCGAAAGTGGCAACGAGGCACAATCGGACGCGGTGTAGTTGTTGTGGCACCACATGACACCAAAGTCTTTCAAGAAGCAACAAGCACCCGTGATTTGTTGGCAGTTGAAGTCTTCACAATCCACACCGTCACCGGCGTAGACCCCGCTCAAGGCGTGACAATCCGCTTCACTGGTTTGAGATTGCACTTGGTTGCCGGCATCGTCAACCCAACAGCAGCAGCCTGTGATCTGCTGCAACACATCTTCCACTTGAATACGGAAGATCAAGAATTCTTTATGCCCGTCAGGACCACCCCCAAATGATGCTCCGAAAGGATTGGAAATGTTGACCGGGTCTTCGTTGTACCACATCCAACGTGCGTTGCTGGGGATGCCTTGAATGGCACCAAAAGGAAGTTGACCGCCACTGCCTCCGGTGTTGTCGTCGATACTGAAAGCCAATTCCCCCAGTCCAAGTGACCCATTGGGCAACATGCCGTTCTCGTCAACCCAACCAATGCTGGTGCCGGTATTTCCCGCGTTGGCGTTGGCAATTGCGATTTGGTCGTTGATGAGTTGGACATCGGCCGGATCGGTGGTCAACGTGTCCGAGGCCACCGTGGAATCAAGGTCGATTCCGGTGGCAAACACTTCCCACCCTGTGTTGGGCAAGGTGCCCACCGAAGTGGAACCAATGGTGAACGACCCGATCGCCCCCTGATACGAACTGTCGTCCGACCAGGCAATCAAGTACATGTAATCGGGTGGGGCGAGACTTGGAAGGTCATACAGCTCTGGACCAACCCCAGGATTGGTGAATCCGGGCCCAGTAGGACCTGAATACAACACCGGAGCACCATTGGAGATGTCGCCGGCACTTGTGTTGCGAAGGCCCCCGTAATAGCTGGATGAGGTAATGCCGTTGGCATCGCCGAAGGCAAAGCCGTACGCATTGTCGACGGTAATCACCCCATCAACATCAACGGCGTGGGCCGAGGACATCAGGAGGCTGGCGGCCACCGTGGCACAAAGCCCCACGGAGACCCGAGGATGGACCATCGGGTCCGAATTCTGACCGGTCACGGTCACGGAACAAGAAGAAGATGAAACAGTGTTTGAAGATGGAAGCATGGAAGAAACCCCTTTCGGCTCAGTTGCTAAAAGAGGTGGCGAAGCCATCACTGCCGGACCGCCAAGTTTTCCAGATTTTTTATTTTCGGCGGCCTGGCGTTCGCCCGGCGGAGCCTTATTCAGAGAAAAACGCCCTCATCCGCCGCTCCGGGCTGAATGATGTGTCCCAGATCATCCACCAAGACCTCATCAGGCCAACGAAAAGCGGCCAAACGGGTTTGAAAGAGATTGGGGTCTCTTCCCGCCAAACGCTCAGACCAGCGGCGGCTGATGCCAAAATCAACGCAGATGGTTCGCTTGGAGGCCCAAGTCCAACGCTGTTTCATTCCCCCAAATGGATGCTCGCGTCTCTCGATTTCAGCTGCTGGTCCCTCTCCCAAAAAGACCCGGCAGTAGTGACCAAAAACACAGGCTCGGTCATCGCCATGGTCGGTTTCCCACCATGGCGTCCGGATGGTTTGACGCGACGCCCCCTCGAATGCGGGAATCTCCGGACCACACAACAATCGACGGATTGGATTGAGATTGGCTTTGGCACAAGGGTCCGATGCGCCAACCATCGTGGCCCGACGGAGGGCATCGTCCGCAACCCGGAGACACGAAACAACGTCGGCATCTGGTCCGGACCGACGAAGAACCTCGACCGCACGAGCGTCCCAGCAGGCATGCACCACCCTCAAGGCATCGTGCTCCAATACCACCGGCAGTGTGCGGAAGAAGTCCAAGATCTTGATGCGATCACCATCAGTAGCGATCTGTTGGGGTGCTTGCTCCAAAGGACCAGGCATGCCTTCGCAATGACCCAGCCAACGGTTGTAGGTGCGTTTCTTTTCCAACAACACATTCATTTCGTGGTTGCCAAGGATGCAACTGGCGTAGCCGTTGATGACCAACTGACGCACGAGCAACGCCACCGCCGGCGAATCTGGTCCACGATCCACCAAGTCGCCCAAGAAGACCAAATGTCGACCGTCCGGGTGACTGCCATCCGGCCGGTATCCCAAGTGAGATAGCAACCGTTGCAATGCTTCCAACTCGCCATGCACATCACCGATGAAATCGATGGGGCCATCAGGAAGTTGTTGCACAAGTTCGGGCATAAAGAGGTGGGTTCAGTTTAGAGCTCAACCCGTTCTTCGCCAGCAGTGCGAAGGACCCGCCAATCTCGGACGGCTTCCAAACGCTTGGCCAACGCCAACCGGGCCTCATCTTCACCGTGGTTCAACATGATGATGCTTGGGGCGTCCTGAATGCCATGCACCCAGTCCACGATGGTGCCGCCGTCGGCGTGTCCACTCATGCCTTCCAGCGAAAGAATTTGCGCCTCCACCTGAATCTTGGTGCCTTCGACCGAGACTTCCCGCTCGCCGTTGGCCAAATCACGGCTCAAGGTATCTGGAGCCGTAAATCCGCCCAGGACCACGGTGTAATCGGGATTCGGAAGACCATGACGAAGATGCTCCATGATGGGACCCCCGTCGCAAAAACCACTGCCGGCCATAACGAAAGCAGGTTCGCGGGAACGTTTGACTTCTTTCATCTCACGCCGCTTGGAGATGTAGTGGAGTTCATCAAAATCAAGCGGATCATCACCTGCTTGGGCTTGTCGGGCGAGTTCGGGCCGGTACTGCTCGCTGTAGCGTCGATACACCCCGGTGGCAAAGATCGCGGTTGGCGCGTCAAACAGAACCGGAACATGCAATTTGTTCGCTCGACTCAACTTTGCAAACCGGTACAGGAAATTCTGAGCACGACCTATGGCAAAGGTGGGGAACAGCACTCTTCGATTTTTGGAAAAAGCGTCGGCAGCAATTGCAGCAAGTTGAGCGTCCGGATCGGCATCTTTGGGACGAACTCGGCCACCATTGGTTGATTCCAACACCAAGATGTCAGCGGCCTTTGGAGAGAGCGGCGCTGCCATCGGAGGAACATGCTTGGAACCCACGTCGCCCGAAAAGACCACGCGAGCACTTTCGGTACCAGTCCCGCACTCCAAGTGCACAACACCTGCGCCAACGATGTGCCCCGCGGGCTCCAATCGAAGCATGACATCTTCCGTCAATTGTTCGGTTAAGCCATACGGGATCGGACGAAGGCGCTCGGCCAGCAGTTGAGCCTCGCGTTCAGAAAACAGAACCGGCGGCTCTTCAGCGTCTTCCGGCAACCCGGGCTTTCCACCGGCGTGAAATTCCGCCAACTTGGTCCGCTGGAGGCGAGCGCTGCTTTTGGCCAAACGCGGCAAGATTTCTGCGGTCGCTGGAGTGCAATACACGTGGCCTTCGAATCCGTGTCGAAAGAGCATGGCCAAACGCCCGCAGTGGTCCAAGTGAACGTGGGTAAGCACCACGGCATCGACCCAACGCCAATCAATCTTGGGAAGAGTCAGATTTCGCTGCTCGTCTTCCCACGAACCACGGATCATGCCGCAATCCACAACGATTCGGCTTCGACCTGCTTCGACCAACGAACATGAACCCGTAACTTCGCCTGCGGCACCGAGAAGCGTGATGGCAGGGCGGGCAGAAGACACGAAGAGGCAAGTGTAGCGGGTTGATTTTTTGAAGATCATGCTTTTGTTGAATGACATTTCTGTCACGATGGAATCCATGATTTCCATGGGAACCAGAATTTCCATTCTGCTCAGCATCAGCCTCACCGCTCTGGCTCATGCCGACCTGTATGAATTCACCGCCAACCTGTCCTATGAGCAAAATGGATCCAGCCATAATCTTCGAATCACCATGCTTGGGAATGGCGGACTGATTGCAGATCCAGAGATTGAAGGTTCTGAGCTGTTCTCCTTTTCCGGTTCGGGAACAGTCGAGTACCAGTACGTGCCTGGTCTGTGGGCCGACATCGGAGACTTGTCCATGGAACTCAGCCATTGGCCATTTTTTTCATGGCCTCTAGGCACCTACACCCAAGACAGCACCGTTCCGCCGATCTTTCTTCCCCCTGACCTCGACTCAGGAAGCGTGACCGGAGTCCTCTCTGGAACAGACATCACTGAGGATTGGGATGGGCAACTCCTGGAGGGAACTGGAACGCTCTCCTTCGCCGGACAAGGACAAGAACCCCCGCTTCAGGTCGACGTGGAAGACTGGTCGATTGCCTTGGTGCCAAATCCTGGAGTTGGGTTCGGCTTGCTTCTGGGAGGATCTCGCCTGAACAGACGCCGGCGAACGAGGTGACCTAAGCAGCTGGACGTTCTTCAGTCCAAATCTGCGCCGGCATGGGGCGGCCCAAATGCCAACCTTGCCCATCATCAACGCCCAAATCCTGCAAAAGTTGTCGAGCCGACTCGGATTCAATGAATTCGGCAATAGTGCGCACGCCGGAATCTCTCGCGATCGCAGTGACCGCTTGAATCATGGATCGAGCCAGGCCACTCGATTCCACATGGCGGCAGATTTGTCCGGAGATCTTGACCACTTCAGGCCGAACTTCGTGCACCAACTCAAGGTTGGCGTTGCCCTCGCCAAAATCGTCAACCGCCAATTGGAACCCACGCTCACGAAGCGTACGGACCGATCCGAGGAATCGCTGGTGGTTCCGACTGTCCTCTTGCTCGGTTAATTCAATGCATACCTGACTGGGCTGGCGGCCTCCAGCCATCACGGCCGCATGAAGTCTTTCGGCAAAGTCAACATCCGTCAACGAGCGGGGCTGAATGTTTAAAAAGAGCATCGCTTGCTTAGAAAGTTGGCGGGCCTCTTCGATAGCCAACTGAGCCACCATGGCGTCGAGACGACGGTGAAGATTTTTCCGCGCGGCATACGCAAACAGCAGTCCGGGATTGCCCAACACCGATTGGCTTCGTGAACGGGCCAGCGCCTCATATGCCCTGATCGATCCAGTGCTCAAATCAACGATGGGCTGAAAATGTGGCTGCAGGCGGTCTTCTTGGAGGAACTGCTCGATTCTTGGAACAATTTGAACCGCCGGCCTGTCCCCCATGGCTTCTTCGAGACCCAGGACCCAACGCAGGTACTCCACTGGGACCGTGGGATCTTCGTGGGCTGACACCAAGATGACTTTGCCTTGATCGGAATGCAGCACCGCTTTTTTCAGAGCCGGATCAACGTTCTGGTGGCACACCACAAGCACGGTGAGTCCAGGATACGTCTCCACCAACTCGCGGAAAAACTCCGGCATGCGGGTGCCAAGACGCAACACCGAGTCGTCGGTGGTCAGCACGGCCGAACAAGGATGCATGGAGAGGTACGGAAAGACCGCTTCCTCTTCGCCCACAACGGTTCGTTTGGCCGCCAGGGCGTCCAGGGGAGCAATCCATGAGGGAAAGCGGCCAGGTGTATCCAAGAAGAGCAACAGCTCCTCGGTGGAATGACCCGAATTGGCGGCGTTTTCCAACATGGCACTGAAGTCGGCATGAAATCGATCCGACTTCATCAAACATGCAGATGAATCCCACAGAAACAGCCATCCTCCTTGTCGGTTATCAAAATGACTTCTTCCGTGCAGACGGGTTGCTGCACGGTGCGGTCGGTGAGGAAATCCAAAACCGCAATGTGCTGCCAAACACCCTTCGTCTCCTTGAACGGGCCTTGTTCTCGGGCGTGACGGTGGTATCCACTCCCATCGCTTTTACCGATGACTATCGGGAACTCGAAAACCCGGTGGGCATCCTGAAGACCATCAAAGAGTTGGGGGCGTTCCGGAAGTCCTCCCCCGGTTCTCGCACCGTCGACGCATTGCAAAAATTCAGCGACCGAATCGTTGAACTTCCAGGAAAGCAAGGGCTTTGCTCGTTCTCCAACACGGGTCTGGACAGTCTTCTGCACGAACGTGGCGTCAAAAACGTGGTGATCGCCGGCGTAGTTACCAGTGTCTGCATCGATTCCACCGCTCGAGTCGCTGCTGACAAGGGGTACAACGTCAGCATCCTTTCGGATTGCACTGCGGGACGTTCGGCTTTTGAACAAGAGTTCTATTGCAGCGAGATCTTTCCGATTTTCAGCACCGTCTCCAGTGTCGACGAAACCTTGGCGACATTTGCCGGTCGCGTCGCGGCTTGAACTGGCCCACCTGAATGTCAGATGCCTCACTCACAATGTGGTGCCCGGACCGACCCGGGCTCACAGCGGAAGTCTCTGGTTTCCTCTCGGAGACGGGGTGCAACATTACGGATCTCAACCAACACAGTGACCCCGACCACGATCTGTTCCACCTTCGAACAGAATTTGAGGTTGGCAACGTCCCTGTGGGCGTGATCCGAACCAAATGGTCTGACAGCACTCTTGCCAAAACATCCACATGGAACATCAAAGACCACCACCAAAAGGCCAAGGCCTTCCTGTTCTGCAGCCGGTCCTTGCACTGTGTTCATGATCTCATCGCGCGATCTACCGCGGGCGAACTGAATCTTGACATTGTTGGGGTCGCCTCCAATGCCGACAACGCGGCCCCCGCATGTTCTGCGGTAGGGATTCCATTTCATCACGTCGATTTTGACCCCAACAACGAAGAGTTGCATTTTCGAAAAATGCATGAACTGTTCATTGAATCGGGTGCGGCGTGTCTGGTTCTGGCTCGCTACATGAGGATCTTGCCGGCGTGGTTTGTGGATGAGCTGCCAGAACAAATCATCAATGTGCATCACTCTTTTCTTCCCGCGTTCCCGGGAGCCGATCCTTACCGACAGGCGATGGAACGCGGCGTCAAAATGATTGGCGCGACCGCCCACTACGTCACCAGTACCCTTGATGACGGCCCCATCATTGCCCAGCGCACCGACAATCTGTCCTATCGAGACAGTTTGGAAACCATCCGACTCAAGGGTCGTGACCTCGAGCGGGTTGCTTTGGCCGAGGCCGTGCGTTCGCACATTGAACACCGAGTGACCACCATTGGATCTCGAACCATCGTCTATCCATAACCGGTGCCGCTAAGGTCTCGGTATGAGCCGACAACCCCTATGCCTGAAAAAGGCACTCTCCTCGATTCACGAGCATTGGTCCCCCCGAATCGTTGCCTCGCTGAATGGACAAGAAGTCAAACTGGCCAAATTCGAAGGCGCTTTCGATTGGCATGCGCACGAAAACGAAGACGAGCTTTTCTTGGTGGTTCACGGAGAATTCACGATGGAATTTCGCGACCGATCCGTTGCACTGTGTGAAGGCGAGATGATTGTGGTTCCACGGGGTGTGGAGCACCGCCCCGTCGCCGAACAGGAGTGCCACGTTCTGTTGTTTGAGCCGGCCGGTCTCATCAACACTGGAGATGCCGAGGCAAGTGATCGCACCACAAGCGGCACTTGGATCACCGGATGCAAGCCACCTAAGAAATCATGAACCCATCCGAAACAAACGTCCCTCGTCTGCATTTAGGACACGTCTTGGATTCCAGTTCCCAGAGATCGCAAATCTTTGGCGACTGACAGGATGGACATGTCGACGTGGGCTCTTCGTTATCAACGCAAAATTCAAAAGCACATGCCAGACAGAGATGCGGCACATCAACACCAAACTCAAACGCGCCATCCGGTGGCGGTTGGGGATGATAAAAATTCACCTTTGCTTCTTGTCTGCTTAAGCCTTCAATGAGCAACTTGTCTGCATCGATCCCGTAGGGATTCCGTCCTCCCATGCTTCAAGGGAGAACTGGCAATTCGTGCAAACCATCGTGGTGCCTTGCGCCATGTCAGTTACGCACTCCACGCTGAGAGCAGGCGTACAAGATCCTCAAAATCGACCGAACCGTTTCCATTGAAATCCGCTGGACAACTGTCACATGCCCCAAAGCTCGAAAGAAGCAGGACCAAGTCGCCAAACCCAACCGTGCCATCGCCATCGATATCTTCGGTCAGCACATTACAACTCACTTGATCGATCACGATCGCATCGACCGCGGCTTCAACCACAGAACCTGGATTGTCATCCCGCGCCGTGAACTGAAGTTGAAAGACATCCGTCGGTACAAACCCATCCAGATCGGAAGCTTGCACCGTCACTTGGTGCCAACCGCCTCCGCAGTCGGCGTTGCCGGGGCCGACCTCCTCCACCTGTTGCCAAGTCTGTCCGCCATCAAAGCTGGCTTCCACCACAAAGAAATCTTGACCCGGATTGCCTCCGGCAACCGTATGGAACCAACGGCTGTAGGTCACGCGAGTGTTCTCATCCACGCCGGCCACCACGGGGGTTCGCAAGGTGGTGCTCCCCCCATCCACATCCGAGTTGCCGGAGACGTTGTCGGTCAACCAACATGAACCGGAGCCGTCGGCGTCGCTGGTCGGGTCGCCACGGTCTCCTGCCCCGGCCGGAACCCCACGTGACCAAGCGCCGTCGGACAGGTCTGGGCTGTTGATCACTTCGAGACCAATCGGAGCTTCGCCGTCAGCGCTGAACAACAGTCCGCCTGACCCTTGTTGGATCGGGTACCCACCATCCAGTGGTATTCGATAGGTGGTGCCTTCATTGTCGAACGCTTCCAACCACCATGTGGTTTCGGCGGTGCATTCAGACAAGACGCCCGCGACGTTTGCGGCGATTCGATTGTCTCCCAAATCTTCCGTGACGAACCCGAGCGGACCGGCAGGAGCATCCACATAGAGCGTTGCGCCCTGCATCGTGCGACCGGGCAACGGCTCCACAACACCCACCAGACGCGGGTCCAATTGGCTGGTAAGTCCGGATGGGCCTGCGATGGGTCGGCCACGGCCCAACAGCAAGCGCTCGGCCAACGAACGAACAGCCTCTGTCAATTCTTCGCCGGTGGGCACAATCTGATCGGGAGGCAGCAAGAAGCCAACTCCCCCAACCGGACGCAATTCAAAGGTCCACGATGGCGCCCCAAGGTCATCCCACGACCAATCGGAAGCAATACCACTTGCCAGGTACAGGTCGTGCGCTGGAATCGGGGTGTACAGCGATCCGTGGGTGCCCAACATGTCAAGGGCCGCGTCAAAAGCGAGTCCGGACAACATGGGTCCCATGCCTTCCGTGGGCTCGGAATCCTGATACCCATAAGGAGACAACACCAGCTGGCCAAAGCTGTGGATGTCCAAACACATCAAGAGATTTTCTTCGGCTTCGAGCAGAGTTCGAAGCGCAGCAGTTTCCGGCTCACTAAAAGCACTCAGGCCGCGATAGGTTTCATCTGAAGGATTGGAACTGCTTCCGGGACCGCCATAGCCGGCGCCCCAGTTTCGATTCAGATCGACCCCCACATCTGGAAAAATATTGCGTCGGTTCTTTCGCCAAAGACGATCGCTGGTGTGGGAGTAGGCGTACCCATCGGGGTTGGAAATGGGCACCACCAGCCAATTGGTGCGTGCCAACAAATCAACGATTTCTCGATCGCCTTCATTGGCTCGGCGCAGGATGTCCTCCACCATCCAAAGCGTGGCGGCAGGATTGATCCATTCGCGAGCATGCTGGCCCGCGGTAATGGCCACAGTTTGGGATCCTGATCCGAAGCGAAGAAAATGAAGCGGACGACCTTGGATGCTCTCACCAGCGACCGACCGAGTCACCCCAGGGTAGGTGGCCACCAGCTGATCGAGATAAACGTCAATTTCTTCGTTGGTTCGGTAATCATCGAAGAACGATGTGCCCGCCACACCTTGCGGCGCTCGGGCCTCATGAATGGCTTGCCCCACGTTGTGCGTGGTTACTTCAAAGGACAGGCCCATCTGCGTGGCCAAATTCAATTCCGCTGGAGTCAGCACCCGATGTTGCGGGCCCAAGCCGCGCGGTTCACAACATCCGGCAAACCGGCCCAAACTTCGAATGCGTTCTGCTTCAAGCGTGGATTGCGGCGTGAAGGTCACCAGGGCATGGTTGGTGTAATCCACGGGCAACAATTGAGACAGCATCACCAACAAGAAATGGGTCATGCCACCAGTCTCGCTCAAAAAGCGATGAAAAGGGAGGAGAAAATAAGTAAGGCAGCGGTTAAGACCAGTTTGAGAGAACGACCAGCAGATCGTTCAGACCCACCACTCCATCTTCGACCAAGTCTTCCGGGCAGCCAGAGCAGATGCCCCAAACGCCAAGGATCTGCACCAAGTCGTTGAATCCCACAACACCGTCGCCGTCCAGATCCCCCGGGATCGAGACCGAGCAAGAATTCTTCGCACACGCGCCTCCACCGAAGGTGCCACCCAACGACGTACAGACCCCCGGGGCCAGAAGTGCACAAGTCTCACCGAGACAACATGCTCCGGGTTCGCATCCAGATTCACACACCGAACCCAGTCCGGTAAACGAGCCGCCACTGGAAGCGCAAGACTCTGGGCTGAGCAGGGAACAATTTGAACCAAAGCAGCACGCACCGGTGGATGGCTCAGGACAGGGCTGCGGTTCACAAGAGTCACCAGCGTTGCTGGTTCCACCACTGGCGGAGCAGTCAGCTGGCAATTCCACCGTGCAACTGCCATCAAAGAAGCAACAAGGGCGTGGTCCGCCGCACCCAATCTCTCCGTCAATGTCGTAGGCAGAAACAAAATCCCAGATCGCGGACGCGGCAAAGCCAGGAACGTCGTGTCCGCCGCCTTGTCTTCGGAAGTGTTGGACACCATGACAACCCACGCCTGGTCCCCAGGTGTAACGGGTCACACCACTGCCAAGGTTTACCACTTCGGGTGTGGCTTCCGATTGGTTCTTGTTCACCCAGAAAGCATTTTGCTCGTTGAC